>NZ_JBMAMH010000002.1:0-360884 GCF_058148645.1 Flexivirga sp. YIM B11880
GACCCGGTCCGACGCGCAACCTCCCGTTACCCCGGGAGGTTTTTTCGTGTCCGGCCCACCCACGCCGGAGCGAGCGAAGGATCGGCCCGGCGCGGCCACCGAAAGCACACCGCAGGGCACTGCCTCGAAAGGTCCCCAACATGACCGACTTTCACGTCTACGACACGACGCTGCGTGACGGCGCCCAGCAGGAGGGTCTCAATCTGTCGGTCACCGACAAGTTGGCGATCGCGGCCTACCTGGACCAGCTCGGAGTCGGCTTCATCGAGGGCGGCTGGCCGGGCGCGAACCCCAAGGACACCGAGTTCTTCGCACGGGCGCGCGCCGAGCTGGAGTTGCAGAACGCCACCCTCGCCGCGTTCGGTTCGACGCGCCGAGCGGGCGCGGTGGCGGCCGACGACCCGCAGGTGCGTGCGCTCCTCGATGCCCGGACCGACGTGATCACGCTGGTCGCGAAGTCGCATTCCCGGCACGTCGCCGAGGCGCTGCGCACCACGCCCCGCGAGAACCTCGCGATGATCGAGGACACCGTGAGTTTCCTTGTCGGCGAGGGGCGTTCGGTCTTCCTGGACGCCGAGCACTTCTTCGACGGCTACCGCACCGACGCGGCATACGCGCTCGAAGTGGTGCGCACCGCGGCCGCCGCGGGCGCCTCGGTGATCGCGCTGTGCGACACCAACGGCGGCATGCTGCCGCCGCAGGTCACCGACGTCGTGGGTGAGGTGCTCGCCGGCACCCAGGCCCGGCTCGGCATCCATTGCCACAACGACACCGGCTGCGCGGTCGCCAACTCGCTGGCCGCGGTGGCGGCCGGCGCCACCCACGTGCAGGGCACCATCAACGGGTACGGCGAGCGCACCGGCAACGCCGACCTGGTGACCGTCGTCAGCAATCTGCAGCTCAAACTCGGCCGGCAAGTGGTGCCGCCGGAACGCCTGCGCCAGGCACTGCACCTCTCCCACGCCATCAGCGAGGTCACCAACGTGGTGCCCTACGGGCGTCAGCCGTATGTCGGGGCGAGTGCGTTCGCGCACAAGGCCGGATTGCACGCCTCGGCGCTCAAGGTCGACCCCGACCTCTACCAGCACACCGATCCGGCACTCGTCGGCAACTCGATGCGCACGCTCGTCTCCGACATGGCCGGCCGCGCCAGCATCGAGCTGAAGGCCAAGGAACTCGGCTACGACCTGACCCACGATCCCGACCTCGCCGCGCGAACCGTCAAACGGGTCAAGGACCTCGAGCAGCAGGGCTGGACCTTCGACGCGGCCGATGCGTCCTTCGAGCTGCTGCTGCGCGAGGAGGTCACCGGGGAGTCGCTCCACTACTTCGAGACCGAGTCCTGGCGGATCATCACCGACTCCAGCGGTGCCGACCAACCGTCACTGTCCGAGGCGACGGTCAAGCTCAGAGCGGCCGGCAAGCGCGTCGTCGCCACCGGCGAGGGCAACGGCCCGGTCAACGCCCTCGACCATGCGCTCCGGGAGGCGCTCGCGGACGCCTACCCGGAGTTGACGGCGTTCGAGCTGACCGACTTCCGCGTCCGCATCCTCGACGCATCGCACGGGACCGATGCCACCACGCGTGTGCTGATCGAGACCAGCGACGAGAACGGCAGCTGGCAGACGGTCGGCGTCGCTCCCAACATCGTGCACGCGAGCTGGACCGCGCTGGTCGACTCGTTCACCTATGGACTGCTCAAGCGGGGTGTCACGCCCCGTCAGTGATCTCCCGGCGCGGCTCCCGCCCGCGCACCCTTGTGCCGAGAGGCTCACAAACGTCTCGAGGGGCTCAGTAAATCCGCGGATTCGGCGCAGTTTTACTGGGCCTCTCGGTGTGTTTCTGAGCCTCTCGGCAAGGGCGCGAGGAGCTGGTCGCAGGTCGTGACGAGGCGCCGGCGCAGCGCCTGGCTACGCTCGGCAAACTCCCGTTGACGGCGCACGTATTCGGCCTTGCCCTCCGGTGTCTCGATCGGCACCGGCCGGTAGCCGAGCTCGCGCAGGTCGTAGGGCGAGGCCTGCATGTCGAGCACGCGGATGTCACGGGCCAACTCGAAGCAGTCGAGCAGCAGACTGCTCGGCACGGCCGGCGTCAGTTTGTAGGCCCACTTGTACAGATCCATCCCCGCGTGCAGGCAGCCGGGCTGCTCCATGGCGACCTGCCGCTCGCGGGTGGGTTGCAGGGCGTTGCGCGGCCGCGCGTCGTCGGTGAAGAACCGGAAGGCGTCGTAGTGCGAGCACCGGATGGTATGCCGCTCAACCACCTCGTCGGTGCCCGCACGACCGAGGCGGAGCGGCCAGGCTTCGTGCCGGACGTCGCCGGAGCGGTAGACCATCGCCCACTCGTGGAGGCCGAAGCACCCGAGCGACGGTGCCCGGCCGGCCGTGGCGCCCAGCAGGGACCGCACGAACTGCACCGTCGAACCGCGTTCGCGAGCAAAGGATTCCACGTCGACCGACGTCATGCCGGACTCCGACCGGTAGAACCGCCAGCCGGCATGCTGCGGGGCGTCATACAACCGCACATCGAGCCCGGGGTGCCAGCGGCGCAGCAGCGCCGGCCGGTGCGAGTAATAGGTGAAGAGGAAGTCCTCGACAGGGTGCCCGCGTCCGCTCGCTCGGCGCTCGCGGTGCCCTCGTGTCAGCTCGTCCACCCGGAGGGCGTGCGCAGCAGCGAGCGGCGCCCACTCGGCATACGAAAGATCCTGCGGCACCGGGTGATCCTAACTACCGGCAAACGTCGGTGAGCCAGGTCACCGGTGGTTACAGTGATCGGATCGGGGCCCGGTCAACTTCAAGGAGCCGCATCTCATGCGTCGTCTGCTCTCCCTCGCCGTCGTTGCCGTCGCGGCGGCCACCACCGTCGCGCTGCCGGCTTCGGCGAACGCGATGCCGGTCCGCACGGCGCACGCGATGCCGGTCCGCACGGCGCACGGCGACGCACCGTCGCCGAAGTGGTATCTCGCTCTCGGCGACTCGCTCGCCGCCGGCTACCAACCGGGCACCGGGGACGACAAGACCGGTGGCTACGTCGGCGGGGCGCTGGCCATGCTCGAGCAGCAGAACAAGAGCGTCAAGCTCACGAACCTCGCGTGCTCCGGTGAGACCACGACCACGTTCGTCACGGGGACGCGCTGCCCCGCCGAGCGCAGCCAGCAGGCTCAGGCGTTGCACTTCCTCACGGGGCATCGCAACCAGTCCGGCGTCATCACGATCGACCTCGGCTCCAACGACGTCGACAGTTGTGTCCAGAACGGCGCCATCGACCAGACGTGCATCGCCGGTGGGCTGCGATCGGTCGCCGCCAACCTGCCGCCGATCCTGCAGAAGCTGCACGCCGCCGCGCCCAACGCCGAGCTCATCGTGCTCAACTACTACAACCCGTTCCTCGCCGCCTACCTGCTCGGTGCGCCCGGCCAGGCGGTCGCCAAGCAGTCGGCCGGCCTCGCGACAATCTTCAACGGCGAGATCGCAGCTGCCGCGGCCACCGTCAACGCGCCGGTCGCCGACGTCGCCACCGCGTTCCAGAGCGACGACTGGACACCGACCAGCGTGCCGGGGCTCGGCGAGCTGCCGACCAACGTCGCGCGCATCTGCGAATGGACCTGGATGTGCACCAAGCAGAACATCCACCCCAACGACACGGGATACGCGGTGATGGCGTCGTCGCTGGCGCCATACCTCAGCAACTGAGGGAAGCGCCCGCGTCGATAGGGTGAGCCGGTGCGCATTGCGAGATACACGACCGGTGAGGACCCCACGTTCGGACTGGTCGACGGAGCCGGTGAGAAGATCGCCGAGATCTCCGGCGACCCGCTCTACACCAAGATCGAGCTGACCGGTGTCACCACGACGGTCGAGGAGGTGCGGCTGCTCGCCCCGGTGATCCCGCGCTCCAAAATCGTTGGCATCGGCCGCAATTACGCCGATCACGCGGCCGAGCTGGGCAACGAGGTGCCTGAGCGCCCGCTGATGTTCCTCGTCCCCAACACTGCGGTCGTCGGCCCGGGTGACCCGGTCGTCATGCCGTCGCAGTCGCAGCGGGTGGACTACGAGGGCGAGCTGGCCGTCGTGATCGGCCGCATGTGCAAGGACGTGGAGCCCGAGGACGCGCGGTCGGTGATCTTCGGCTACACCTGCGCCAACGACGTGACCGCCCGCGATCTGCAGAAGTCCGACAGGCAGTGGGCCCGGGCCAAGGGCTTCGACACCTCCTGCCCGCTCGGGCCGTGGATCGAGACCGATCTGGATCCGACGCAACAGCGCGTGATCACCCGGGTCGACGGTGCCGCCGTCCAGGAGGGCACCACCCAGGACATGATCTTCGACGTCGCGACGCTGGTCTCGTACGTGTCGAAGGCGTTCACCCTGCTGCCCGGCGACGTCATCCTCACCGGCACTCCGGAAGGCGTGGGGCCGGTGCAGCCGGGGCAGCGGGTCTCGGTCGAGATCGGTGACATCGGCGTGCTGGACAACCCGTTCGTGCGGCACGAGTAACCCCACGGACGACGAGTACCCCGGACCCACGCCCTACCCTTTAACGGTGGTTGACGCACCGATCGGAATCTTCGACAGCGGGTACGGCGGATTGACCGTCGCCCGGGCGGTGCTCGACCAGCTGCCCCACGAGTCGATCGCCTATCTCGGCGACACCGCGCGTGCGCCATACGGACCCAGGCCGATCGGCGAGGTGCGCGCCTACGCGCTGGAGTGCCTCGACCGGCTGGTCGACCACGGCGTGAAGGCGCTCGTCATCGCCTGCAACACTGCGTCGGCCGCCGTGCTGCACGACGCGCGGGAGCGGTATGACGTCCCCCTGGTCGAGGTGATCCGGCCGGCCGTCCGCCGAGCCGTGCGGGCCACCTCCAACGGCCGCGTCGGCGTGATCTCCACCCGCGGCACGCACCAGTCACGGGCCTACCCGGACGCGTTCGCCGCGGCTCCCGACCTGCACATCGCGAGCGTGCCGTGCCCGCGTTTCGTCGAATTCGTCGAGGCCGGCGTGACCGGCGGGCCGGAGTTGCTGGAATGCGCCCGCGCCTATCTGGAGCCGCTGAAGCAGGACGACGTCGACACCGTGGTGCTCGGATGCACCCACTATCCGCTGCTCACCGGGGTGATCTCCTACGTCATGGGCGACGGCGTGACATTGGTCTCATCGGCTGAGGAAACGGCGAAGGACCTGTACCGTGTGCTGGCCGACGCAGATCTGTTGCGGGCGGAGACCACCGAGCCGGGGCACTCCTTCACGACCACGGGCGACCCCGACGAATTCCGAAGGCTGGCAAGGAGGTTCCTCGGCCTGGGCCCGGAGTTCGATCATGTCTTCACCGGCAACATCCCGCGCGGCGAGAAGGAGATTGGAGTCTCGTGAAGCTGACCGTCGTGGGGTGTGCCGGATCGTATGCCGGGCCCGATTCGCCTGCTTCGTGCTACCTGGTCCAGGCCGAGCACGACGGGCGCACCTGGAACCTGCTGCTCGACCTCGGCAACGGTGCCCTCGGCTCCCTGCAGCGCTTCATCGACCCGCTCGCCATCGACGCCATCGTGCTCTCGCACCTGCATCCGGACCACTGCGCTGACCTGTCCGGGCTGCACGTCGTGCTGCGTTACCACCCGGGACAGCCGGCGGCCGTCACCGTGCCGGTGTGGGGTCCGGCGGGCACCGCCCTGCGGGTGGCGCGCGCGGCGGCCGTGACCGACGAGGAAGCGACCGACCCGGGTCTGCTGGAGCCGGAGTACGACTTCCGGCAGCTGGTCGACCAGCAGTCCTTCCGCGTCGGGCCGTTCACCATCACGCCGCATCGCGTCAATCACCCGGTCGAGGCCTACGGACTGCGCGTCGAGGCCGACGGCTGCGTGCTCGCCTACACGGGTGACACCGACAGCACGCCGGCCCTCGGCCCGCTGCTGACCGGTGCCGACCTGGCCCTCACCGATTCGGCGTTCTGCGACGGCCGCGACGACGACGTCGAGGGAATCCACCTGTCCGGCTCGCGCGCCGCGCGGGCGGCGGTCGACGCGGGCGGCGTCAAACGGCTGATGCTGACCCACATCCCGGCGTGGAACGACCGCGAGACGTGTCGCGTGCAGGCTGCGGCGGTCTGGCCGGGCGACGTCGAACTCGCCGAGCCGTTCGCGTCATACGACCTCTGAGGCGCTCAGCTGCCCCGCGTCGCCTTCACCAGCACCAGCACGATGGCGATCACGATCAGCGCGGCGACGACGGCGGCGGCGATCTTGACCTTGCTCCACGGCCGCCGGCCCTGCACCTCCCCGGTCACCCCGTTGATGAAGACCTGGAACGGCCTGCCCTCGAAGGTCACCGTCAGCAGCCAGACGGGCAGCAGCAATTGCGCGAAGGTGAGCGAGGCGTAGCTCGTGCGGACCTGGTCGATCCGCTGCTCGTCGCCACCGATGTCACGCTGGACGGTGCTGCGGATCTCCGCGTCGATCTGCTGCCGCGCTCCGTTCTCGAAGCGTTGCCCGGCGTCCTCGTCATAGGTCCGGCTGAGGTGGCCCGCGACATACTGCGCCGAATAGGGCCGGGCCGCCGGGACCGGCCACGGCTCCAGCGCCACGAGCTTCTTGTGGTCCAGCCGGGTGTTCGCCGGCTCCAGGACGTCCCGGAAGTCGTTGCTGACGCGGCCCGACACCGGCCACCAGTTGGTGCGCGTCTCGGTGTGCCGGTTGTCACCCTCGCCGACCTCGACGGTGTAGTTCTCGCCGCGCTGCCCGGTGTAGTCGGTGACGGTCTGCGCGTCATACGAGAAGTAGCTCAGGTAGATGCTGGTGAACGAGCCGACCTGGCGATAGGTCTTGAACTCGCGCGGCGCGAGCCAGCGGCTGTTGATCCACTGCTGGACGTTGTCGTGCGCGGTCCGCTCGTCGATCTGGAAGGGCAGCACGCCGTCGATCGGCAGGCGCTCGGGCGCGCGCTGCAGGTCGTTGCGCTGGATCGGCGTGGCGCAGTAGGGGCACCGCGTCGCGGTCAGCGTTCCGTTGAACGACGTTGTGCCACCACAGTTCTGGCAGACGACCTCGCGGGTGAGCGACTGCGGCTCGTTCGCGGCGACCCGCTCGGCGAGCTGCTGCATCGCGGTGCCCAGGTCGCGCTTGGCCACCGTGCCCTGCGGCGCCGTGATCGCCTCCGCGTGCCCGCAGGACAGGCAC
This sequence comes from Flexivirga sp. YIM B11880, assembly GCF_058148645.1. Taxonomy (NCBI): domain Bacteria; kingdom Bacillati; phylum Actinomycetota; class Actinomycetes; order Micrococcales; family Dermacoccaceae; genus Flexivirga; species Flexivirga sp. YIM B11880. The sequence continues at coordinate 7,173 of NZ_JBMAMH010000002.1, forward strand.
AGCAGCTGGTCGTGCCCGGGGTCGTAGACGAGGTTGGCGCCGCACTGCGGACACGGGTAGGTCCGCGTCTGCTCCGACTGCTGCAATTGCCCTTGGCTCGGCTCCTCGCAGCCCTTCGTCGGCTCTTGCTCGCGAGCTCGCGGCGAGCCGTCGAAGCGCTGGTCGTCGCCTCGCGTTTGCGCCGGGTCGCGCAATGCACCGGGGTCGGGCAAGCGAGGAGGCTGGGGCAGTGGTGGCGGTGTGGGCAGGGGTGGCGGTTCGGGCTGGTCGTCCGTCATCGGTATGACGTCACTCCGCCGGCGCAGCCGGAGCCGCCGGCGGAGCCGGCGGCGCGGCGTTCGGCAGCGGCGGCGGGGTGGGAGCGAACAACGTCGCGAGCTCCGGTATGCCGGAGGCGGGCGCCCACGGCGGCATACCGGCGGTCCAGACCAGCGTGTCGGGCTTCAACTGCCCGGAGCTGCGAAGCTGTTCGATGGTGAAGGGCCCCTGCTGCTGACCGTTGACCCCGACGTAGAAGGTCCCGCCGGGCAGCGGCGGGGGAGACCCGGCCGGTTGTCCGCCGAGCGAGCCGGCGGCCTGGCCGGCCAGCTGGGCACCCATCGCGGCGCCCATCCCGGCCGCCATCATCTGCCCCATCGCACCACCCCCCGGGTTGCCGGCCGCGTTGACCATCGCCTCGGCGGCCATCGCCTGCTGGTAGCGCTGCATGTCGCCCAGGTTGCCGGTCCAGCCCGCCGCCTCGACGCCCTTGGCGACACCGCGCGTCATGGCGTTGGTGATCTCGTCGGGCAGCGAGATGTTCATCGTGATCGAGTCGATGCCCAGGCCATATTCGTCGTCGACGCGCTCGGCGACGAAATCGCGCAGCTTCGCCGACAGCTCGACCTGCTTGCCCTGGAGGTCGATCACGCCGAGCTTGGTCTCCATCACCAGGTCGGAGAACGCGAGGGTGATGACGCGGCGCAGCAGCTCGCCGATCTCATCGATCTGCACCTGGGAGTCGGTGCCGATGACCTGGCGCAGGAAGATCGCCGGGTCGACGACCCGCACCACGCACAGACCGTTGGCCCGCAGCTGCACCATCTTGAAGTCGGGGTCTCGCACGGTCACCGGATTGGCGGTGCCCCAGCGGAAATCGGTGACCGGGCGAGTGTTGATGAAGTAGACCTCGCTGCGGAAGGGGGAGTTGAAGCCGTGCTGCCAGCCCTGCAGCGTCGCCATGACGGGCAGGTTCTCAGTCGTCAGCTCGTACATGCCGGGACCGAAGCGGTCGGCCAGCTTGCCGGTGTGCACGAAGACGGCCTCCTGGCCCTCACGGACGATCAGCTTCGCGCCGTTCTTGATCTCGTTGTTGTAGCGCGGGAAGCGCCACGCCAGTGCCGAGTGCGAGTCGTCGATCCACTCGATGATGTCGACGAGCTCTCCGCGGATCTTGTCCATGAGTCCCATGGCGATCAGCTTAGGTATGGCGAGGGCCGTCCGCAGCGAGGACGCCGTCATCGGCCGCGGGTTCCGCGTGCTGCAGATTGCGGCTGCTGCGCCACAGCAGCGGTGCCAGCGCCGAGCAGCTGAGCACGACCGCGCAGCTCCCGATGACCGGCTTGACGCCGTACCACGTGGCGAGTGGGCCGGCGAGAGCATTGCCGAGCGGCATACCGACGAACGACACCAGCATGTCCCAGGAGGCGACCCTGGCGAGCAGGTGATGCGGCACTCCGTCCTGGACCGCCGTCTCCCACATGACGCTGAAGAACATCAACCCGGCGAAGCCGATCAAGCCGGTGCCGATGACCGTGTCGAGACGGCCCGGCCACACATAGCCGGCCGCCCACACTCCCATCAGCGCGCAGGTGAACCAGCCCGCGCGCAGCGGGTAGCGCAGCCGAGCTCGCAGCGCGACGGCGCTGCCGATCAGGCCGCCGGCGCCTTCTGCGGCCGCGATGTAGCCGTAGGCGTGCGCGCCCCCGAGGTCCCGCAGGGCGACGACCTGGACGAGGACGAGCAGCACTCCGTTCGCGATGTGATAGACGCCGGCCGCACCGATGCCGACCACCAGCCAGTCACGTTCACGGACCGCCTGCCAGCCGTCGCGCAGGTCGGTCACAAAGCTCGCGCCGCGTTCGCCGCGGAGGATGTTCGGTCGGGCGAGCCACACCGACGCGCACGATGCGAGGAAGCTGACTGCGTTGATGTAGAAACCTGCCGGCGCCCCCGCGAAGCCGACGATCACACCGGCCAGGGCCGGTCCGGCGACCTGGGTGCTGCCCTGCAGCACGCTGAGCACGGCATTCGCCCGCTGGCGCTGAGCCGGCGCGACCAGAATCGGCTTCAACGACTGCATGGCCGGCCGGAAGAAGGCGCTCGCCGCCCCGAAGACGGCGATGAGCGGTGCGAGCGTTGCGAATCCGGCGTGACCGCTCGCGAAGAGCAACCCGATCGCGACCGCGTCGGCGGCGCGGATCAGATCGGTCCAGATCATCACCAGTCGCGGCGAGAGTCGATCGCTCCACACACCGCCGGCGAGCGTGAAGATCGTGCTCGTCACCACGAGGACGGCCATCAGCGCGCCGAGCTCTCCGACCGAGCCGCCGTGCAGCAGGATGCCCACCGACAGCGCCACCGGCTGAAACATGCTGCCGAACCAGGACAGGCCCTGGCCGGCGGCGATCAGCCGGAAGTCCCGGGGGAGCGGTTCGGCACGTTTAGTGGTCACAGCTCGAGACTAGTTTGGTGCCGAATTGTTAGTCAACGAACAATTCATCGACGTACTAATCTACGCTCATGGCCAGCGCGCAGGACTCGGTGGATCTCCATGTCGCACGATGGGCGGCGTTGTGGGCGGACAATCCGGCCTTCGACCCGGAGGTGGAGGGTGCGATCACCCGCATGCAGTTTCTGCTGCGCGTCAAGCAGCGCCGGGACGTGGCGGCGTTCCTCGACGAGCAGGATTTCACCCGGGAGGACTACGACACACTGCACCACCTGATGGTGCAGCCCCACCCGACGGAGGCGACACCCACTCAGCTCGCGGAAGCGGTCGGCGTCACGAAGGCCTCGATGACCGGGCGGCTGGACCGGCTCGAGCGCGCGGGACTGATCACTCGGGAGACCGACAGCTCCAACCGGCGCCGGGTGCTGGTGCGGCCGACGCAGGCCGGCCGGGACGCGTGGGACAAGTACGTCCATGCCGGGATGCGCCGGGAGCAGGAACTGCTCAGTCCGCTGAGCGGTAAAGAGCTGGTGCAGCTGAACGCCTTGCTGCGCAAGGCAGTTCAGGGCTTGGAGTAGCGCGGGCCCGTTCTGATCGAGCGGCATACCTCTGTCACGAGCGGCATACCGATCCGGCCCGATTCGGTATGCCGCTCGATGCAGCGCTGTGCCGGTCGATCGGAGCCCAGGGCCGCTCTCCTACGCTGGCGACCATGACTGACCTGACCCGACATGACGGCCGTGCTCCCGACAAGTTGCGGGAGGTGCGCATCACCCGCAACTGGCTGGACCACGCGGAGGGCAGCGTGCTGGTGGAGTTCGGCAAGACGCGAGTGCTCGTCGCGGCATCGTTCACCGCGGGCGTGCCGCGGTGGCTGGCCGGGCAGGGCACCGGCTGGGTCACCGCCGAATACGAGATGTTGCCGCGCGCGACCAACACCCGCTCGAGCCGCGAGTCGCGCACGGGCAAGGTCGGCGGACGCACCCACGAGATCTCCCGGTTGATCGGGCGGTCCCTGCGCGCGATCATCGACACCAAGGCGCTCGGCGAGAACACCATCGTTCTCGACTGCGACGTGCTGCAGGCCGACGGCGGCACCCGCACCGCGTCGATCACCGGCGCGTATGTCGCGCTCGCCGACGCCATCGCCGACGCCCGGCAGCGCGGCCTGATCGCGGCCAAGGCGCAGCCGTTGACCGGGTCGATCGCCGCGGTGAGTGTGGGCATCGTCAAGGGCACCCCGGTGCTCGACCTGGACTACCCGGAGGACTCCACAGCGGAGACCGACATGAACGTCGTGATGACCGGCGCCGGCGGATTCGTCGAAGTCCAGGGCACCGCGGAGGGCGCGCCCTTCGACCGTCGCGAGCTGGACGCGATGCTCGCGTTGGCGGAGAAGGGAATCGGCGACCTCACCGCACTGCAGCAGGCGGCGCTGGAGGCACCGGCCAGGGAGCGCGTCTGATGGCGGGCCGCACCCTCGTCCTCGCCACCCGCAACGCCGGCAAGCTCCGCGAGATGCAGCAGCTGGTCGCCGAGGTGCCGGCACTCGCCGAGGTTTCGGTCGTGTCGGTCGGCTCGTTCCCGGGCGTGGACGATGTCGTCGAGACCGGCGTGACCTTCCTCGAGAACTCCTCCCTCAAGGCGCAGGCGGTGGCGCAAGCCACGGGCTTACCTGCTGTCGCTGACGATTCGGGCTTGGCTGTCGATGTGCTCGGCGGCTGCCCCGGTGTGTTCTCGGCGCGCTGGTCCGGCACGCACGGTGCGGATCAGGCGAACATCGACCTGCTCCTGGCACAGACCGCGGACGTGCCGGCCGAACGGCTCACCGCGAAGTTCGTGTGTTGTGTCGTCCTCGCCCTCCCGGACGGCACGGAGCGATCCCGCTTCGGCGAGGTGCACGGCGTGCTGACGCGGAATCAGCGCGGCGACAACGGTTTCGGCTACGACCCGATCTTCGAGCTGCCCGATGGTCGTTCGCTCGCGGAGCTGGACGCCGAGGAGAAGAACGCGATCTCGCACCGCGGCATCGCGGTGCGGGCGCTCCGACAGGATCTGGCGGAACTACTCGAACAGTAGAAGTCTCAGCCTCGAGTGCGACCATGAGCGGATGGTCACCCAGCACGCCGATCGGGCCCAGCACCTGGAGCCGGGGTCGCCTGGTCCTCGGGCGCCCCGACTGCTCGCAGCCGCCGGTGGGGTCGTAGCCGGTGCGGTCACCATCGGGGTCGCCGAGTTGCTCGCCGGCGTCGTCCTGCGTCTCGGGTGGAGCACCGGCACGCCGTCGCCGGTGCTGGCGGTCGGTGCCGCGTTCATCGACCGGACGCCGCCCTGGCTGAAGACCTTCGCCGTCGACAACTTCGGGACCAACGACAAGCACGTCCTGCTCGGTGGCATCGCCGCGGTGCTGATCCTGCTGAGCCTGCTGATCGGCCGGTTGTCCTCGCGGCGCTACACCGCCGCACTCGTCGTTTTCGTGGTGCTCGTGGCGATCGCCGCGGCGGCGGTCACGTCCCGGCCGCACGCCGGTTTCGTCGATCTGTTGCCGTTGCTGGCCGGAGCCGCCCTCGGGCTCACGGCGTTGCACCGGTGGCGTGACCGGATCCTGCTCCCGGCCGCCGAGCCGACGTCCGCGGCGGCGACCACCCGGCGCGCGGCGCTGCTCGGTGTGGGGGCGATCGTCGGCGCCGCGGTCCTGGGGCTGGCCGGTCGAGCCTGGAGCAGCGGATCACGCGCGGTGCAGGCGGCACGGGATGCGTTCGTGCCGCCGCACGTCGCGCACCCGGTGACCGTCCCGCCCGGCGCATCCGTCGGAGTGGGGGGAGTGACGCCATACATCGTGCCCAACCGCGAGTTCTATCGCATCGACACCGCGCTGGTCGTCCCGCAGGTGGACCCTGCGTCCTGGCAGCTGCGGGTCACCGGCATGGTGGACCACGAGGTCGAAATCGGCTGGAACGACCTGCTTTCCATGCCGATGCAGCAGGCGATGATCACGCTCATGTGCGTGTCGAACGAAGTGGGCGGCAACCTCAACGGCAACGCCATCTGGACCGGCTGGCCGGTGCGTGAGCTGCTCGCGCAAGCCGGCGTGCAGTCCGGGGCGGACATGGTGCTGTCCCGCAGCGTCGACGGTTTCACCGCCGGCACGCCGCTGAACGCACTGACCGACGGCCGTAACGCACTGGTCGCGATCGCGATGAACGGTCAGGCGTTGCCGGCCGAGCACGGTTTCCCCGCCCGGCTGGTGGTGCCGGGGCTTTACGGATACGTCTCTGCGACCAAGTGGCTGACCGAGTTGAAGGTCACCACGTTCGCGCGGGACGCCGGCTACTGGACGCCACGCGGCTGGTCGGCGCGCGGCCCGGTCAAGACCTCGTCCCGGATCGACGTGCCGCAGGCCGGGGCGAAGGTCGCGGCGGGCAGGGTCGCGGTCGCCGGCGTCGCCTGGCACCAGCACGTCGGGATCGCGAGGGTGCAGGTGCGGGTGGACGACGGCGTATGGCGCGACGCGCGCCTGGGCGCGGACGTCACGGCGGACGCGTGGCGGCAGTGGGTCTACGAGTGGGACGCACCGCCCGGCCACCACACCCTCACGGTGCGGGCCATCGACGCGACCGGCGCGGTCCAGATCGCCGCGCAAGCACCGCCTGCGCCTGACGGTTCCACCGGATATCACTCGATCTCGGTGATGGTGCGCTGAGCCCCGACGCGCTACATCGCGAGCCGCGAATGGCAGGCTGTGCTACATGACACTGATCTCCCTGCCCGACGGCCGCGACCTCGACATCCGCATCACCGGCGCCGACGAGGGACCGGTGCTCCTCTTCCACCACGGCACGCCCGGATCGGTGCTGCCCCGCCGGGTGATGTCCGAGCAGGCCGCGGAGCGGGGCATCCGGCTGGTGACGTATTCGCGTGCCGGGTATGGCGACTCGACGCGGCGCGAGGGCCGCAAGGTCGCCGACGTCGTGGACGACGTCGTCGCGATCCTCGATCACCTCGGAGCCGAAAAGGCCATGACCGCAGGCTGGTCCGGCGGTGGACCGCACACGCTGGCCACCGGTGCCCTGCTCCCGGACCGCATCACCGGGGTGCTCTGCATCGCCGGCGTGGCGCCATACGCAGCCGACGGACTGGACTTCCTCGCCGGCATGGGTGAGGGCAACATCGACGAGTTCGGGGCTGCACTGAAGGGCGAGGGCGAGCTGCGACCGTTGCTGGACGGCATGCGCGAGGAGCTCAAGGACGCCACGCCGGAAGCGATCCTCAGCGAACTCAACACCTTGCTGCCCGAAGTCGACCGCAAGGAGATCACCGACGAGGCCGGAGAGGAGATGGCCGCGAATTTCCGGGAGGCCCTGAAGAACGGCGTCGACGGCTGGGCCGACGACGACATCGCGTTCACCGTGCCGTGGGGATTCGACCTCGCGAAGATGTCCGTGCCCACCTTCGTCTGGCAGGGGAGTGCCGACCTGATGGTGCCTTTCGCGCACGGCCACTGGCTGGCCGCCAATGTTCCGGGCGCCATGGCACACCTGCTCGAAGGTGAGGGGCATTTGTCGATCGGCATCGGCGCGATGCCGCAGATGCTCGATGAGCTACGCGCGACGTACTGACGGCAGGTGGCGACGGTGCGGGTGACGCCGGAAACGGCCGGTGACGCCTCCGCTGCGCCGTCAGCGACCGGTCCGAGCGTCAGCGGCTGTTTCGACCGTCAGTGGTGGGAAGCCGGATCGATCTTCTGGGTGCGCGAGGCGGGACTCGAACCCGCACACCCGAAGGCACCAGAACCTAAATCTGGCGCGTCTACCTGATTCCGCCACTCGCGCGCGAGCACGAGTGTACGGCGTGGCGTGTCGGGAGACCCTGACGGTCATGTTCATGGGTGACGGTCGAATTCGGCCGTCAACCAAGCGACACGACCGTCAGAGTGGCGGGAAGCGCCGTCAGAGTGGGGCAGCGCCGTCAGAGTGGGGGATCAGACGGCGCGGAGGATCCCCACGAAGAACAGGTCGTCGCCCGGCTCCGGCCGCAGGTCGTATGTCGCGAAGCGCGACTCCAGCTGCCAGCCGCTCGCCTCGGCATCGGCGATGAACTCGTCTGCCGGGTAGGCGCGCTTGCCGGACGTGGAGTCGTCCTGGTGGAAGCCGACCAGCAGGCGGCCGTTGTCCGTGACGACCGTGCGCAAGGCCGCCAGCACGTCGCGCTCGGAGTCCTCGGCGAGGAACACCATGACGTCGCCGACGCAGACGACGAGGTCGTACGACGTCGGAAACTCCTGCGCGGCAAGTGATTCGGGGCTGACATCTTCCAACCGGATCTGGGCAACGGGCAGCGCGGGATAGGTGCGGCCGGCCATCGCCAACAGCTCCGCGTCCAGGTCCACGCCATAGGCGTCGTGACCGGTGGCCTCCAGCGCGGCGGCGATCCGCCCCATGCCGCAGCCGGCGTCGAGCACCCGGCTGCCACGCGGCAGCAGGACGTCCGCGAGGCGTGCCTCACCGGTGATGTCGACCCCGTCGCGCAGCAGTTGTGCGAACCGTGCGCCGTAACCGCGGTGCCCCTGCTCCCATCGGGACAGGTTGCTCATGCGAGCTTCAGCGCCTTGGCGAGTGAAGCGACGTGGCCGGTCGCCTTCACGTTGTATTTCGCCAGCTCCACCTTGCCGTCGGGGTCCACCACGATCGTGGACCGGATGACGCCGACGACGGCCTTGCCGTAGAGCTTCTTCTCGCCATAGGCACCGTAGGCCTCGAGCACCTGCTTGTCGGGGTCGGCGAGCAGCGGGTAGGTGAGCGACTCCTTGTCGACGAACTTGGCCAGCTTCTCGGGCTTGTCCGGCGAGATGCCGATGACTTCGTAGCCCGCGCTTTGCAGGGTCGTGAGCGAGTCACGGAAGTCGCAGGCCTCCTTGGTGCAACCGGGTGTCATCGCCGCGGGGTAGAAGAAGATGACCACGTGCTTGCCGGCGAAGTCGGCCAGCGACACCTGCTTGCCGGTGTCCGAGGTAAGCGTGAACGCCGGAGCCTGATCGCCGATCTCGAGTCGCGACATGCTTGATCCTCCTGGGAGCTACCGGTTACGTGTGAGCATTACTGCGTTATCGTCTCAGGCGAGTCCGACACACGATGCCCGGGTCGTGCGTCCCGTACCGAACGAACTTCGAGCCGAGGAGAATCCCATGGCTGACAAGGCCCCCGCGACACCAGCCACGCGTTCCGCCAAGGAGATCGAGGCGGATCTTGCGGCGACGCGTGAGCGCCTGGCCGGGACCATCGACGAGCTGGCCTTCCGTGCGCAGCCCAAGGAGCTGGCCAAGCGCGGTGTGGAGGACGCCAAGCTGAAGGTCGGCGGCTTCACCCACACCCCGGACGGTGAACTCGACACCCAGAAGCTCGCCATGGTGCTGGGCGGGGTGGCGGCGCTGCTGCTGACGATCGGCCTGGTGCGGCGCGCACGTGGTTGAGACCACCCCGGGCAACCTGCCCATCAAGATGCTGCACGACCGCGTGTTGGTGTCTGCCGACGGTGACGGCGGCGAGCGCAAGTCCGGTGGCGGCATCGTCATACCCGCAACGGCATCGGTGGGGAAGCGGCTCGCCTGGGCGGAGGTCGTCGCCATCGGGCAGCACGTGCGCCAGGTCAAGATCGGCGACCGCGTGCTCTTCGACCCCGAGGACCGTGCCGAGGTCGAGTTGCAGAGCCGCACCTACCTGTTGCTGCGCGAGCGCGACCTGCACGCCGTCGCGGCACAGCGCGTCGATACCGGCTCGACCGGGTTGTACTTGTAGTTACGGCTGCACCTCGGCGCGGGCCTCCTCGAAGGCCCGCACACACGCGCGCACGTCCTCCTCGCTGTGCGCCGCCGACAACTGCACCCGGATGCGGGCCTTGCCCCGCGGGACCACCGGATAAGAGAACGCGATCACGTAGACCCCACGCCGCAGCATGGCGTCGGCGATCTGCGCGGCCTGCCGCGCGCCGTCCTCACCGGGGAACATGATCGGCGTGATCGGGTGGCTGCCCGGAAGCACCTCGAAGCCGGCCTCGGTCATCAGCGTCCGGAAGAGCTGGGTGTTGGCCGCGAGCTTCTCGCGCTGCTCACGGGAATTGCCCGCGATCTCAAGGGCTTTCATCGACCCCGCGACAACCGAGGGCGCGACGGCGTTCGAGAAGAGGTAGGGCCGCGACCGCTGCCGGAGCAGATCGACGATCTCCTGATGAGCCGCGACATACCCGCCGGACGCACCGCCGAGTGCCTTCCCCAGGGTGCCGGTGACGATGTCGACCCGGTCCACGACGCCGCAGTATTCCGGCGTGCCGCCGCCGTTCTCGCCGACGAACCCGACCGCGTGGGAGTCGTCGACCATCACCAGGGCGCCGAATTCCTCTGCTAGGTCGCAGATCTCGGCGAGCGGGGCGTAGTAGCCGTCCATCGAGAAGACGCCGTCCGTCACGATCACGGTATGCCGCGCCCCCGCCGCCTTCGCGGCTTCCAGTTGACCGCGCAGATCGGTCATGTCGGCGTTCTTGTAGCGGAACCGCTTCGCCTTGGACAACCGGATGCCGTCGATCAGCGATGCATGGTTGAGCTCGTCGGAGATGATCGCGTCGTCCGCACCGAACAGCACCTCGAAGATGCCGCCGTTGGCGTCGAAACACGACGAATAGAGGATCGCGTCATCGGTGCCGAGGAAGTCGGCGATCCGCCGTTCGAGCTCCCGGTGCTGGGTCTGCGTGCCACAGATGAAGCGCACGCTCGCCATACCGAAACCCCACTCGTCCAACGCATCTCGGGCCGCGGCGACCACGTCCGGGTGATCGGCGAGCCCCAGATAGTTGTTGGCACAGAAGTTCAGCGCCTGCGCACCGGCGGTCTTCACATGTGCCGACTGGGGACCGGAGAGCTCGCGCTCGTGCTTGGTCAGCCCGGCGTCGTCGATCTCCCGCAGGGTGGCGACGAGCGAGTCCTTGTTGGTGTACATGGCTTTCAGCTCCAATCCATGACGACTTTGCCGCAGTCGCCGGAGCGGGCGGCGGCGAACGCGTCCTGCCACTGCTCGGCCGGGAAACGGTGGGTGATGACCGAGCGCACCGCGCGCTCCAGCTCCGGCGACGACTGCAGCATCGCGCTCATGGCGTACCAGGTGTCGTACATCTCGCGGCCGTAGATGCCCTTGATCGTCAGCATGTAGGTGATGACCCGGCCCCAATCGATGGCGAACGGGTCGCCCGGCAACCCCAGCATGGCGATGCGGCCACCGTGGTTCATGTTGTCCATGAGTTCGGCGACCGCAGAAGGGTTCCCGGACATCTCCAGGGCGATGTCGAAGCCCTCGCGCATGCCCAGGTCGCGCTGGGCGTCGGCGATCCGCTCGCGCGAGACGTTGACCACCCGGTCGGCGCCGGCGGCCCTGGCCAGCTCCAGCCGGTAGTCGCTGACGTCGGTCACGACGACATACCGCGCCCCGACGTGCTTGGCGATCGCAGCGCCCATGACACCGATCGGTCCCGCCCCGGTCACGAGCACGTCCTCGCCGGCGATCGGGAAGGACAGCGCGGTGTGCGTGGCGTTGCCGAACGGGTCGAAGATCGCGCCGACGTCGGGGTCCATGTCGTCCGGTTGCACCCACACGTTGGACGCGGGGATGACGACATAGTCGGCGAAGGCACCGTCCCGGTTGACGCCCACCGAGCTGGTCCGGATGCACAGGTGCCGTCGTCCGGCACGGCAGTTGCGGCACTCGCCGCACACCACGTGCCCCTCGCCGGACACCTTCTGGCCGACCTCGACGCTGGTCACGTCGGCGCCGGTCTCGACGACCTCGCCGAAGAACTCGTGCCCGGTGATGAGCGGCGGATTCACGGTGGAGGCGGCCCAGTCGTCCCAGCCCTCCAGATGCAGGTCGGTGCCGCAGAGACCGGCCCGCCATACCTTGATCTTGACGTCCGTCGGGCCGGGTGACGGCTCCGGGGCGTCGATCAGCTCCAGACCCGGTCGGGCCCCTGTCTTTGCCAGCGCACGCACGTCGGACAGTCTGCTACGACGTGCTGCCGAGCGGGTGAGCGGGGTCACGTCATACCGGAGACACCCGGCACACATCGAAAAGCTCCGAACCGCAGAACGATTCGGAGCTTTTGCAGGTGGTGCGCCATCAGGGACTCGAACCCCGAACCCGCTGATTAAGAGTCAGCTGCTCTGCCAATTGAGCTAATGGCGCTCGGTGCGTGGAAAAACATAGCAGGCACGCGCTGCAGACATGAAATCGAGTGTGCCAGGCGCTAGGTTGCCAAGAGGTCCCTCACCTCTGGCCCCGATCGAAGGATGACTTCGGATGTCGATGCTGCTGTTGGACGAGGAAGAAGTCGAGCGCCCCGAGGAGACGCCGGACGTCACCGCGAAGGCCGACTGGAAGGTGGCGCTGAAGCGGGCGGTGAGCAAATTCGGCTCCGACCAGTGCACCGACAAGGCCGCGGCGCTCACCTACTTCTCGATGCAGTCCCTCTTTCCGGGGCTCATAGCCGTGCTGTCGCTGATCAACGTCTTCGGCGGCAAGGACACGCCGACGAAGGTGATCGACATCGTGGCGAGCGTCCTGGGCAAGAGCACGCACGACAAGACGATCGAGAACATCCGCACCTTCGTCGAGCACGTCCACACCCAGGGCGGTGGCGGGATCGCGTTGGCCGTCGGCATTCTGCTGTCGATCTGGTCGGCGTCCGGCTACGTCGGCGGTTTCAGCCGGGCACTCAACACGATCTACGACGTGCCCGAGGGCCGTCCGGTGTGGAAGCTGCGGCCGGCGCTCTACCTCGTGACGATCGTCGAGATCGTGTTGCTCATCCTGGTGATGTTCGCGCTCGTCACCACCGGCAAGGTCGCGGACTCGATCGCTGCCGAGGTCGGGATCCCGAGCCAGGCGACACAGATCTGGGACATCGCCAAATGGCCGTTCGTCGTGCTCATCGTGGTGTTCATCATCGGGATGCTCTACTGGGCGACGCCCAACGTCCGCAAGACCAAGCGGAACATCTTCACCTGGGGCGCCCTGATCGGCTTCGCCGTGTGGGTGGTCGCCTCGGCGGTGCTGGTCATCTACTTCGGGCTGTCGCACGGCGCCAGCTATCAGAAGACGTATGGCGCCTTCGCCGGCGCGCTGATGTTCATGCTCTGGTTGTGGATCACCAACGTGGCCATGCTGTTCGGAGCCGAGGTGGACGCGGAGCTGATCCGCACCAGGCAGCTGAAGTCCGGCCTGCCCGCCGAGGAGCTGATCCTGCTGCCGCCCAAGGACGACCAGACGTGGCGCAAACAGGATCTCAAGGCGGCCGACGAATACGACACCGCGCACGAACTGCGGCTCGATTCGATGCGGGACGCCGCAGGAGACCGCAACATCTACGGGCGCCCGGCGCTGCTGGCCGGACATGCCGCGCAACTGGTGGGCGACGCGAGCACGGCCGGGCGATCGGGTAAGACTGGTCTGGTCGGGCCGCGTGACGCGAGTGTCCCGCGACCCGCCGACGACAACCGAGGAGAGCACGCCGTGGCACACGACCTGGAAGCGGAAGCAGCCGCCATCGAGGAGTCACGGCTGCGCCGGCGCGACGACTTCCTGCTCAAGGCGGGGAAGGCCCGGATCGTGCGTGACCGGCTCGACCGGCAGCGCGCAAAGGCGGAACGCAAACGCAAGGAGCGCGAGCAGGAAGTCGAGCGCAAGCGCAAGATCGAGCAGTCCTCCATCACCCGTCAGGAGCGGTGGGCGGCGGTCGCCAGGGTGCGTGCCGAATACGACCCGCCGGAGACACCGGAACGCGACGAGATCTACGCCGAGCGCCGGGCGCGGCGGGCGGCATACGACGCGGAGCAGGCGGAGAAGGCGGCCAAGGCCGCCCACACTCCGCCCCAGCCGGCAGACCACGAGCCGAAGCACCATTGGACCGAGCCGGCCCCCAGCGAGCTGCGGGCACAGGTGGAGCGCCACCAGCAGAACCGACGCGAACTCTGGTTCGGCACGCACCCGAGGCGCACCGCTCGCTGACGAGAGGGACGTCCGGTCCCTTTTCGAGTCCGTGCCGATGGGGTAGAGCGACGGTGCAGCCATTCGTGCTGCGTCGTGAACGATGTTCGCGATCCCTCACGGCCCGGGCCGCGGGCCATGACCCGTAGGAGGACGCATGAGTGATTCCACGCAGTACCCGCCCGCTGAGGAAGGCCAGGAGGGCCACGAAGGTCCCGCTGACGGCGGGGCGATGGGTCAGCCCGGTGCGCACGACGGTGGCGCGGACGGCGGTGCAGGCGCGGAGGGTCCGGCCGACGGTGGTGCTTCCTCCGGCAACTCCGGTGTGCACGACGGCGGCGCGGACGGCGGTGCAGGCACCGGAACCGGCGGAGCGGGCGGGGAGGGCCCGGCCGACGGTGGTGCCTCCGGTGAGTCGGGGGTGGAGGACGGCGGCGCCGACGGCGGTGCCAGCCTGAGCAGTTGAGCCAGGTGCAGCATGAGCCGGACGGCCCCGATGCCACCTCAGGCGCCGGGGCCGCCCAGCAGCGCCTCATGCGCACCTCCGTCGCGGAGTTCGCCAGGGACTTCTGGGGCCGTCACGCGCTGCTGACACGCGCCGCCGGTGACTACGCTGACCTCTTCTCGGCGGACACGGTCGACGAACTCATCGCGCACCGCGGCCTGCGCACGCCGTTCCTGCGGCTCGCGAAGAACGGCGCGACGGTGCCGGACAGCAGTTTCACCGCTCCGGCGGGTGTGGGCGCCACGATTGCCGACCAACTCGACGACACCGCCGTATGGCGGCACTTCGCCGACGGCGCCACGATCGTGCTCCAGGCGTTGCACCGGACCTGGGCGCCGATCGGGGAGTTCACCGCACAACTGGCGAGCGAGCTCGCGCATCCGGTGCAGGCGAACGCCTACGTCACACCGCCGCAGAACCGCGGCTTCGACGACCACTACGACGTTCACGACGTGTTCGTGCTGCAGGTCGAAGGCACCAAGCGCTGGATCATCCACCGGCCGGTGCATCCTGACCCGTTGCGCGACCAGCCGTGGACCGATCATCGCGCGGCGGTGGCGGCGGCGGCGCGCGAAGAGCCCGCCATCGACACCGTGCTGCGCCCCGGCGACTGCCTCTACCTGCCGCGTGGTTGGCTGCACGCCGCCGAGGCGCAGGGCGAACTCTCCATCCATCTCACGCTCGGCGTGCATGTCTGGACGCGGTATGTCGTGGCCGAGCAGCTCGTCCACGAAGCGCTCGCCCGGCTGCGCGAGGATCCCGCGGCACGCGAGTCGTTGCCGGTCGGCGTCGACAGCCCGGACGCGGTTGCGGCGCAGGTGCGGAAACAACTCGTCGCCGCGCTCGACGAGTCCGACCCGGCACCGGCCTTCCGGCGGGCCCGGCGCAGCCAGCAACGGCCGGCCCCGCTCGGCCCGCTCGCCCAACGGGCAGCGCTCGACCAGCTCACCGAGCAGTCGGTGATCTGCCTCCGCGGCGGGCTCGCACCCTGGTGGGACCGCTCGCGTCTGCAGACGCGGGTCGGCTGGCTCGACTTCGAGGCGGAGCAGCTGCCCGCCATACAGGAGCTGGTGGAGGGTCGACCACTCGCCGCATCGCGGCTCGGACTGGACCTCACGCGTCGGCTGCTCCGGTCCGGGGTCGTGCTGCTCGGCGAGCGGTGATCCCCTGCCGCCATACAGACGAAGGGCCCGGCCGAGCGGCCGGGCCCTTCGTGGGAATGGGGTGAGTGACGGGACTTGAACCCGCGACATTCGCGACCACAACGCGACGCTCTACCAGCTGAGCTACACCCACCATGGCTGCATCCGATCGGAGGCAGCGCGGACAATCGTACCTGCTCGCAGGGGGGTGGTCGTGACCACCCCCGGCCTGCTCACTCGGAGAGGGTGAACTTGGCTGCGATCGCCTTGGCGGTCTCGCTGTCCGGGCCGGGCTGCGCGACGAAAACGGCCTCCCGGTAGTAGCGCAACTCGGCGATCGACTCGCGGATATCCGCGAGCGCACGGTGGCCGCCGGTCTTCACCGGTGCGTTGAAGTAGGCCCGCGGATACCAGCGGCGGGACAGCTCCTTGATCGAGGACACGTCGATGATGCGGTAGTGCAGGTGCGCCTCGAGTTCCGGCATGTCGCGGGCGAGGAAGCCGCGGTCGGTGCTCACCGTGTTGCCGCCGAGCGGCCACTTGCCCGCCTCCGAAGCGTGCTGGCGCACATAGTCCATGACCTGGCGCTGGGCCTCGTCCATCGTCACGCCGTTCGCGAGTTCGTCGAGCAGGCCGCTCTTGGTGTGCATGGCGCGGACGAAGTCGTTCATCTGGTCGAGCGCTTCCTGCGGCGGCTTGATGAGGACGTCGACGCCGTCACCGAGCTGGTTGAGTTCGAAGTCGGTGACCAGGACGGCCACCTCGATCAACGCGTCGTCGGTCAGGCTCAAGCCGGTCATCTCGCAATCGATCCAGACGATGCGGTCGGTGCGTGCCTTGTCTTCGCTCACCCGATCACTCTAGGGATCTCCGGCGCGGAAGCCTGCGCTGGTATGACGCGCCGGCGCGACATACAGTGCCCCGGTGACGCTGCCGCCTTACTCGGACCGGCGCCCCGCACTGCGCCGCCGGCTGACGATCGCCCTGGTCGCGATGCGCTTCGCGCCCGGCGACGATCGCCCACTGCGGACAGGATCGGCGCGATCGTGACGAACCGCGAGCCGTATGCCGACAGGGTGGCGGCGGGGCTGGCGCTCGCTGATTCACTCCGCGAGTTCGCCGGCCGGGAGGACGCCGTCGTGCTGGGTCTGCCGCGCGGCGGCGTGCCGGTCGCTGCTGTCGTCGCGCGGGAACTACGGCTGCCGCTGGACGTGCTCGTGGTCCGCAAACTCGGGCTCCCGCGCCACTCGGAACTGGCGATGGGCGCGGTGGCCGCCGGCGCCTCTGGGTTGCTCGTGGTGCGCAATCCCGAGGTGATTGCGCAGGGCCGGGTCCGGGAGCGGACCTTCGAGCGGGTGCTGCAGAAGGAGACGGCCGAACTGCGGCGCCGCGAGTCGCGCTACCGGGGCTCCCGCGCGCCGCTGCCGCTGCGCGACCGCGTGGTGCTCGTCGTCGATGACGGCCTCGCGACGGGTGCGTCGATGCGTGTCGCGCTGCGCGTCATACAGCAGCAGGGGGCGGCATACATCGTGGCGGCCGTGCCGATCGGTCCGCCCGACGTGTGCCGGGCGCTCGCCACCGAGGTCGACCGGCTGGTGTGCCCTTGGATGCCGGCGCAGTTCGTGGCGGTCGGCGCGGGCTATCGGGATTTCGCGCAGACCTCGCACGACGAGGTCCGCCGCCTGATCGGGTGACACGGGGCGCCCACGCCGAAGTCCGGTAATCTGCGGATCCTTGCCCCCGTAGCTCAGCTGGATAGAGCAAGTCACTTCTAATGTCTAGGTCGCAGGTTCGAGTCCTGCCGGGGGCGCACACAGCAGCTTGCTGCTGGTTTGCGACCGCGGCAGAAGTAACAGGCGGCTTCGGGCGGTCGAGGTACGAGGCCGGGCGAGCCGCCGACGGGGGCGCACGGTGACTCCGCTCTCACCCGACGCTGGATCGCCGGCTTTCCGGACCGTCCACGGCGGGCCAAGTTGAGTCGCGCACGCCGCCGCGAAATGATGACCGGTGTGTCCGGGGACGTCGATGGTGAACGACTGCTGGCCGCGTTGCAGACCCTGCGCCGCGGTGTCGCCGCGACGGCATTCCCGCTCCAGCTGACCGCCGTCGAGCGAGCGCGGCGGGACCGGGCCGAACTCCTCGGCCAGCTGGACGACTACATCCTCCCGCGCGCTGCGTCGCTCGATGCCCCGCTGCTGGCGGTCGTCGGTGGTTCGACGGGTGCCGGAAAGTCCACGCTGGTCAACTCGCTGGTGGGAGAAGTGGTCACCAAGAGCGGGGTGCTGCGGCCCACGACCCGGGCCTCGACGTTGATCCACAACCCGGCCGACGAGCGCTGGTTCACGGGCAGCAGGGTGTTGCCAGGGCTGGCCCGACTGACCGGCGACGTGGAGGAGGCCGGCGACCCGGGCACGCTGCGTCTGGTGCCGGGCAACGTGCCGCAGGGCCTGGCCCTGCTCGACGCACCCGACATCGACTCCGTGGTCGCGGCCAACCGCGACCTCGCGCGGCAGCTGCTCGCCGCGGCGGACCTCTGGCTCTTCGTCACCACGGCTATGCGGTATGCCGATGCGGTGCCCTGGGACCTGTTGCACCAGGCGATCCAACGGGGCACGTCGGTGGCCGTCGTGCTCGACCGGGTGCCACTGGATGCCATGGAGGAGGTCCGCGCCGACTTCGCGACAATGCTCATGGAGCAGGGCCTCGGCCAGTCACCGGTGTTCGCGATCGCCGAGACGACCCTCAGCCGGGTCGGCCTGTTGCCGCAGGTCGAGGTCGCACGGATCAACGGCTGGCTGTCCTCGCTGGCCGCTGATCAGCACGCCCGCAGCATCGTGATCCGGCGGACGCTGCAGGGCGCGCTCGACTCGCTCGACAGCCGCGCTGCCGCACTCGAGCTGGCGCTCATCGAGCAGTCGGACGCGATCGGCGAGCTGCGCGACACCGCAAGGGATGCGTATGCCGCAGCGTTGGCCGGCGTCGCCGCCGGCATGGAGGACGGCACACTGCTGCGCGGCGAGGTGCTCGCGCGATGGCAGGAGTTCGTCGGCACGGGCGAGGTGTTCCGGCAGCTCGAAGCAGGAGTCAGCCGGATCCGCGATCGGGTCGGCACCGCGCTGCGCGGACGAGGCCGTCAGCAGCCCGCCAACGACCTGGGCGCCGCGCTGCAGACCGGTGTCGCCGCGCTGTTGCAGGCGCGCGGAGAGACGGCGGCGATCGACGTGACGCGGTCGTGGCGGCATACCGCCGGGGGAGCGGAGCTCGTCCGGCAACATCCCGAACTTGCCTCTGTCAGCAAGGGTTTCCAAGCAGAGACGGAGAAATTGGTGCGGTCCTGGCAGGACGACGTGCTCGCCATGGTGCGGGACGAGGCGGGCGGCAAACGCACCACCGCGCGGTTCCTGGCGTTCGGCGTCAACGGGATCGCGGTGCTGCTGATGCTGGTCGTCTTCTCCGCCACCGCCGGCCTCACCGGGGCCGAGGTCGGGATCGCGGGCGGCTCGGCCGTCCTGGCGCAACGGCTGCTCGAAGCGGTGTTCGGTGACCAGGCGGTCCGCACCCTGGCGCGCAAGGCGCGCACCCGGCTGCTCGCGCGCAGCGAGGAGCTGTATGCCGCCGAGCGGGCCCGCTTCGATGAGGTGCTGGCCGGAGTGGGCACGGGTGCGACGTCCGCGACCGAGTTGCGAGCGGCCGTGGAGCAGGTCAGGGCGGCGCGATGAGTGCGAAGAAGAAGCCGAAGAAGAAGAGCGGCTGGGACGAGGTCACGGCACACGCCGAAGCGCTCCGCGAGGCGCTGCGCATGGGTGGTGACAAGCTGCCGCCCGACGCCGTGGCGCACGCCGAGCACGTGCTGCGCAAGGTCCCCGCCCGTCAGTCGATCGTGGGCGGTCGCACCGTCGTGGTGCTGGCCGGCGCGACCGGCAGCGGCAAGTCGAGTTTGTTCAATGCCCTGGTGGCAGAGCCGGTTTCACGAATCGGTGCGCGCCGCCCGACGACGTCGGTGCCCACGGCGGCGATGTGGGGCGACGAGCCGAGCGGTGAGCTGCTCGACTGGCTGCAGGTCGGCACCCGGCATCAGGTGCCGCGCACCGCCCGCCGCGCCGAGACACTGGACGGGCTCGTGCTGCTCGACCTGCCCGACTTCGACTCACGGGTCGCGGAGCACCGTGCCGAAGCCGATCGGGTGATCGAGCTGGCCGACGTGTTCGTCTGGGTCACCGACCCGCAGAAGTATGCCGACGCGGTGCTCCACGACGACTACGTGAAACGGATGGCGAGCCACAGCGCCGTCTCGTTGGTGGTGCTCAACCAGATCGACCGCCTCGGCCGTGCCGAGATCTCCGAGTGCATCGAGGACCTGCAGCGGTTGCTCGCCGCCGACGGCCTCGCGGACGTCCCGGTCCTGCCCACGTCCGCCGTCCGCGGGTATGGCGTGGACGATCTCGCGGGCACCATCGCGTCGGTGGTCCAGCAGCGCAATGCCGCCGAGCAGCGGCTGCTCGCCGACGTGCGCGCGTCGGCGCGGAGCTTGCAGGCCGGTGTCGCTCCGCACGAGCCGACGCTGCATGCCGACGATGCGTTCGAGCTGACCGATGCGTTGTGCCGGGCCGCTGGTGTCCCGGCGGTGGTCGACGCGGTCCGCCGTGACTACCAACTGCAGGCGGAGCGTCACGGTGGCTGGCCGTTCACCCGGTGGGTGCACCGCCTGCGACCCGAGCCGTTGCGGCGTCTGCGGCTGGACGATGCCCACGCGATGAATCGTTCGGGCGCCAAGCTCGCGCTCGGCAGGACGTCGCTGCCGCCGCCCGGCCCGGCGACCCGTGCGGCGGTCGACGTCGCGAGTCGCAAGCTGGGCCGGCGAGCCGCCGAGGGACTGCCGGCTCCCTGGGCGGATGCCGCTCAGGAAGCGGCGACACCGAGCGACGACCGCTTGCACGACGCCCTCGACCAGGCGGTGATCGGCACCGAGCTGCACGGCCGCAAGCCGGCCTGGTGGACCGTCTGCTCCGTGCTGCAATGGTTCTTCGCTGCTGTTGCCGTGGTGGGACTGGGCTGGCTGGTCGTGCTGGCGGTGCTCGGTTTCGCCCACATCGACACCAGCGCGCCGAAATGGCTGGGACTGCCGATCCCGTTGCTGCTGCTGGTGTTCGGCCTGCTCGCGGGTCTGCTGCTGGCTCTGATCTCCCGGTGGGTGGCGGCTCGCGGGGCCCGACGTCGCGCCGCCCAGATGGAGGGTCGCCTGCGTGCGTCGATCGCAGTGGTCGGGATCGAGGCGATCGTCGATCCGGTGGCGCACGTGCTGCAGGCGCACCGCGACACGCGAGAGGCGCTCGCCGTCGCTGCCGGCTGATCGGTTCGCGCTGCGGTTGTGCACATCCCGGACCTGCCGGGGCGTCTCGTGCACAGGATGTCGCGGCGACCCTGCACAGCCTTCTCGATTCCTTCCACGCTGAGACCACTCAGCCGGCGCGACCGACGGCCGCGCCGCCCGCAACAGTGCGAAGGATGCGACATGAACGAGACAACCCTGACCATCCGCGGCAACCTGGTCGCCAAGCCGGAGCGGATCACCAGCGCCAAAGGCGATTTCACGACCTTCCGGGTCGCGGTCAACGAGTTCCACCGCGATCAGGCAACGGGCGGCTACGTGGACGGCCGCAGCTCCTTCTACAAGGTGGTCGCCTTCCGGCAGCTCGGCAGCAACGTCTACAAGTCCCTGTCCAAGGGCGACGCGGTGGTGGTCCAGGGGACGCTGCGGATCGACCAGTGGGAGACCGCAACCGGAGACACCCGCTCCGCGCCGGAGATCGAGGCACGCGGCGTCGGTCCGGACCTGCGCTTCGGCATCGCCACCTACCAGCGGGTCTCGAGTCAGCGGCAGTCCGGCGAGCAGCAGCCGAGCTGGCGCCAGGCCGGATCCGCCGGGCGGACGGACCCCTGGGCGGAGCGCGCCGTCGCGGAGCAGGCCGACGGGGAAGGCCCCTTCGGGCAGCCGGTCGAGGACGACGACCTGCCCACCGCGTCCACCGGTCCATTGGTCGAGCAAGCGGGCTGACCGAGCCGGCGGGAGACGTTCGTCACGCCCGGCACCGGGCGGGCTGCCACGATTTCGGCGGGGCGGCATCGCCCCGATAGCCTGATTGGCATGCCCGAGTTCATCTACACCATGACCAAGGCGCGCAAGGCTGTCGGGGACAAGCTGATCCTCGATGACGTCAGCATGTCCTTCTACCCCGGCGCGAAAATCGGCGTCGTGGGCCCCAACGGTGCCGGTAAGTCCACGATCCTGAGGATCATGGCCGGCCTCGACCAGCCCTCCAATGGTGAGGCGCGGCTCTCGCCCGGCTACAGCGTCGGCATCCTGCTGCAGGAGCCGCCGCTCAACGAGGAGAAGGACGTCCGCGGCAACGTCGAGGAAGGCCTCGGGCAGATCAAGGCCGACCTCGACCGGTTCAACGCGATCTCCGAGGAGATGTCGCAGCCGGATGCCGACTTCGACAAGCTGATGGCCGAGATGGGTCAGCTGCAGGAGAAGATCGACGCGGCCGACGCGTGGGACCTCGACTCGCAGCTGGAGCAGGCGATGGACGCACTCCAGTGCCCGCCGGGCGATGCCGACGTGACGGTGCTCTCCGGTGGCGAGCGGCGCCGAGTCGCTCTGTGCAAGCTGCTGCTGTCCAAGCCCGACCTGCTGCTGCTCGACGAGCCGACCAACCACCTGGACGCGGAGTCGGTCAACTGGCTCGAGCAGCACCTCGCGGCATACGCCGGCGCCGTGCTGGCCGTGACCCACGACCGCTATTTCCTCGACCACGTGGCCGGCTGGATCTGTGAGGTCGACCGGGGCCGGCTCTACCCCTACGAAGGCAACTACTCGACCTACCTGGAGAAGAAGCAGGAGCGTCTGCAGATCCAGGGCAAGAAGGACGCCAAGCTCGCGAAGCGACTGAAGTCGGAGCTGGAGTGGGTCCGCTCCAACGCGAAGGCGCGCCAGACCAAGAGCAAGTCGCGCCTCGCGCGCTACGAGGAAATGGCGGCCGAGGCCGAGCGCACCCGGAAGCTGGACTTCGAGGAGATCCAGATCCCGCCGGGACCGCGGCTCGGTTCGCAGGTCATCGAGGTCACCGACCTCACGAAGGGCTTCGGCGACCGGGTGCTGATCGACGGACTGTCGTTCACCCTGCCGCGCAACGGCATCGTCGGGGTCATCGGTCCGAACGGCGTCGGCAAGACCACGCTCTTCAAGACCATCGTCGGTCTCGAAGAGCCGGACGAGGGCTCGGTCAAGGTCGGCGAGACCGTCGACATCTCCTACGTCGACCAGTCCCGAGCCGGCATCGACTCGGAGAAGACGCTGTGGGAGGTCGTCTCCGACGGGTTGGACCACATCCGGGTCGGCCAGGTCGAGATCCCTTCCCGTGCCTACGTGTCCCAATTCGGCTTCAAGGGCCCGGACCAGCAGAAGAAGGCAGGCGTGCTGTCCGGTGGCGAACGCAACCGGCTCAATCTCGCGCTCACCCTCAAGCAGGGCGGCAACCTGCTGCTGCTCGACGAGCCGACCAACGACCTGGACGTCGAGACCCTCGGCTCCCTGGAGAACGCCCTGCTCGACTTCCCCGGCTGCGCGGTGGTCATCAGCCACGACCGGTGGTTCCTCGACCGGGTCGCGACGCACATCCTCGCGTATGAGGGCACCGACGAGGACCCGGCCAGTTGGTACTGGTTCGAGGGCAACTTCGACTCCTACGAGCAGAACAAGGTGGAGCGGCTCGGCGCCGACGCCGCCCGCCCGCACCGCGTCACCCACCGCCGCCTCACCCGCGATTGAGTTCGGCCTCCAGTCGAACGCTCTGAATGTGGCGCACCGTCCGCGCAAAGGGCCGGGTCCATTTCGGGCCCGGCCCTTCTGCGCCGCGCCGTGCGGGCGCTACTCGACCGAGGAGCGGGCGGCGAGTTCCTTGTCCGAAAGGAGGACGCAGAACTCGTTGCCCTCCGGGTCGGCCAGCACCGCCCAGCCGCGGTCGGGCTGCCGGAGGTCGTCGACCATGGTGGCTCCGAGGCCGAGGATGCGCTCGACCTCCTCGTCCCGGGTGAGGTCGGTGGACCGCAGGCAGATGTGCATGCGGTTCTTGACCGTCTTGGGCTCGGGCACCTTGAGGAACAACAGATAGGTGTTGTCCGGCCCGGTCAACCCGGCCTCCTCGTCACCCGGCTGCGGCTCGTCGCCGCACTCGATCCGGTAGTCGCCGAGAACCTGTGCCCACCACAGGGTCTGGGCACAGGGATCGGCAGCGTCGATGCAGAAGTTCGCGGCTCGTGAAGTCATCCGGCCATCGTGTCGGGGACCGCTGACACCGGCAACCGAGTTACGGCAGGTCAGGCCACCGGTGCCGAAGGCGGTGCTGAAGATTGGCCTTCACCATCGGCCAGCTGCGCGCGACGATGCTGTACTGTGCGGTGTCCCGCACGACGCCCTGCTCGTCGATCGAGTCGGCGCGCAGGATGCCCTCCAGTTCGGCGCCCAGCCGTTCGATGGCGGCTCGGGACTGCAGGTTCATCTTGTGGGTGCGATAGCGCACCGCTTCGACCTGCCATGTCTCGAAGGCATGCGTCATCAGCAGCAGCTTGCTCTCCGCGTTCGTCCCGGTGCCATGGGTCGACTCACGGTTCCAGGTGGAGCCGATCTCCACGCGCGGCACAGACGGCACGATGTCCATGAAGGTCGTCATGCCCAGCACGGCTCCATCGGCCACGCGGACCGCTGTGAAGGGCAGCATCGTGCCGGCGTCCTGCAGCGCCAGCCGGCGGTCGATCTCCGCGCGCATCCCGTCCGGCCGCGGCACCCAGGTGTACCAGCGATCCCACATCGTGCCGTCGCCGGCCGCTTCGACCAGGCCGTCGTGGTGGTCGTGGCTGAGCGGTTCGAGGCGGACGAGTCGCCCGGACAGGGTGACCGGCGTGAGAGGGAGCGGGATCGGCATACGTCGAATCTCAGCACACGACCTCGGCGCGGTTCATTCGGCCGTCGCGCTGACCGTGCCTGCCGGGGTGGGTGCCGCGCCGGCAGGCGGCGATGCCGACGCCAACCGTTTGCTGTCGTCGAAGACGAGCATGCTGCCTCCGTAGCACGCGACCCATACCTGATGCGTCGCGTCGTCGTAGGTGATGCCGATCGGGGACGGATCGGTCGGCACCCGCTGCACGACTTTCATGTCGGCAGTGCGGATCTTGCTCGCGGACTTGCCGAAGTAGTTGACGACATACAGCGCGGTGCCGTCCTGCGAGATCGTCATGCTGCGCGGCTCCGGTCCCGAAACCACTTGGGACACCACCTTGTCCGTGCTGGTGTCGATCTTGTAGACGCGGTTGGTGCCGCTCGCCGCGAGGTAGAGCCACCTGCTGTCGGGGGAAAGCACCAAGTGCCGCGGCCGGTTGACGGCCAGGATCACGTGATGTTCGCCGGTCGCGAGGTTGACCCGGAAGACCTTGTTGCCATACATCGCGGCGACGTATGCCGTCCGGTTGTCCGGCATGATGACGATGCCGCGCGGCTGGGCCGCGAGTTTGATCACCTTCACCTGCTTGGCCGTTGCGCGGTCGATGATGCTGATCGTGAAGTCACACCAGTTGCTGACCACTACTGACCGCTGGTCGGGGGTGATCGCGACGAACTTCGGCACCGCGCCGACCTCGATCGCCTGGTCCCAGTCCATCGTCGTGGCGTTGAAGCGGTAGACGAAGCCGCGGTCGAAGCCGCTCGTGGGGGAGCACTCGTCCTTGGCAAAACCCTTGAAGCCCGGTCCGGACATCACGTAGTTGGAGACGTAGGCGTATTTCGCGTCGCTGGTCCACGCGGCTTCGACCGGTCCACCCTTGGCGACGCCGCGGTGATCGGGGAAGCCGAACTTCGACAGGTCGATCGAGTCCGGCAGGCGCTTGACCAACTGGTGACTCTTGCTGTCGTAGACCGTGATCGAGTGGCTGTAGATCATGTTGTTGGCGAGCACCAGCCCGTGTCCGCTCGCGTCGACGGACTTGGGCGTGATGCCACCGGTGAACCGGTCGATCTGTTGCAAGGCGGTGCCGGATGAGGGTTGTCGCTGTCGCGGTGCGCTCGAACTCGCAACGGCAGCAGCGGCTTTGGTGCTGGCCCGATTGGACGTCGGAGCACCTTGCGCTTCCGCCGCGCCGGGACTGAAAGACTGCCACAGTGCGACCACCGAGGTCGCGAGGACCAGACACATGATCGCCACAACTGCGAGCGCAACCCGTCTGCGGCGGACGTAGACCCGCTCCTGGCGCCAGCGGGTTCGTTCACCCATGCCTGCAGAATATGGTGCGATCCCACGGATTCGCGTCATTCCTCAGGTTCCGGCGAGCCGTCGCCGGCCCTGCGAGCCCTCGGCCCGGAGGTCGCACGGTCTGCGGTCCTACACTGAACGCGGCTCGACGTGAGCCGTCCCCGACCGGAGAGTCAGTGATGCGTGCAGCCACTTATTCGTCCTATTGCCAAGATAATTCGAGCTTGACGGTCGGTGAACTACCGGACCCGAAGGTCGCGCCCGGTGCCGTGCTCATCGAGGTGCGGGCAGCCGGGCTCAACCCGGTCGACTGGAAGGTGATGGCCGGCTATCTCGACGGGTTGATGGACGCCGTCTTCCCGGTGATCCCCGGTTGGGACGTCGCCGGTGTTGTGCGCGCAGTGGGTCCCGACACCCCCGAATTCGCAATCGGTGACGAGGTCTACGCCTACGCACGTAAGGACGTCGTGCATGCGGGTACTTTCGCCGAACTCGTCGCGGTTTCCGCGGTCGCCGTCGCGCGTAAGCCGGACACCCTCACCTTCGAGCAGGCCGGCGGCCTGCCGCTCGCCGGACTGACCGCGCTCCGCACCTTGCGGGCGACCGGGATCTGGCCGGACGGGAGCGACAAGACGGTGCTCGTCCATGGTGCGTCCGGTGGGGTCGGTAGCTGCGCCGTGCAACTTGCGGTCGCCGCCGGGGCGCGGGTCATCGGCACGGCGTCCGAACGCAACCACGCCTATCTGCGCTCTCTCGGCGCGGAACCCGTGACGTATGGCGAGGGCCTCGCCGAGCGGGTCCGTTCGCTCGCTCCGCACGGTGTCGACGCGTCGGCCGATTTCGTGGGCGACGTCGAGGACACCACGCTGGCAGTGCTCGCTCCCGGTGGCCGGCACGCATCTGTGGCCGACCCCACGGTGACGGCGCACGGCGGCGACTACGTATGGGTGCGACCGGACCACGACGGCCTCGTGACGCTGGCGGAACTGGCCGATGCCGGCAAACTCACGGTCGACGTCGCGGGAACCTTCGGCCTGGACGAAGTCGGCACGGCGTTCGACCTCAGTCGGGAGGGCCACACCCGCGGCAAGCTGGTCATCGTGCCGTGAGGACGGTCAGCTGCCGGAAGGCTTGATGGCCTGGAGCCAGAAGCGTTTCCGCGTCGCGCGCAACGGTTGCCCCGCTGCCGGGCCGGACGCGTGCAGGGCGAGCAGCGCCTCGGCATACCGCTCGACGGTGAAGTCGTCCGGCACGTCCCAGGGCACGAGTTGCACGTAGGCGACCAGCGCCGCCACGTCCCGGAATTCGTAGTGACCAGAGGTCTCGCCGCCGTCGACGACGTCGAAACCGGCGTCGGTGAGGCCGATTCGAAAGCGTTCGTAGGTCACGTGCGGCGCGGTCGGCGGCATGTCGAAAGCTTCTCGTATCTCAGCGAATTCGTCGCCTCCGACCTGCTGGGTGAGAAAGCTGCCGCCCGGCGACAGCACCCGGAACACCTCTGCCGGAGCGAAGGACTCATGCCGGTTGAGCACCAAGTCGAAGCTCGCGTCCGCGAACGGCAGTCGTTCCCGCAGGCAGTCGTCCGGCTCGTTGTCGGCCCCGACCACGCCGACGCCGTATGACGCGAGCCGGTCGTGCGCGACCCGCACGTTGAGCGGCCAGCCCTCCGTGACGACGGTGTGTTCCGGCAGCACGGCGGAGAAGCGGGACAGGAACTCGCCTCCGCCGGTGCCCATGTCGAGCACGCGCGTGGCGGACGCGAGGGCGGCCCGCCATACGGCCGGCAGATCCCACGGCTCGGAGTCCTCCGTCATCCGCCCCTCGAGTGAGCTGAAGTCCCAGCCCTCCGGCTGGTCGCGTTCCTCCGCGCGCCAGGCCGCGAGGAGGTGCTCGTCGCCGGTCATTGTTTGACGCGGACCATGCCTTCCTGGGCGACCGAGCAGATCAGCTTGCCGTCCAGCGAGAAGATCTTGCCCAGCCCGAGCCCGCGACCGCCCGACGCGGAGGGCGACTCCTGCTCGTAGAGCACCCAGTCGTCGATGCGACCCGGGCGATGAAACCACATGGCGTGGTCCAGGCTCGCCGGCCGCAGCCGGGGGTCGGCCCAGACCAGTCCGTGACGGCGCAGCACGGACTCCAGCAGCGAGTAGTCCGACGCGTAGGCGAGCACCGCGGCATGCAGCAACGGGTCGTCGGGGAGTGCTTCGACGGCCTTCATCCAGACGTGCTGGTGTGCGGAATGCTGGCGCCCCGGCACCAGGTAGATCGCGCCTTCGACGGTGCGGACGTCCAGTGCCCGTCGCTTCCAGTGCTCGACCGCCGGATGGTCGATGCCGGCCAGCTCTTCGGCGGTGGTGCGGACCCGGTCGGGGTCGGGCACCGACGGCATCTCGGCCTGGTGATCCAGGCCCTCCGCCGGCTCCTGGAAGGAGAGCGTGGCGGACAGGAGCGTGTGACCGTACTGCATCGCGTAGACCCGCCGCACCGAGAAGGAGTTGCCGTCGCGAAGGTTCTCGACCCCGAACTCGATCGGGTGCTCCGAGTCGCCCGGCCGGATGAAGTAGGCGTGCAGCGAGTGGATCGGCCGAGTCGACAGGCCGGCCGCCTCGACGGTGCGCCCGGCCGCGATGACGCTCTGCGCGAGGACCTGGCCGCCGAACGCGCGCCCGTGCGGCGTGCGCTGGCTACGGCCGGTGAACAACTGCAGGGTGCGCTCGCTGAGGTCCATCTCGGGGGCGCCGTCGGGGGCGTCGATGACCGAGTTCGAGCGTGCCTCGCCCACGTTGCGGAGGTCGAGAACGGACAGCAGGTCTTCGACGGGCGATGGCTGAAGGGTCGGGTTGTCGGAGGTCACCCGGCGAGCGTAGCGATCGACCTGGGACGATGACAGGCATGCCTGCCCGCCCCTATTACGTGGACGTCCCCGTGCGCTGGTCCGACATGGACGCGCTCGGCCATGTCAACAACGTGCAGTTCCTCCGGCTGCTGGAGGAAGCGCGCGTCGTCGGCTTCGCCGACTGGTTCACCGGCGTCGAGACCGGGCCGGACGGTCGGCCGCCGCTGCTCATCGCACGCGCCGAGATCGACTACCTGCGCCAGCTGCACTGGCGCAAGGAACCCGTCGTGGTCGGGATGTGGGTGTCCCAGTTGTCCGGAGCGTCGTTCGACACCAGCTATGAGATTCGCGCGTCACGGGAGCCGGACGCCGAGGTGTATGCCGTCGCCGAGACCACCCAGGTCGTCTTCGACATGGCCACCCAGCGACCGGTGCGCATCGCCGCCGAGCACCGCGCCGTGCTGGAGAAGTATGTCGACGCGCCCGTCCGGATGAAGAGACGGCCCAAGGGACACGCGTGATCCTCCGGCTGGCCGACGCCGAGACCCGCGCCGACCTGGTGACGTATGTCGCACGCGCCCGGCAGCTGGAGGCCGACGGTGCGATGCGGTTGCAGGCCGTCGGTCAGGCACTCGCGGCCTGGGTCGGCGTGTTGTCCGGCCACGGGCTGACCCGGGAGGGGACCACGCTCGGCCTGCGGGTGCTGCCGCTCGCGGAACCGGTCCGGCTGGACGTCGTCGTCCCGCTGGCCGGGCTCGCCGATCGGTTCGCGCGCGAGCCGGGCGGCGCCGAGCTGGCGGTGCCACCGACCGAGGTGCGGGCCGGTTGGGCCGCGATCTCGCCGCCCCAGGGCGGGTGGCAGCCGGTCGGTGACATCCCGGTGCCGACACTGCAGCAGGTCGCGGCCGAGGGCATCGCCGAAATCACGGCGGGAGCGCCCGAGGGGTCGGGTGCTCACGCCGTCGACGCGCTGCGCCGCGCGGTGTGGTCCCGGCCCATGGCCGCCGCGGGCGGTGCGGTGGGTCTGCCGTCCGGGGTGGCCTTCGCGTCATACACGCTCGGCTTCGCGGTTGGGCAAACGGCTCGGGTCTACGCAGCGGGCAACTGGCACCGGCTCACCACGCCCGTCGGCCACGTGCTGGTGCGCTAGACGCGCACCCACACCGCCGTGTCCGTGGGGACCGCGATACGGCCACCCACAGTGTGGCTGGCCGAGTAGGGCGAGCCGCTAGGCGAGCCCGTATCGAGGTCGCCACCGCTACGCACCAGAACCTCACTCCCCGAAGGCAGTTCGACGTCCGCACTGCCCAGGTTGAGGATCACGCGCACGGTGCTGTCGCCACTCGTGACGTCATAGGCCACGACGTCCGTGCCGAGGTCAACCTGCGTCAGTGAGCCTTCGCCGAGGTCGAGCTCACGGCGCAGACGCAGCAGCTGCCGGTAGAGCTCGAGGGTGGAGCCGGCGACGCCGTCCTGCTGGTCGACGGCCAGCTCGCCGTACGACTCCGGCTGCGGCAGCCAAGAGTCCCCTCCCAGCCCGAATCCGTAAGAAGGAGCGTCCTTTTCCCACGGCATCGGGATGCGGCAGCCGTCGCGGCCGGCCTCCTTGTGGCCGGTGCGTTGGTATGCCGGATCCTGGCGGACGTCGTCCGGCAGCGTCGTGTGCTCGGGCAGACCCAGCTCCTCGCCGTAGTAGAGGTAGGCGCTGCCCGGGAGAGCGAGCATGAGCGTGGTCGCGGCCCGGGCACGCCGCCGGCCGAGCGCCGCGTCGGGCTGCGGGTCGGTCGCGAAGATGCCGTTCGACCGCGGGCTGCCCACCGGCAGCGCGAGCCGCGTGGCGTGCCGGACCACGTCGTGGTTGGACAGTACCCACGTCGTCGGCGCGCCGACGGCGTCGTTCGAGCGGTAGGAGCGTTCGATCGACGCCCTCAGGTCGGCCGCTCGCCAGGGCGTGGTGAGGAAGTCGAAGTTGAACGCCTGCTGGAACTCGTCGGCCCGCACATAGCGCGCGGCGCGCTCCGGCGGCTCCACCCAGGCCTCGGCGCACATCGCGCGCTGCCCGTCGTAGGAATCCAGAATCTTGCGCCAGTCGTGGTAGATCTCGTGCACGCCGTCCTGGTCCCACATCGGCGGGTGACCCCGCGGTTCGTCGGACATGTCGAGCATGTTCATCGACCCACGCCAGTTGGGCAGGCCGGGCGCCTTGACGAGTCCGTGCGCGACGTCGACGCGGAAGCCGTCGACGCCACGGTCCAGCCAGAAGCGCAGGATGTCCTCGAATTCGCTTCGCACTACTGCGTTTTCCCAGTTGAGGTCCGGCTGTTTGCGGTCGAAGAGGTGCAGGTACCACTGGCCGGGCGTGCCGTCGGGCTCGACGATGCGGGTCCACGCGTCGCCGCCGAACACGCTCTGCCAGTCGTTGGGTGGTTGCTCGCCGCTCGCGCCCCGGCCGTCGCGGAAGATGTAGCGGTCACGCTCCGGCGAACCGGGCGCCGCGGCCAGCGCCGCCTGGAACCACGCGTGCTCGTCGGAGGTGTGGTTGGGGACCAGGTCGACGATGATGCGCAAATCGTTGTCGTGTGCGGCGCGGATCAGCTCGTCCGCGTCGGCCAGTGTGCCGAAGAGCCGGTCGATGTCGCGGTAGTCGGCGACGTCATACCCGGCGTCCGCCTGCGGGGAGGTGTAGAACGGCGACAGCCAGATCGCGTCGACTCCCAGGCCACGCAGGTAGGGCAGTCGGGAGGTGATGCCGGGCAGATCGCCGACGCCGTTGCCGTCGGCGTCCGCCCAGGAGCGCGGGTAGATCTGGTAGATCACAGCACTGCGCCACCACTCGCCGTCCGGGTGGGCGCGGTGCACGAGCTGTGCGGAGCTGTTGGTCCAAACGGTCACCCGGTCAAGTGTGCCGACCGGTGAGGCCGCATGCGAATCCGGTCCGGGTGGCGCTGATCACTGGTTCCTCAGCCGTCGCCGGGAGGGGCGTCGTCCCAAGCGTTCACTAGCGAATAGGCCGCCCGCGTGAGGTAGTCGCGCAGCAGGCCGTCGTGCGTCTCGTCCAGGTCGAGCGTGTCGACGGCGTTCATCATGTGCAGCAACCAGCGGTCCCGCTGGGCAGGCGTCACGGCATACGGAACGTGCCGCATCCGGAGCCGCGGATGGCCGCGCCGCTCGCTGTAGGTCGTCGGGCCGCCCCAGTACTGCTCGAGGAACATCCGCAACCGCTCCTCGGCCGGGCCGAGCTCCTCCTCGGGGTAGATCGCCTTCAGGGGCGGGTCCGCCGCGACGCCGCGATAGAACTCGTGCACCAGCTTCCGGAAGGTCTCCTGCCCGCCGACCTCGTCGTAGAACGTCGTCACCCGGCGATCCTCTCAGGTGCCGCTCGGGCTGCCGTATGGCGGCAGTTGCGGCCCCCGGACGCCGGCCCGGTCGAGGGACACCTTCGCGCGCTCGCGGATCTCGCGGGCGACGGCATACTGCTCGTTCGGCACGCACGTGGCGATGATGCGCAGCGTCACCGTGCCACCGGACATCGACTCGACCCCGGCGACCACCGGCTCGTCGAGCAGCTTTTCGGTCCAAGGAGATTCGTCGGTCACGCCGGAGACGACCGACCGGAGGACCTGCAGCGCCGTCTCCACCGACTGGTCGCTGCCGATCGGGATGTCGATGAAGGTCGTCGCGTAGCCCTGCGACTTGTTGCCGATCCGCAGGATCTCCCCGTTACGGACGTACCAGACGACGCCCTGCCCATCCCGCAACCGCGTCACCCGCAGGGTGACCTCCTCGACCGTGCCGATCGCCTGACCGGTGTCGATGACGTCGCCGACGCCGTACTGGTCCTCCATGATCATGAAGATGCCGGAGAGGAAGTCCTTGACCAGGCTCTGCGCACCGAAGCCGAGGGCGACGCCGCCGACGCCCGCCGACGCGAGCAGCGGCGCGAGCGGCACGCCGACCCGGGCGAGCACGGTGAGGCCGGCGACTCCGAAGATGAGGATCGTGGACACCGAACGCAGGATCGAACCCATGGTGGCGGCGCGCTGTTTGCGGCGTTCGGAGTCCAGACCCGCTGCCTGACGCAGCACGCGCCCGGCGCGGCTCTCCCGACCCGGCCGCTCGCGGTTCTCCATGGCGTGGACGGCCCGGGCGATCGCGCGCACGACGAGCCAGCGCAGCACGATGGCGCCGAGGACGATGCACAGGATCATCAGCGGAGCACCGATGGCCCATTCCACGGTCGACTGCTGGTCGGCGGCGACGAAACGCAACGGCATGCGCCCATCATTACGGGCATGCGTCCCAGGGATGCAAATCGCCTCTGACAGACTGCTCCCATGCCCGATGCCCCCTCCGAAGCACTCGCTCGGCTCGCCCGCGCACACGGCGTCGCGACCGAATACTGGGACTGGCGCGGCAATCACGTCGTGGTCGCTGCCGACACGATCCTGTCCGTGCTCGACGCCCTCGACATCGACGCGGCGGACGAGGCGGCGATCGAACACGCGCTCGCCGACAAGGAACTCGAGTCGTGGCGCCGAGTGCTGCCACCGGTGATCGTCATGCGCGAGCACTGGACGCCGTGGGTGCCGGTTCACGTCCCGGACGGCGAGGAATCCCTCGACGCTCGAATCACCTTGGAGGGCGGTGTGGTTCGGGAGCTCGGCCTGCATGACCAGCGGTCCGGCACACGCGATGTCGACGGAGTGCCGACCGTGGAGTTCACCGTCGAGCTGCCCGGTGACCTGCCGCTCGGTTACCACGAGCTGGAGGTCACCTATGACGGTGGCCGCACCGTCCGCACCACGGTCATCGTCACCCCCGAGCGGCTCCAGCTGCCGGCCGCGCTCGAGCACGACCGGGCGTGGGGGCTCACGACGCAGCTCTACTCGGTGCGGTCCGAGCGGTCCTGGGGGATCGGCGACGTCGCGGACCTGGCCGAGCTCGGGACCTGGGCGGTGCGGCAGGGCGCGGACTTCGTGCTGATCAACCCGGTCCATGCCGCCGAGCCGCTGCCGCCGTTGGAGCCCTCGCCATACCTGCCGACTTCACGCCGGTTCGTCAACCCGGCATACATCCGCGTCGAGGAGGTGCCCGAGCTCGGCTACTTGTCGGCTGCGCAGCACCAGCTCGTCGAATGGCACAGCGACGACGCCCGCCGGCTCAACAAGCTGGAGCACCTGGACCGGGACGGCAGTTGGCAGTCCAAGCAGGCGGCACTGCGGATGATCTTCCGCACGGAGAGCACGCATCGGCGCCGTCGTGACCTCGAGAGCTTCGTCGAGCGCGAAGGGCAGGCGCTCATCGACTTCGCGACCTGGTGCGCGATCGCCGCCGAACGCGGCCCCGACTGGACGACCTGGCCGCAGGAGTTGCACGACGCGCGCAGCGAGTCGGTCGCCGCCGAGCGGGTGCGGCTTGCCGAGGACGTCGAGTTCTACTGCTGGATGCAATGGGTCGTCCAGGGTCAGTTTCTGGACGCGCAACGTGAATTGCGTGCTGCGGGAATGTCGCTCGGCGTCATCCACGACCTCGCGGTCGGCTCCCACGCACAGGGGGCCGACGCGTGGGCGCTGCACGACGTCCTCGCCGAGGGCATGTCCGTCGGCGCGCCGCCGGACGACTACAACCAGTTGGGCCAGAGCTGGAGCCAGCCGCCGTGGCGGCCCGACCGGCTGGCCGAGACGGCCTACCGGCCCTACCGCGACATGCTTCGCACCGTGCTGCGGATGGCCGGCGGGTTGCGCGTCGACCATGTCCTCGGCCTGTTCCGTCTGTGGTGGGTGCCTGAGGGCAAGAAGCCACTGGACGGCACCTACGTGCGGTACGACCACGAGGCCATGGTCGGCATTCTCGCCCTCGAGGCGCAGCGCGCGCGTGCCGTGGTGATCGGGGAAGACCTCGGGACGACTGAGGATTGGGTCCGCGACTACCTGGCCGATCGCGGTGTGCTCGGCACGTCGGTGCTGTGGTTCGAGCGCAACGGTGACGGCAGCCCGAAACCTCCGGAGACCTATCGCACGCTCGCGCTCGCCAGCGTCACCACGCACGACCTTCCGCCGACCGCCGGTTACCTCCAGGGTGAGCACATTCGAGTGCGGCACCAGCTCGGGCTGCTCACCCGTCCGCTGGAGGAGGAGAAGAAGCTCGACGAGGAACAACGCCAGGCGATGCTCGACGTGCTCCGTTCACGCGGCCTGCTGCGGGGGAGTATGTCGGTCGACGACCAGGTCGACGCGCTCCACAAGTTCCTCACCTGGTCGCCCAGCAAGCTGCTGGGTGTCTCGGTCAACGACCTGGCCGGCGACGTGCGCACGATCAACCAGCCGGGCACGGACGAGGAATATCCCAACTGGCGGTTGCCGGTCAGCGGTCCCGATCGGAAGCCGACCACGCTCGACGACCTGATGGTGTCGCGTCGGGCAAAACGGTTGATACGTGCGGTGACTCGGCGCAGCGACCGTTGACCGGCGGCCAGCCGGACTGACTCCGCCGAGGGTTCAGTCGATGGCACGTCGGAGGTAGGCGTCCAGCAGTGCACCCAGGCGGTGGCTGTCGGGTTGCTGCCCGCTGGTCACGGCGTCGAAGGTGAGGCCGTCGGTGAGCGCGAGCAGCATCTCCGCTTCGCGCCGTGCGCCGGCCTTCGACAGTGTGCGGCCGCGCTGCTCTGCTCCTGAGGAGAACGCATCGGCCAACTCGGCCGTGATGCGAGCGAGCATGCCGCGCTGCACCTCGGCGAGCGGCGCCGACGTCGCGGCGCGGGCCGCGAAGGCGACATACACCTTTGCCTCACGCAGCCGAACCTCGTCCAGGGGCAGCAGTTCACGCAGGATGGCGGCCAGGTTCTGCCGTACCTCAGTGCCGAGTTCAACTGCTGCCACGCGGTGTTCGGTGTTGTCCACGACGTGTCGGAACGCGGCCAGCAGCATGTCTTCCTTGCTCCGGAAGTGATGCTGGACAGCGCCGATCGAGACGCCGGCTCCAGACGCGACCTCGCGGACGGTGACTGCGTCGAGTCCGTCGGTGGCGATGATCGAGCAGACAGTGTCGGCGAGTCGGGACGCCGCCGGGCCCAAAAGTCTTGACGTCGCTGGCATGAGGAATACCATACATCTGTATGGGACAATACAAACGTATGGCACGCCGTGGTGTGGCGATGGGGGCGGCGTCGACGGTGCTGCTCGCGATCCAGTGCGGGCAGGTTCGGCTCGGATGGAGTGATGCCGCGACAGCCTGGTGCTACGGGATCGCGCTGCCGATCAACATCGCACTCACGATGGCGTTTCCGGCCGGCAAGGCGCGGGTCGTGCGCCTCGTGCAGCGATGGGTGGTCAATCCGCCGGTGC
Organism: Flexivirga sp. YIM B11880; assembly: GCF_058148645.1. Lineage (NCBI taxonomy): Bacteria > Bacillati > Actinomycetota > Actinomycetes > Micrococcales > Dermacoccaceae > Flexivirga > Flexivirga sp. YIM B11880. The sequence continues at coordinate 43,034 of NZ_JBMAMH010000002.1, forward strand.
GGCTGCTGCTGCAGCTCGGCGTCCTGCCGCTCGGTTATGCGCTGTTGGAAACGCGGGGCCGGACAGCGGGTAAACCTCGACGCACGCCGGTCGGCAACGGCCGGCAAGGCGAGGTGTTCTGGATCGTCGCCGAGCACGGGATGCGAGCTGGATACGTGCGAAACATCATGCGCGACAACAAGGTCCGGATCCGGATGCGCGTGGGCTGGCGGTTCCGGTGGGTGGACGGAGTTGCGTCACTGCATCCCGAACTGGATCCGTTGCGGCTGCAACGGCGCCTCTCGGCGTGGCATCCGTTGCGCGCGTTCAACGCCGTGCAGGTGCAGGTGTTGGGCAGTGACCTGCTGGTGGTACGCGTGGACCTGGAGCAGCAGAACGGCGGTGCACCGCACGAAGCGATGCACCGCCGGGTGTCGGTCTCCTGAGCCGGTCTACTGGTCCTGAGCCTGCGCGGTGAGCGCCACTCGCACCAGATCGCGGTTCTCCGCGACCAGGCGCACGAGGCCGGCGGGTGCGTCCTGGTTGGCAGCGAGCCACGCCTCGGTCGCGTCCAACAGCTCCTGGCTGGCGAGCGCGATGGGATACATCAGCCTGACGATGCCCGCCGCCACCGCGTAGGTGCGTGACTCCCACACGTCGCGCAGTGCCGCGTGGTAGCGCTCGACATACGGCTCCAGGAGCGCGGTGTCGTGCACCCGGCCGAAGCCGAGCGCGACCGCGCGACCGGTCTCGTTCGGCAGCACGTCGGTCTCGACCAGCTCGTGCCAGGCCTTCGCCTTCGCCTCCGCCGTCGGGTATGCCGCGCGTGCTCCCGCCGCCCGCGCGATCCCGGTCGCGGTGTTGTCCGCTGCGAGCTGCTCGTCGATCTCCGTATCGGTGGCGGCGCCGGCCGCCGCGAGCGAGGTCAACAGCGTCCACTTCATGTCGGTGTCGAGCGGCAGACCGGCGAGAACCGTTGTGCCGTCGAGCAATCCGCGGACATATGCAACGTCGTCGTCGCGGCGCGCGAACCGCGCGAAGGCCTGGGTGAACTGCAACTGGGCGTCACTGCCCGGTTCGGCGCCGGCCATCATCGCGCGGAACGCGGTGGCCACCTCGTCCGCGATCGCACCGCGGTTCTCGGCGCGCACGAACGACGTGGTGTTGCCGACTGCGCCCGAGGTCAGGAACGCCGTCGCAGCGCCGGTGACCTGCATCACCAGCCCCTGGCGCAGATTGGCGTCCGTCTCGGCGGGCAATGCGTCGAGCGCGTGCCTGATGTAGGCACGCGGCGGCAGTTCGCCGTCACGAGCCATGTCCCACAACGCGCCGAAGACGACCGCACGCGCCAGTGGGTCCGAGATCGCCGTCGGGTTGGCGAGCACGGTTTCCAGCGAGCGCGGGTCCAGACGCACCTTGGCGTAGGCGAGGTCGTGGTCGTTGACGAGCAGCAGGTCCGGCACACGGTGCCCGACCAGCTTGGGCACCTCGGTGAGGGCGCCGTCCACGTCGATCTCGACCGACGAATCCGCCGTCAGGGCGCCGTCGGCGAGCGTGTAGCTGCCGATCGCGACCCGGTGCGGCCGCAATGTGGGCTGGTCGGACGGTGCGGTCTGCTCGATCTGCAGCCGGGTGATGATGCCGTCGTCGTCGACCTCGACCAGCGGACGCAGCACATTGACGCCTGCGGTCTTGAGCCACAGCTCGCGCCACGTGGTCAGGTCGCGTCCGGACGTCTGCTCCAGCTCCCCGAGCAGATCGTCGAAGGTGGTGTTGCCCCACTTGAATTTGCTGAAGTAGGAACGCAATCCCGCGACGAAGGGTTCGATCCCGACATACGCGACGAGCTGCTTGAGGACCGAGGCGCCCTTGGCGTAGGTGATGCCGTCGAAGTTGGCCTCGACGTCCTCCAGATGACGCATGTTGGCGTAGACCGGATGCGTCGACGACATCTGGTCCTGCTTGTAGGCCCAGGTCTTCTCCGAGCTGCTGAACGTCGTCCATGCCGTGTCCCACTCGGTGACCTCGGCCTGGCACCAGGTCGATGCCCACTCGGCGAACGACTCGTTGAGCCACAGGTCGTCCCACCACTGCATGGTGACCAGGTCCCCGAACCACATGTGTGCCAGCTCGTGCAGGATGGTGAGGGCGCGCCGCTCGACCAGAGCGTCGGACACCTTGGTCCGGAAGATGTAGGTCTCGGTGATCGTCACGCAGCCGGCGTTCTCCATCGCGCCGGCGTTGTATTCGGGGGTGAAGATCTGGTCGTACTTCGCAAACGGGTACGGCTCCCCGAACTGCTCCTCGAAGAACGCGAAGCCCTTCTTGGTGACCGCGAAAATGTTGTCAGGGTCGAGGTATTCGCGCAGCGACCTGCGGCAGTAGACAGCGAGCGGAACCGGGCCGTTCGCCGCCTCGACCTCGTCACGGACCACGTCATACGGGCCGGCGACGAGCGCCGTGATGTATGACGAGACGCGCGGCGTCGGCTCGAACGCCCACGTCGCGGCGGGCTCGGCGGCGCCGCTCGGACCGGTGTAGGTCTGTTCCGCCGGTATCGGCTCCGGGGTGGGCTGGTTGGAGATCAGCTGCCAGCGGGCCGGCGCCGTGACGGTGAAGGCGAACGTCGCCTTGAGACTCGGCTGCTCGAAGACCGCGAACACGCGGCGACTGTCGGCGACCTCGAACTGCGTGTAGAGGTAGACCTCGTCGTCGGCCGGGTCGACGAACCGGTGCAGGCCCTCGCCGGTGTTCATGTAGGCCCCGGTCGCCTCGACCGTGAGCTCGTTCGTCGCCGACAGCGTAGGCAGCGCAATCCGCGCACCGTCGAAAGCGGTTGCTGGGTCTATTGATTCACCGTTGAGGGTGATCGACTCGACGGAGGGGCCGATGAAGTCGATGAAGGTCCCTGCGGTGTCCGTCGCGTCGAACCGCACCGTGGATGTGGTGCGGAAGGTGTCAGGACCGGTGGTGAGGTCCAGAGTCACGTCATACGACTCGACGGTGAGCGAGGAAGCGCGACGCTGCGCTTCCTCGCGCGTGAGATTGGTGCCAGGCACTATGTAGCTCCATCACGAAGACATGGATTGGATGTGCGTCATCCTCGCACGAGCGCCAGTGGCAGGATTGGCGCGTGACGACAGACAAGCGCCAGTCCGCAGAAATGTTCTTCGATCCGCTGTGCCCGTGGGCCTGGATGACGTCCCGCTGGCTCATGGAGGTCGAGAAGGTCCGGCCGATCGACGTGACCTGGAGTGTCATGAGCCTATCGGTGCTCAACGAGGGTCGCGAGGATCTGTCCGAGAGCTATCGCGAGCTGCTCGACCGTGGGTGGGGGCCGGTGCGCGTGGTGATCGCCGCGGCGCGCGACCACGGCGACGACTACAAGAAGAAGCTGTATGACGCCATCGGCACCCGGCTGCACCCGGGGGAGATGGGCGGCACCGAGGAGGGCCAGCGGCAGGCGGTGACCGAGGCGCTCGCGGAGGTCGGATTGCCGGCGGAGCTGATCGACTACTACGACAACGTGCCGGGGGACGAGATCGACGAGCTCCTGCGTGCGTCCCACGAGCGCGGTATCAGCCTGGTCGGCGAGGACGTCGGTACGCCGGTCGTGTCGTTCGGCGATGTCGCATTCTTCGGTCCGGTGGTGACGCCCGCCCCCAAGGGTGAGGCGGCCGGCAAGCTCTGGGACGGTTGTCTGCTGGTCGCGGGCACGCCCGGTTTCTACGAGATCAAGCGGACCCGCACCAAGGGTCCCGACTTCAGCTGAGGAGACAGCCGGATGCGAGTGCACATCGGTGGCGACCACGCGGCCTACGAGATGCAGCGGGCCCTGGTCGACTGGCTCGCCGAGGAGGGCCACGACGTCGTCGACCACGGCGCGACCACCTACGACGACCTCGACGACTACCCGGTCTTCGTGCTGCGCGCGGCGGAGGGCGTTGCGGCGGACGAAGGCTCGCTCGGCGTCGTCCTCGGCGGCTCGGGCAACGGCGAGCAGATCGCGGCCAACAAAGTGAAGGGCATTCGTGCGGCCCTCTGCTACAACACCGAGCTGGCCCAGCTGGCACGCCAGCACAACGATGCGCAGATCATTTCCATCGGCGGGCGGTTCAACACGATCGACGAGGCCAAGGAGATGGTCAAGGTCTTCCTGGCGACACCGTTCTCGGGCGTGGAGCGTCATCAGCGCCGGGTGGACATGGTTTCCGACTACGAGCAGTCCGGAGATCTCCCCGCCGAGGAGTGAGCGCGAACCATAGCGCATGGATTTGGCAAGGCGCCGGTAAGAAGTCAGTAAATTGCGACGACCGGCGACTGACCGGGCGTCAGGATGCGTGCATGGCCATCGATCTGTCGCTTGCGCCCCGGCGGTTGTCTCGTCCGTCGGCTGCGCCCGGGCAGGGAGTGGACACCACGACGGCCGAGCTGGTCGTTCTCGTCCTGGCTGTCGGGATCGTCACGATCGCCTGGCCCAGCGACGTCGCGTATGCATTGTTCATTCCGTTGGCCGTCGCCGCCCGGATGGTGTTGCCGGCCCGGCGCACACTGTTCGTCTTCGGCGCCATCGCGGTGGCCTATGTCGTGAGCGTGCTCGACACGCGGCACGCGACGGCGTGTGCTCTGGGGTTGGTGCTCGCCGCGACGATGGCGCTGGTCACGGTGGTCGACCGCACGCACACGCGCGCCGGTGTCACCACGGCGGTCGGCGGCTCGATGCTGATGGATCTGCGCGAGCGGCTCCGTGCGCAGGGCCGGTTGCCGATCCTGCCCACCGGTTGGAATGTCGAGTCGAGTGTGCAGCCGGCATACGGCGACTCGTTCTCCGGGGACTTCGTGGTCGGCAACTGTCCCACCGGGGACCGCTTCGAGCTCGCCATGGTCGATGTGTCGGGCAAGGGCACGACCGCGGGCACCCGTTCGCTGCTGCTGGGCGGCGCCTTCGCCGGTCTGCTCGGGGCCATGGAGCCGGCGCGCTTCCTTCCGGCGGCCAACGACTACTTGATGCGACAGGGCTGGTCCGAAGGGTTCGCCACCGCGGTGCACGCGTCGGTCGACCTGGCGACCGGCGACTACAGCGTCGGCTCGGCCGGGCATCCGCCGGCGATGCACTTCCACGCGGGGTCGGGCCGGTTCGCGCCGATCGACGGCGCATCCGGTATGGCGCTGGGCATCCTCGGCCGGCAGGACGCCGACGATTTCCCGCGTGCCCACGGACGCCTCGAGCGAGGTGACGCCTTGTTGCTCTTCACCGACGGCGTCGTGGAGCAGCCCGGTATGGACCTGACCCAGGGCGTCGACCGGATGCTCGGGCACGCGGACCGCGCGTTCGCCGCCGGTGCCAAAGGCGCCGCCATGCGGATCTGCAGCACCGGCAACGGCGGACTGTCCGACGACCGGGCGGTCGTCGTCATCTGGCGCGACTGAGGCCCCGGCACGGGTCGCGGCTGTTGGCCGAGGCTGCACCCTGTCGCGCCTTCCGGTGAGACATATCCCCGTTTGACAGATCGCGCGGCGGGGCGCGCGCCCGGCATATCGGGAAGAAGGACAACCGCGCAGCCAAAAGAGCACAGGCGAGCGAGCGAACGGAAGGGTGCCTGCGCGAAACGCAGACACCCTTCCCGAACGAAGCGAGCGGGCGACGAGAATCGAACTCGCGTAATCAGTTTGGAAGACTGAGGCTCTACCATTGAGCTACGCCCGCGTGGTCGGCTCTCGACCGCGATGTGCGATCTGCCGAACCGAGGCGCTAGCCTACTGCCCGCCCGGGGACGCACCAAACCGGCGTCGGCTTCGGCCGGTGAAGTTGATGAGCACGGGCACCGAAGGCGCGGAGAGCGCGCTTCGGTGTGACGGGGTATGGCGCAGCTTGGTAGCGCGTCCGCTTTGGGAGCGGAAGGCCGCCGGTTCGAATCCGGCTACCCCGACAGCTAGCATGTTGAGTTAGCGCGGTCTATCACGCCGCGATCATGACGGGCTCCGTGTGGCGGAGCCGAACCACCACCATTTTGGAGTCCTTGCAGTGAAGAGTGCCGTCGAGAAGTTGGGTCCCACCCGGGTCAAGCTGTCCGTGGAGGTTCCCTACGAGGAGCTGAAGCCGAGCGTCGACGAGGCGTACAAGGCGATCGGTGCACAGATCCAGGTGCCGGGTTTCCGCAAGGGCAAGGTGCCGGCGCGCATCATCGACCAGCGCATCGGCCGTCCGGCGGTGCTGCAGGAGGCGATCAACGACGCGCTGCCGACGTTCTACGGTCAGGCGCTGGCCGAGAACAGCCTGCGTCCGATGGGCCAGCCGGAGGTCGAGGTCACCGAGGTGCCCGTCGATGAGGCGCAGCCGCTGAAGTTCGACGCCGAGCTGGACACTGCGCCGGAGTTCGAGCTGCCCGACTTCTCCCAGATCACCGTCGAGGTGGAGCCGCTGCAGGTGTCCGACGAGGACGTGGAGAAGGAGCTCGAGGCGCTGCGCGAGCGGTTCGGCACTCTGGCGAGCGTCGACCGCGCCGCCGCTGACGGCGACTCGGTGACGATCGACCTCAAGGCCACCATCGGCGACGAGGACATCGACGACGTGTCCGGTGTCAACTACCTCATCGGTTCCGGCAACATGCTGCAGGGTCTGGACGAGGCGGTCACCGGCTTGTCGGCGGGTGAGAGCGCGACCTTCACCACGGCGCTGGCCGGCGGTGAGCACGAGGGCGAGGACGCCGAGGTCACCGTGACCGTGCAGGCGGTGAAGGAGCGGCAGCTGCCGGAGCTGGACGACGAGTTCGCCCAGATGGCGTCGCAGCACGACACCCTCGAGGAGATGCGTGCCGAGGTCACCGAGCAGGTGGAGCGCGGCAAGCGATTCGAGCAGGGCGTGCAGGCGCGTGACAAGGCTCTCGACCACCTGCTGAAGACCCTCGATCTGCCGCTTCCGGACAAGGTCATCGAGGACGAGGTGCACCAGCACCTGGAGAACGAAGACCGGCTGGAGGACGACGAGCACCGCGCGGAGGTCGACGAGTCGACCCGCAAGGCGCTCAAGACCCAGCTCATCCTCGACAAGCTCGTCGAGCGCGACGAGGTGCAGGTCTCGCAGGAAGAGCTGATCGAATACATCGTCATGTCGGCCTCGCAGTACGGCATGGACCCCAACCAGTTCGCGCAGGCCCTGGACCAGCAGGGTCAGGTGCCGGCGATCATGGGCGAGGTCGCCCGCCGCAAGGCGCTCGCCTCGATCCTGGACGAGATCAAGGTCGTCGACACCGACGGTCACGAGGTCGACCTGTCCGCCCTGGACGAGGACGAGGACGACGACGACAACTCGGTCGAGGGGACCGCCGATCCGGCCGAGGAGCAGGACGTTGCGTCGGACGAGTCGGCGCAGGGTGAGGACTCCGAGGACGCCACGGTCTAAAAGACGCCTCTCGTCATACCGCAGCTGGATGGCGACACCGCGAAACCCCTTCCGCGCGCGAGCGACGGGAGGGGTTTCGCGCGTCACTGCTCGCCCACAATTGCGCCGTGGGCGAACATCGACCGCACCGGGGACGAAGTTCGGTGGTGCGGGCGTTAGGGTCCAGTGAGATAGCACCACGAGAGATGACGGAGACGCGGTGAGCAACGCACAGGAGGTGTCCATGGCCACCGAAGCACAGCAGATGGGCCTGGACGATCAGATCTACAACCGGCTGCTCAAGGAACGAATCATCTTCCTCGGCTCCGACGTCCGTGACGAGAACGCCAACGCAATCTGCGCGCAGCTGTTGCTCCTCGCGGCCGAGGACCCCGAGAAGGACATCTGGCTCTACATCAACAGCCCCGGCGGTTCGATCTCCGCGGGGATGGCGATCTTCGACACCATGAACTGGATCCCCAACGACGTCGCCACCGTGGCGATGGGTATGGCGGCCAGCATGGGCCAGTTCCTTTTGTCCGCCGGCACGCACGGCAAGCGCTACGCCACGCCGCACGCCCGGGTGATGATGCACCAGCCGTCCGGCGGCATCGGCGGCACGGCCTCGGACATCAAGATCCAGGCCGAGCAGCTGGTCTTCATCAAGCGGCAGATGGCCGAGCTGATCGCCGAGCACACCGGTCAGACGGTGGAGCAGATCGAGAAGGACTCCGATCGCGACCGCTGGTTCTCCGCGCAGGAAGCGCTCGAATACGGCTTCGTCGACCACGTCTTCGAGCGCTCCACGGACGCGCCGAGCCAGGACAACTCATGACCAACAGCTTTGGAGCACAGATGAATTCGCCGTATGCCGGGGTGAGTGCCCCGCAGCCGAGCAGTCGCTACATCCTGCCGCAGTTCGAGGAGCGCACCTCCTACGGCCTGAAGCGCTCGGACCCCTACAACAAGCTCTTCGAGGACCGCATCATCTTCCTCGGCGTGCAGGTCGACGACGCGTCCGCGGACGACATCATCGCCCAGTTGATCGTGCTGGAGAGCCAGGATCCCGACCGGGACATCCTGATGTACATCAACTCTCCGGGTGGTTCGTTCACGGCGCTGACCGCGATCTACGACACCATGCAGTACATCCAGCCGGACGTGCAGACGTTCGTCATCGGCCAGGCGGCGTCCGCCGCCGCGGTGTTGCTGGGCGCCGGCGCGCCGGGCAAACGGTTCGCGCTGCCCAACGCCCGGATCCTGATCCACCAGCCCGCGATGGAGGGTGCCGGCGGCACCGCGTCCGACCTGGAGATCACCGCCAACGAGGTGTTCCGGATGCGCGAGTGGCTGGAGCACACCTGGGCCAAGCACACCGGCCGCACGCCGGAGCAGGTCAAGCAGGACATCGAGCGGGACAAGATCTTGACCGCCGACGAGGCCAAGGAGTACGGCCTGATCGACCAGGTCCTGTCCAGCCGCAAGGCGTCCGCGCAGTAGTCGACGCTGCGGCGCGCGCAACTCGCGACCGTCGCGACTTCTGCACCAGAAATCGCGTCCGGGCGCGCGCAACTCGCGACCGTCGCGACTTATGCACGAGAAATCGCGTCCGGGCGCGCGCAACTCGCGACCGTCGCGACTTCTGCACCGCCTGACTCGATCAGGGCAATCGGGGTGACCGCCCATTCCGGGTGGTGACCCCGATTGCGCTCTCAGCGGACAGGCGTGACTTGATGCGCGACACCGGGTTTCAATGGAACCTGGACGGCTCGGCGCGCGGTAGCGTCGGCCGGGCACACGGATCGACACCCGGGACTCGGGTGACGCGGCACGGCATACGACTGGAGGGCACGTGGCACGCATCGGAGAAGGCGGCGACCTGCTGAAGTGCTCTTTCTGCGGCAAGAGCCAGAAGCAGGTCAAGAAGCTCATCGCGGGCCCGGGCGTCTACATCTGTGACGAGTGCATCGATCTGTGCAACGAGATCATCGAGGAGGAGCTCGCCGAGACCTCCGAGCTGGGGCTCGACCAGCTGCCGAAGCCGCGGGAGATCTTCGACTTCCTGGAGCAATACGTCATCGGCCAGGAGACCGCCAAGCGGGCCCTGTCGGTGGCCGTCTACAACCACTACAAGCGGATCCAGGCCGCCGAGCAGCCGGCGGCCAGCAAGAAGGACGGGCCGGCGGTCGAGATCGCCAAGTCCAACATCCTGCTGATCGGTCCGACCGGCTGCGGCAAGACCTACCTGGCCCAGACCCTCGCGCGGATGCTCAACGTGCCGTTCGCCATCGCCGATGCGACCGCGCTGACCGAGGCCGGCTATGTCGGGGAGGATGTCGAGAACATCCTGCTCAAGCTGATCCAGGCCGCCGACTTCGACGTGAAGAAGGCGGAGACCGGGATCATCTACATCGACGAGATCGACAAGGTCGCCCGCAAGAGCGAGAACCCGTCGATCACCCGTGACGTGTCGGGCGAGGGTGTGCAGCAGGCGCTGCTGAAGATCCTGGAGGGCACCACCGCGAGCGTGCCGCCGCAGGGTGGCCGCAAACACCCGCACCAGGAGTTCATCCAGATCGACACCACCAACGTGCTGTTCATCGTGGGCGGGGCCTTCGCGGGCCTGGAGAAGATCATCGAGGCGCGGACCGGGCGTCAGGGCCTGGGTTTCGGCTCGGAGCTGCGCACCGCCAAGGACCCGATGACCAGCTTCTCCGACGTGCTGCCGGAGGACCTCATGAAGTTCGGGCTGATCCCCGAGTTCATCGGTCGGCTCCCGGTCATCACCACGGTGGAGCCGCTCGACCGCGAAGGCCTCGTGTCGATCCTCACCGAGCCCCGCAACGCGCTGGTCAAGCAGTACGAGCGGATGTTCGAGATCGACAACGTCGAGCTGGAGTTCACCGCGGATGCCGTCGAGGCGGTCGCCGAGCAGGCCATGCTCCGGGGCACCGGCGCCCGAGGGCTGCGCGCGATCCTCGAAGAGGTGCTGTTGCCCGTGATGTTCGACGTGCCGAGCGACGACGACATCGCCCGAGTCGTGGTCACCCGCGAGGTGGTGCTCGACAACGTCAACCCGACGATCGTGCGCCGGATGCCGGCGTCGGGCCGCAAGCGGCCGCGCAAGGAATCCGCCTGACCCCGTGGCCTTACCCCTCGCCAGAGGGATCTTTGGTGGATCGCGTCCGGTCGTTCATCGAGTGGTATGCCGCGGAGGCTCGCTCCTCGGTCGGTTCGCGGGTGAGTCGGATCAGCACCAGCACAGCTGCAACGAGGGCGAGCAGGACGGCCGTCACGCCATACGGCAGCAATTCGTCGTTCGTCGGCTCGATCAGCAAGGCCAGCACTCCCGCGGCCGTGGTGGCCAGACCGACGAGCACCGTACGCGGCACCCACCGGGCGAGTACGGCGCGGGGGATCGGTGCCTGGTCCGGGCCGCTCGCCACGAGCGCGACCGCGACGTGCGCCAGGAGAAGCAGCCAGGCGGCCGGCAGGACCCACCACGACCCCGCGGCCATGCCGCTCATCAGCCACTGCACGACCATGGCGCCGAGCAGGATCAGTCCCGCGAGACTGTCGCTGTTGCCCAGCACGATGGAGCCGGCGGCCAGCGTGAGCACCAGACCGATCCAGGTCATCGATCCGGCGATGTCGGTCATGACGAGCAACAGCAGCGCCGCGCCGATCGCGACCGCCAGCGCGATCGCGCGGTCGCGATGCAGTTCGACGATGCGCTCCATTCGTGGCAACAACGTCATCGACGCACCACCCGCGGTTGCGGCCGGGCGGAGAGGCGGGCCAGCACGGGGTCGAGGCTGCCCGGGCCGCGCCACCGGGTCACCGGCACTCCGAACCGCTCGATCGCGTGGATCTCGCGTTCGCGCTCCAGCAGCCGCAGCCGGATGGCGACCGCGAGTGCCGGATCGTCGTCCGGGACGTCCCCGGGGAAGCAGTCGATGACCAGGACCGTCATGCCGCGTTGGGCCAGGGTCGCCGCCAGGGTCAGCGGCATCGGGCTGAGCAGCGGGCTGACGAGCAGCAACACGCCGCCCGGGCGCAGCCGGGTGCGGACCGCCGCGGTCCGGAAGCCGGTGCCGAGGCCGCGTTCGATGCCGCTGAGGCAGTCCATGATGCGCCGCTGGTGCAACGCCCCCATCGCGACCGGCACCCGTACGGTGCGCAAGCCGCCGGCGACCTCCAGCCCGACCCGGTCGCCGCGGCCGAGGAAGTAGGTTGCGAGGCCGGCGGACGCCCGGACCCCGAGGTCCAGCGAGCTGGCTTCGTCCCTGTCCGGATCGCCGCTGCTGTAGTCGGTCGAGGCGTCGAGCAGGATCAGGATCTCGGTGTCCTGCTCGGCGAACGACGTCCGCACGTGGAGCACACCGGTGCGGGCCGACACCGGCCAGTGGATGTGCCGGAGCCGATCGCCGACCTGGAACTGGCGAATGTCCGCGAATTCGGTGCCCTCGGCCTTGGTGTTGCTGCGGTTGAGACCGATCAGACCCTGCGGGTGCGGCAGCGCGCGCTTGGAGTCGAAGGCGGCGATCTCCGGGAGCGTGGTGACGGTGAGCGCCGGCAGCCGCACCGTGCCGTAGCGGAAGCCACCCCACGGCCCGAACAGCGCGAGCCGGGTGGCCAGGATCTGGCGGGTGCCCCACCGTTGGGGTCGCCAGCGCATCGTGCACGTGACGCCGCCGTCGTCCAGGGTGCCGGCCACGGCACCCGAATCGGGAGTGAACGTCAGCATGCGTCGGTCTGCGACATACGCAGCGAACTGCTCGGCAGTGTCGGTGCCGGCGACCCGGATCGTCCACGCCTGGGTCGTGCCCTCCACCGGCGACGCACTCGAGATCGTGCCGGTGATCTCGGGCGTCGCGCTCGGCCGCGTCGCGAGCGTCCACACGGTCACGATGAGCAGCGGGGTGCCGAGCACGAGCAGGTCGGCCCGTCCGAAACCGACTGCCGCGCCGACGAGCACCACCGCCAGCATGGCGGCGCGGAGGAATGCCGGGGTGATCCGCCATCCCGGGTCCTGCAGCGGACGAACCGTGCGGGTCGCCATGCCGGCGGTCAGCCCTTCGCTGTCGCTGGTGCCGGGACGCTGCCCAGCAGCCCGTGCACCACCGACGTCGCGGTGACGCCGCTCATCCACAACTCCGGTTTGATGGTGATCCGGTGGGTGAGCACCGCCTGCGCGACTGCCTTCACGTCCTCGGGGGTGACGAAGTCGCGGCCGCGGACCACCGCGAGCGCCCGGCCGACCAGCAACAACGCCAGCGAGCCACGCGGCGAGGCACCGATGAGCACCTGTGCGTGGCTGCGCGTCGCCGCGGCGAGCCGGACGCAGTAGTCGACGACCGAGTCCTCGACGGTGATTTGCTCGACGGCGGCCTGCATGGCGAGCAGTCCCTGGGCGTCGGTGACCGGGTCGAGGGTGATCTCCTCCTGCTGGCGGCGGATCCGGCGCAGCAGCACGTCGGACTCCTCCTCGACGGTCGGGTAGCCGAAGCTGACCCGGGTGAGGAAGCGGTCCAGCTGCGCCTCTGGCAGTGGGTAAGTGCCTTCGTACTCCACGGGATTCGCGGTGGCGATGACGTGGAACGGCTTGGGGAGCATGAAGGTCTGGCCCTCGACGGTGACCTGTCGCTCCTGCATCGCCTCCAGCAGCGCGGCCTGGGTCTTGGGCGGTGTGCGGTTGATCTCGTCGGCGAGCAGCAGGCCGGTGAACAGTGGCCCGTGCCGGAAGTCGAAGGTCGCCGTCCGCTGGTCGAAGATGAAGGACCCGGTCAGATCCGCGGGCAGCAGGTCCGGCGTGAACTGTGCTCGCGCGAAATCCAGTCCGAGGGTCTGGGCCAGCGACCGCGCGGCGAGCGTCTTGCCGAGCCCCGGATTGTCCTCGAGCAGCACATGGCCACCGGCGAGCAGGGTCGCGAGCACCAGTTCCAGGGCGTGGCGCTTGCCGACGACCGCTTTGTCGACGCTGTCCAGGATCTGCTCGGCGCGCCGGGTCGTCTCGGCGATGGTCGGTATGACGGGGAATTGCTGGCTCACAGTGCCTCGATGCGGTCGATGATGTCGGTCACGGTTTGTCGGGTGATCGATGGGGGCGGCTGGGCGAGCAGGTATGCCGCCAGCTCGGGGTCGGAATGGGCGAGCAGCTCGGCGTCGTCCGGCAGCTGCGCCGCACCGGCGGCGGTGGCGCGCTTGCGCAAGCGGTCCATGGCGACGTCGCGAACGATGGCCTGCAGGCTGACCGCGCTGGCATTGGGGTCGCCGCGGGTCCCGGGCTCGACGGCATCGTCGATCAGCCGGCGCAGGTAGCTGATCCGGGAGTCCTGACTGGTCTTCAGCCGGCGTCCCACCGGGCTGCCGGACCACTCGACCGGGTCCCACGCGCTGCCGCGGTCGTGCGCCCACCAGCCGATCGCGAACAGCGCGCCGAGAGCTGCGAGCAGGCCGAGCGGCTGGGGGCGCATCTGCAGCCAGGCCGTGAAGATCCACACGGCCAGCCACACCACGACCAGGATGGTGATGCGCTTGACCCAGTGGTGGGTGCGGTCGGATTCGGTGTCGTGGCTCGTCATACCCGCTCCGTGTGCGTGCCGTCCGGCAGCGACCGGCGCAGCGCATCGAGCGCAGCCACGGCGGACTCGCGATCCCGCTCGGTGAGCGGGTGCGCGGAATAGCGGGCTTCACGGTAGAGCCGGCCGAGCGTGCGCAGGGCCCGGTGGTCGACGTCGAGTTCGTCGAGCACCCGGATGGTCAGCTCGGCCGAGGTCTCGCTGGGTCGTCGCGCGATGCCGGCGGCCGCTGCGGCCTGCTCCAGGTCGACCCAGCAGGCGACGATCGCGTTGGAGGGCACGCCCTCGTGCAGGAGCGTCTGCTGGCGCCGTGCGGCCCGGCCGACCGCGTCCAGGACGGCGTCGTCCGCCTCGGGCAGGGGACCCTCCCGGGCTATCCGCAACCGCAGCCGCCAGCGACGGATGGTGGAGACCGCGATGGCGACGATCAGCCAGAGCAGCACGAGCAGCAGCAGGACGAGCAGCATGTCCAGCACGATGGTCCCGACCGTGTTGGCCAGGTTCTGGGACATCTTGTTGGTCGGCTGCGACGTTCCTCCGCCGAGCAGCGTCGGTGCCGTGAAGGTGCCGTACCGGATATGCAGATTCGGGTCACGCCCGGGACTTTGCAGGATCGGCGGACGCCGGGCGGTGGTCACCACGATCAGCACCATGAGCGCCAGAGCCGTTCCGGCGGCCACCAGCAGCCATCGTCGGTCCGAACGTCTCGGCGATCGGTCCTCCCCAGAACTCACCGCTCCAACCTAGGTCCCGACCGGCTCGCGGGTGGCCGAAAGCGGCCCATTCGTTACCCGCGAACCGGGGACCGCTGTGGGTTGGTCGGGCGCGGTGTCACTTCTGCCGAGGAGGCGGCGGCACCAGCTGCACGTCGCGCACCTCGAGGGTGTCGGCGTCGTCATACGTCAGCTCGCCGGTGAGCTTGCCGGCTGCCCGCAGGTCGGCCTCCGACGCGCGCACCAGCCGCTGCAGGTCCGCAGGTGCGGCGAGCGTCAGCGCGGTGACCTCGGCGCGCATGCCCAGCTTGGCGTCCGACTTGGCCTTGCGGACGCCGGCGAGGGCCTCACCGACGACCTGCAGAGCGGCCGGGTCACCGGTCGTCGGACCGCACTCGGCCGGCAGCGGCCACGCGGCGCGGTGCACCGAGTCCTCGTGCCACCAGGACCAGACTTCTTCGGTCGAGTAGGGCAGGAACGGTGCGAACAAACGCAATTGAACGTCGAGGGCGATCCGCAGCGCCGCACGGGCGCTCGCGGCGGCGGCCTCGCCCTGGGCGCCATACGCACGGTCCTTGACCAACTCGATGTAGTCGTCGCAGAAGGTCCAGAAGAAGGTCTCGGTGAGCTCCAGACTGCGCGTGTAGTCCCACGACTCGAAGCTGCGGGTCGCCTGCTCCACCAGGGTGCGCAGACCGGCGAGCAGTGCCAGGTCGAGCGGCTCGGTGACCGCCTCGGCGAGGTCGCCCTGGACCTCACCCATGCCCAGCGCGAACTTGCTGGCGTTGAGCAGCTTCATTGCCAGGCGACGGCCGACCTTCATCTGGCTCTCGTCGTATGCCGCGTCCATGCCGAGGCGTCCCGAGGCGGCCCAATAGCGCACCGCATCGGCGCTGTGCTGGGTGAGCACGTCCTCCGGGGTGACGGCGTTGCCCTTGGATTTGGACATCTTCTTGCGGTCCGGGTCGAGGATCCAGCCGTTGATCGCCGCGTCGGTCCACGGCACGGAGTCGTGCTCGAAGTGGCTGCGCACGACCGTCGCGAAGAGCCAGGTGCGGATGATGTCGTGGCCCTGCGGGCGCATGTCCATCGGGAAGATCTTGGCGAAGAGCTCGTCGTCGTTGCGCCCGCCGGCGTTGCTGGTCACCGGCCATCCGGTGGCGATCTGCGGGGACAGGGACGACGTCGCCCAGGTGTCCATGATGTCCGGGTCGCCGACGAATCCGCCTGGCACGCCTCGCTGCTCGGCGGTGTAGCCGGGCGGCACATCGGTGGCCGGGTCGACCGGCAACGTGTCGGCAGCCGCCGCGATCGGGTGGTCGTGGTCCGGCTCGCCGTCGGCGTCGAGGGGATACCAGATCGGGAACGGCACGCCGAAGAAGCGCTGCCGGCTGATCAGCCAGTCGCCGTTGAGGCCGTCGACCCAGTTGGTGTAGCGGCTGCGCATGAAGGTGGGGTGGAAGTCGATCTGTTCACCGCGCGCCACCAACGCCTTGCGCAGGTGGGCGTCGCGGCCACCGTTGGTGAGGTACCACTGGCGCGAGGTGACGATCTCCAGCGGCTTGTCGCCCTTCTCGAAGAAGTTCGCCTTGCGCTGGGTGGGCTTGGGCTCGCCGTCCAGGTCACCGGACTCGCGCAGGGCGTCGACGATCGCGACGCGCGCCGAGTGGACGGTCTTGGTGGCCATGCCCTCGGCATACAACTGCTCGCCGGGGCCGCCCACGAGCCAGGACGGGATCTCGCCCTGCAGGCGGCCGTTGCGGGTGATGATCGAGCGGGTCGGCAGCTGGAGCTCCCGCCACCAGGTGACGTCGGTGAGGTCACCGAAGGTGCAGCACATCGCGATGCCGGCACCCTTGTCGGGCTCGGCGAGGTGGTGCGCCAGCACTGGGATCTCGACACGGAAAAGCGGTGAGGTCACAGTCGATCCGAAGAGGCTCTGGTAGCGCTCGTCGTCCGGGTGGGCGATCAGCGCCACGCAGGCGGGGATGAGCTCGGGGCGAGTGGTCTCGATGTAGACCTTGTCGTCGCCGTGGTGGAAGGCGATGCGGTGGAACGCGCCGGGGTAGTCGCGGGCCTCCAATTCGGCTTGGGCGACAGCCGATTGGAAGGTGACGTCCCACAGCCCGGGGGCTTCCGCCTGGTAAGCCTCGCCGCGCTCCAGGTTGTGCAGGAACGCCTCCTGCGCGACCGCGCGGGAGCGGTCGTCGATGGTGCGGTAGGTCTGGGACCAGTCCACCGACACCCCGAGCCGGCGGAACAGCGACTCGAAGGCCACCTCGTCCTCGGTCGTCAGCTCCTCGCACAGCGGGATGAAGTTGGCGCGGCTGATCGGCACCTGGTCGGCTGCCTTGACCGACTTGCCTTCGGCACCGCGCAGCGGCGGGGTGAAGTCCGGGTCGTATGCCGCCGCGTGGTCACCCCGGACGCCGTAGTAGTTCTGCACGCGGCGCTCGGTCGGCAGGCCGTTGTCGTCCCAGCCCAAGGGGTAGAAGACCTCCTTGCCGCGCATCCGCTGGTAGCGCGCCACCACGTCCGTGTGCGTGTAGCCGAAGACGTGTCCTACGTGCAGGCTGCCGCTCGCCGTCGGCGGCGGGGTGTCGATGGAGAAGACGCGCTCGCGGGGCAGGGACAGCGCGCGCTCGCGGTCGAACTTGTAGGTGTCCTGCTCGCGCCATACAGCCGCCCACTTGTCCTCCAAGCCGTCCACGGTCGGCTTGTCGGGGATGCGGGATGTCGTGCTGTCGGCGGGATCAGTCATGCCGCACATGATCCCATCCGTGCGCGCGGAGTGCCCAATCGGTTTCCGGGTATGGCCTGCGTGCGTCGGCGTGACGGCATACCGCCGGCTCGCGCGGCGACTCTGACGCCCGTATTGATCGTCTGACGGTCGGATTCGACCGTCAGACGTGAAGTGGACCGTCAGGGTGGCCGGGAGGACCACAAGGTGCGTGGTGAGGCGTGGCACGTCGGGCAATACCGCAACTTGGCCGGGCCGGACGATACGGTCGTCCTGACCTGTCCGATCGCCGGAACACTGTGGAGTGACCCATGCCCGACGCCAACGCGGTGCAGCCGTTCATCGACACCTTCCCGCCGGACGCCGGCACACGCGTCCCGAGCGACGACTTCGTGGCGTATGGCGAGACGCGCCTCCCGGATGCACTCATCGAGCTCTGGCGCGCCCACGGTCTCGGTTGGTATGGCGGGAGCCGGGTCGCGCTCGTCGATCCGGGGGCCTGGATGCCGACGCTGCAGACGTGGTTCGGATCGGGCGTCGGCAGCACCCCGTTCGCGGTGACCAGTTTTGGGCACGTCTACCACTTCGACCGCGTCGACGGGCACGACCGCATCCAGTGCCTCGATCCGCACTTCCAGCACAACGTGGTGGTCTCCGAGGACGGCACCACGTTCTTCACTGAGCACCTGACCGGCTCCAACTCGCACCCGGCGGACCTGCGGGAGCTGCACAAGGCGTCGATCGCGGCCAAGGGCGAACTCGGCGAGAACGAGATCTTCTACTTCGAGCCGATTCTCGCGCTCGGCGGCAAGGTCAACCTGGACAACCTCGCCAAGGGCGACGGCCCGGAGCACGTGTCCGACATACATCGGCAGATCGCGGCCAGCCGCCAGCGCCCCTGAGCCGCCCCCTTTCGCCGAGAGGCTCAGCAACGACCGAAAGGCTCATTAAATCGGGGGCGAAATCGCCGGATTTACTGAGCCTTTCGCGTTTAGGTGAGCCTCTCGGCGAGATCAGCTCAACTCGTGTGGTGAACCTCCTGGAGGCCGTAGACCGGGGTCGGGATGCCCTCGTAGCGGGCCTTCAGCTGCAGCGCCAGGTAGAGCGAGTAGTGGCGTGACTGGTGCAGGTTGCCGCCGTGGAACCACAGCGCCTCCTGCTGGGTCGGCTTCCACATGTTGCGCTGCTCGCCCTCCCACGGCCCGGGGTCCTTGGTGGTGTCCGAGCCGAGACCCCAGACCTTGCCGACCTTGTCCGCGGTCTGCTGGTCGATGATGTCGGCGACCCAGCCGTTCATCGAGCCGTAGCCGGTGGCGTAGACGACCAGGTCGGCGGGCAGTTCGCTCCCGTCCTCGAGCACCACCGAGTTCTTCGTGAGGTGGTCGACGTCGCCGTGCGCGAGCTTCACCTTGCCGTCACAGACCAGCTCCGAGGCGCCCACGTCGATGTAGTAGCCGGAGCCGCGCCGCAGATACTTCATGAACAAGCCCGACCCGTCGTCGCCCCAATCATGCTGGAAACCGACCTTTTCCAGCCGGTCGTAGAAGTCCTTGTCGCGCTCGGCCATCTGTTGGTAGAGCGGGATCTGGAACTCGTGCATGATCCGGTAGGGGAGCGAGGCGAAGATCATGTCCGCCTTGTCGGTGGTGACGCCGGCCTCGACCGCCCGCTCGGAGTAAAGATCGCCGAGCCCGATGTCCATCAGCGTCGCCGACTTCACGATGTGGGTGGAGGACCGCTGCACCATCGTGACGTCCGCGTCGTGCTCCCAGAGCGCGCCGCAGATGTCGTGCGCCGAGTTGTTGGAGCCGACGACCACGACCTTCTTGCCGGTGTAGGCCTCCGGGCCGGGGTGCTGGCTGGAGTGCTGCTGCTCGCCCTCGAAGACGTCCATGCCCGGGAAGCTCGGCAGGTTGGGCTTGCCCGACATACCGGTCGCGAAGACCAGTTGCTTGGGGTGCAGCACGATCTCCTCGCCGGCCCGGTCCACGGTGACCGACCAGGTCTTGGTGCTCTCGTTGAACGTCGCCGACGTGACGCGCGACTTCGGCCAGTACGGCACGTCCATGACGCGCGTGTACATCTCCAGCCAGTCGCCGATCTTGTCCTTCGGCGCGAAGACCGGCCAGTTCGGGGGGAACGGCAGATAGGGCAGGTGGTCGTACCAGACCGGGTCGTGCAGGCACAGGCTCTTGTAGCGCCCGCGCCACTGGTCGCCGGGGCGGTCATGGTTGTCCAGCACGACGTGCGGCACCTTGAGCTGGCGGAGGCGCGCACCGAGAGCGATGCCGCCCTGGCCGCCGCCGATGACCACGACATACGGCTGCATCTCCCGGCCGAGGGTGGCCTCCTCCTCCTGCTTCTTCTCCAGCCAGGACTTGCGGCCGGGGGCCAGCTGGTGCTCGACGCCCTGCGGACGGTTCGCGCCCTGGTTCTCCTCGTGTCCTTTGAGCTCGCGCAGGCTGGTGAGCAGCGTCCACGCCTTGAGCTCGCCGTCCTCGTCCTTGAGACGCAGGTGGCCCTTGCCGCGGCCGACCGCGGTCTCGAAGGTGAGCCAGCACTCGATGACCCCGCCTGCCTCGGTGGGTTCTTCGCTGAACGCCCAGCCGACGGGCTCGGTGCGCTCGAGGGTCTCCTGCAGAAGGGTTTGTATGCCGTCCCGGCCCTCCGAGGTCTTGATGTTCCAGGTGAACGACACCAGATCACGCCAGAAGCTCTGGAGCGCGAAAAGGTCGACGGCCGCGTCGATGTCGCGGGTGCGCAGCGCCTCATCGAAGTCGGCGAGCCATTTCTCGGCCCGCCCCCGGGGACTGGTGGTGTCGAGAGCAGCGGTCTGCGGGTCCAGGGTCTCGGTCATGACTCATCCTTTCCGAACCGAATGTGAGGTACAGCACACCTCGCGGCTACGCTGGATGGAAGCGTTGCAACACGTTGCAACCGGTCCGTCCCGGCGTCGGCGAAGGAGACCCTCTGGTGGCCGACTACAACGCCCTCGCCCGGGGCACCGACCTCGCCGGATACGCGCGTGAACTCATGCGGATGCACGAGGCGCTGATCGGCGGCGGCCGCGCCGCGATGCAGCCGCGGCCGGTCGTGTCCCGATCCTGGCAGCGCGTCCTCGGCTTCGGGCTCGTGCCCGACCGTCCGGGTCCGCGCGAGCCGGTGTCGCCCGAGCGGCTGGAGCAGTTGCGGCGGATGTCCCCGCTGCGGCTGGTCATCGACGACCTCGCGCGGGTGATCTCGAGCGTGGCCGACGCCTCACACTTCCTGATGGTGGTGACCAACGGCGACGGCATCATCCTCTGGCGCCGCGGTGCCAGCAACGTACGCCGTCGGGCCGACGAGCTCGGCTTCAGCGAGGGCGCTCGGTGGACCGAGGACGAGGTGGGCACCAACGCCATCGGCACCGCGCTGGAGGAGGCCAGCCCGGTGCTGCTCTTCTCGGGAGAGCACTTCGAACAAGCCCAACACCCTTGGTATTGCACCGCTTTCCCGATTCATGAGCCGCGCACCGGCGAACTGCTCGGCATCGTCGACATCAGCGGTCCAGCTCTGACGCTGCACCCGGCGATCAGTGCGCTGGTGGAGACCGCGGTGCTGCTGGCGGAGTCCTTGCTGCGGCGACACCACGAGGCGGCGCTGGAGCGGCTGCGACTGGCCGCGGAGCCGATCGTGGCGGCGACCGGTGGGCCGGCCCTGGTGGTCGACGACGCGGGCTGGGTGGCGCACAGTGCGGGCGTGACGACCCGTGACCGCATCGGCGTGCCGGAGCCGGACCGGCCGCTGGCCGTCCCCGGTCTGGGGTTGTGTATGCCGGAACGCCTCGACCTCGGCTGGCTGGTCCGCCCGGCCGCGACCGACCGGCATCTCACGGCGCGTCTGGAGGTGGGCCGCAAGCCGGTCATCGAGATCCGCGCGGATGCCGACCCGTGGCGGGTGGCGTTGTCCCAGCGGCACGCGCAGATCCTCCAGCGGCTGGCCGGTGCCGGGCGCGAGGGGCTCACGCCATACGACCTCAGCGTGGCGCTGTTCGGCGACGGTGACCATGTGGTGGCGGTGCGCGCCGAGGTCTCGCGGTTGCGCAAGACGCTCGGCGCGATCGTGGACAGCAGCCCCTACCGCATCGCCGACGGGGTGCAGCTCACGGTCGCGGTCCCGGGGTGAGTAGTCCCCCTCGCCGAGAGGCTCACAACCGCATCGAGAGGCTCAGAACGGCGGCGGATCCGCGGCGCCACTTCTGAGCCTCTGGAGATTTTGTGGGCCTCTCGGCATGGGTCGCGGCTAGGAGGAGGAACGCGCCTCCTTCGGCACGTTGACGACGGGCATCACGTGGTCGGCGTATGACGCCAGCGTGTGCTCCTTGTCGTCGTGCTGCAGGTAGACCGCGAACTGGTCGACGCCCAGCTCGCGCAACTCCTCGATGCGTTTGACGTGCTCCTCGGGCGGCCCGACGATGCAGAACCGGTCGACGATCTCGTCGGGCACGAACCGGGTGTGCGTGTTGCCGGCGCGCCCGTGCTGGTTGTAGTCGTAACCCTGGCGCCCGGCGATGTAGTCGGTCAGCGCCGTTGGCACGCCTGACGACTCGCCATACCGGCTGACGATGTCGGCGACGTGGTTGCCCACCATCCCGCCGAACCAGCGGCACTGGTCGCGGGCGTGTTCGGCCGACTCGGCGGTGCCGTCGGTGACGTATGCCGGGGCCGCGACACAGATCGTGATCGACGCGGGATCGCGGCCGGCGGCCGCCGCGGCGGATCGGACCGCGTCGACCATCCACGCGGTGATCTGCGGATCGGCGAGTTGCAGGATGTAGCCGTCGGCCACCTCACCCGCGAGGGCGAGGGCTTTCGGCCCGTAGGCGGCGACCCACACCTCCAGGCGCGACCCGGTCGCCCACGGCAGCCGCAAGGTCGTGCCGCCGTAGGAAACCGCGTCGCCGCACGCCATACCGCGGATGACGCCCACTGCGTCGCGCAGGGCGGCGAGCGTGCTGGGCCGCCCGCCCTCCACCCGCACCGCCGAGTCACCGCGTCCGATTCCGCAGACCGTGCGGTTGCCGTACATCTCGTTGAGCGTGGCGAACAGCGAGGCGGTGACGGTCCAGTCGCGCGTGGTCGGGTTGGTCACCATCGGCCCGACCGTGACGCGGCGCGTGCGGTCCAGGATCTGGCTGTAGATCGGGTAGGGGTCCTGCCACAGGATGTGGCTGTCGAAGGTCCAGACGTGGCTGAACCCGAGCCGGTCGGCTTGCACCGCGAGATCGACCACCCGTGCCGACGGGGGAGTGGTCTGCAGGACGACGCCGAAGTCCATCACACGAGGTACTGCGACAGGGAGCGCTTGATGAACTGTCCACGGCCCGGTGCACCGCTGAATTCGCCTGCATCCACGACGATCTCGCCTCTGGACAGCACAGTTTCCACCTTGCCGGTGAATTCCCAACCTTCGTAGACCGAGTAGTCGACGTTCATGTGATGGGTCTGCGCCGAGACGGTCTGCGTCGCGTTCGGGTCGTAGATCACGATGTCGGCGTCGGACCCGGGCGCGATCACGCCCTTCTTGGGGTACATGCCGAACATTCGCGCCGGTGTCGCCGAGGAGATCTCCACCCAGCGGGCCAGGCTGATCTCACCCTTGGTGACCCCGAGGTGCAGCAGGTCCATCCGGTGCTCGACACCGGGCAGGCCGTTGGGTATGGCGCGGAAGTCGTCCCGGCCCAGCTGTTTGTCGGGGACGAAGCAGAACGGGCAGTGGTCGGTGGCGACCACCGACAGGTCGTTGGTGCGTATGCCGCGCCACAGCTTCGCTTGCTCCTCCACCGGTCGGAGGGCTGGGGTGCAGACGTACTTGGCCCCCTCGAAATCCGGTCGTGCGAGATCGGATTCGTCGAGGAAGAGGTATTGCGGGCAGGTCTCACCGAAGACGTTCCGGCCGGCATCACGCGCGGCGGCGACCACATCGACTGCTGCCCCGCTGGACAGGTGCACGAAGTAGACCGGCGTGCCGGTGACCGCCGCCATCTGCGACGCCCGGTTCACGGCTTCCGCCTCCAGCGCGATCGGCCGGGTGAGGCCGTGCCACTTGGGCTCGGTGTGGCCGGCGGCGACGGCCCGCTGCACGATCTGGTCGATCGCGGTGCCGTTCTCGGCGTGCATCATGATCGTCGCGCCGTTGTCCGCTGCGCGGTACATCGCCTGAATGATCTGGTCGTCCGTCGACAGGAACACGCCCGGATAGGCCATGAACAGCTTGAAGCTGGTGACACCCTGGTCGACGAGGCCGTCCATCTCCTTCAGCGACATGTCGTTGACATCGGCCAGGATCGCGTGGAACCCGTAGTCGATGCAGGCTTTTCCCTCGGCCTTCGCGTGCCAGGTGTCGACCGCCTCCTGCAGCGAGCCGCCCTTCTTCTGCACGGGGAAGTCGACGATCGTGGTCGTGCCGCCCCAGGCCGCGGCCCGCGTGCCGGTCTCGAAGTCGTCGACGCTGAAGGTGCCACCGAACGGCATGTCCATGTGGGTGTGCACGTCGATGCCACCCGGTAGGACGTACTTGCCCGATGCGTCGATGGTGCGATCGGCGGTGACGCCGAGTGCTGCGGCGATGCCAGGGGCGAGCACGGCGGACACGGTCTCGCCGTCGACCAGCACGTCGGCGGGCGCGGCACCCTGCGGTGTGACGACCTGACCGCCCGAGATGAGTGTTGTCGTCATACTGTGACTCCTTCGTCCTGCTCGGCCGTGTCAGCCGAATCGTCATACGAGACAGGGATTCTCGACACTTTCATCAACACCGCGTAGATGACCGCCGCCGAGACGAGACCGACGATCCAACCGTAGTCCGCGAGCGGCTTGAGGAAGGGGATCAGCCCGTCGGCCGGGAACGGGCCCGACTTGGTGCCGTCGGCAGCGACCGCTGAATACGAACCACCCGCCGCGAGCAGGGCCGCGACGACGAACGCGACGACACCGCGCCAGTTCCAGCCGCCGGAGTACCAGTACAGGCCGTCCGTGCGGTAGAGGTCGCGGACCACGATGTAGCGGCGGCGGACGTACCAGTAGTCGATCGCGAGGATGCCGGCGACCGGCCCGAGGATCGCGCCGACGACGCCCAGCCAGGTGAAGATGTAGACGTGCGGGTTGGAGACCAGCTCCCACGGGAAGATCAGCACGCTGAGGACGCAGGTGATGAGCGCACCGCGCCGGAAGGTGATGTATTTCGGTGCGGCGTTGGCGAAATCGTATGACGGGCTCACCAAGTTGGCCGCGATGTTGACCGACAGGGTCGCGATCATCACGGCCGCCAGCGCGACCAGGGTGCCGACCCAGCTGTTGATCTTGGCGGCGAGCTGGATCGGATCCCAGATGGCCTTGCCGTAGACCTGCTCGGACGCCGACGTGACCAGCACCGACAGCAACGCGAAGAAGGTCATCGTGGTCGGCAGCCCGTAGGTTTGGCCGAGCATCTGCTTCTTCTGGGAGCCGCCGAACCGGGTGAAGTCGGAGATGTTCAGCGACAGCGTCGCCCAGAACGCGATCATGCCCATCAGCGCCGGCCCGAACGCCTTCCAGAACGCGTGGCCGTGCAGCGTGCCCGGCTGAGACAGGATGTTGCCCACCCCGCCGGCCTTGATCCACATGTAGACCAGCAACGCGACGGCGGCCACCAGCACCACTGGCGCCGCCCAGTTCTCGAACCGGCGCAGCGTCTCGATGCCGCGCACGATGATCGCGATCTCGATCAGCCAGAAGACGAAGAAGCTGAGCCACTGGGTCCACGGATAGGCACCGATGTGGGATGCGTCGGCCCAGCCGGAGCCGAACATCTTGCCGGCCAGCAGGAAGATGCCTTCGCCGCCGATCCAGCTCTGCACGCCGAACCAGCAGGTGGCGGCGAATGCCCGGATCAACGCAGGGAGATTGGCGCCGAGCACTCCGAAGCTCGCCCGGGCGAGGACGGGGAACGGTATGCCGTACTTCGTGCCGCCGTGCCCGTTGAGCAGGATCGGGATCAGCACGATGACGTTGGCCAGCAGGATGATCAGCACCGCCTGCTGCCAGCTCATCCCCGCCGCGACGAGCCCGGACGCCAACAGCCAGGACGGGATGTTGTGGCTCATCCCGATCCACAAGGCGCTGTAGTTGTAGGTGTTCCAGTGCCGTTCGGGCAATTCGACGGGACTGAGATCGCTGTTCGCGAACGCCGTGTTGGCCAGCACCGACTTGTCCTCGAGGGTGACCCGGCCGTCGGCGTGTTCGAGCTGGCCGTGGTGGACGGTGTGCTGGGCGTCGATCGTCATACGGGGCTCCTCCGGGGAACGAGAATGCGCGTCACAGTAATCGCGGCAGTGGCGGGCGTCCTCGTTCACTGTGTCACGCATCACAGCCGTTGCGTTGCGTGTTGTATCGGCTCGTTTGGCCATCGGCGAGGCGCCGGATCGGCGAGAGTGGAGGAGTGACGCATTCGATGACCCTGGCCGAGGTGATCGAGCTCGCCGCGAGCCGGGAGGGCCAGCCGGAGGTGCTGCACGGACACGAGCACCTGTCCGACCCGGTCCGGTGGTGTCATGTCGGCGAGGTGCCGGACATCGGCACCATGCTCAGCGGCGGCGAGGTGGTGCTGACGACCGGTGCCCTACTCACCTCGGAGAAGGATCAGGTGGAGTATGTCGAGCGGCTGGCCGCCGCCGGCGCGGCAGCGGTGTTCCTCGGCATCGGCCGCGCCTTCGACGACGTGCCGCGCGCCATGCTGCGGGCGTGCCGGTCGGTGGATCTGCCGCTGATCGTCATGTGGCGTCCGGTCGCGTTCGTCACCATCACCGAGCAGGTGCAGACGATCATCCTGGCGCACGCGACCAGCCGCTCCACCGTTTCCGAAACCGTGCGGGACACGTTGCACCGCTTGACGATTCAGCGGGCGCCGATGCAAGCGCTGGTCGACGAGCTGGCCGGTCTGGCCGAGTGCCCGGTGGTCGTGGAGAACACCGCGCGGCAGGTGCAACTGGCCGCCGGTGAGGCCGGGTTGCGAGAGGTGCTGCGCGACTGGACGCGGCTGTCGCAGTACGTGTCCCGCTTCGGTGGCGACGGCGACGTCCACACCACACCGGACGGCATCGTCGCCGCGCCGCTGACCGAGGGCGGCCGCCCGTGGGGGTCGTTGATCCTCTTCGCGCACGGCGAGCCGGCCGAGCGCACGGAGGTCATCGCCCGGTGCGGGGTGGAGGCACTGAACCTGCACAAGCTGGCCTCCCGCGGCGGCCGCGACTGGCAGCGTGAGGCGCAGGAGGTGCTGCTGGCCGATCTGCTCGGCGGTCATGGCGGCGCGGACCTGCTCGAATTACGTGCCCGGGCATCGGGTTTCCCCATTCGGCACCGGCGGCTGACGCCGTTGATCGTGCGGCTCGGCCGGGCGGAGCGGGAGTGCTCGATGCTGCTCGAGCACGCTCGGTCGGTCGCGGGCCGGCACGGGGTCGGGGTGCTGCTCGGCCCGGTGGAGCAGGGGACCGTGCGGATGCTCGTGTCGAGCCGGCCGGCGGTCGACCCGGTAACCACCGTCGACGAGTTCGGCCGGCGGTTGGCCGCGGAGTCCGACGGGCGCGTCGTGCTGGCCGCGGCCGGGCCGACGGTGGAGGGATTGCGTGGTCTCGCCGGATCGTTCGCGCAGGCCCGGCATACCCTGGCCGCCGCGTCCCGGCTCGGCTGGACCGACCCCGCCGTCGTCCGGCTCGCCGACCTGCGGTTGCCCGGGCTGGTGGAGGTGCTGGCGGCCAACCCCGACGTGCAGGATTTCGTGGACCGCGAGCTCGGCCCCTTGCTGGACAGCCCGGAGCTGATCGACCTGCTGGAGAGTTTCATCGCCAACGGGCTGAACAAGTCCTCGACGGCGCAGGCGCACCACCTGTCCCGGCCGGCGGTCTACCGCAGGCTGGATCAGATCACCGAGCGGCTCGGCATCGACCTGGACGACGTGCGTGCCGTCGCGGGCCTGCATGTCGCGCTGCTGGCGCTGCGTGCGCGTGGCCGGTGACAGTCGCTAATCGAGCGCCCTCCGCCATACGACCTATCGCTCGGTGATCGCCGTGTAGGTGTCCGGCCGCCGGTCGCGGTAGAAAGCCCAGGTGGCGCGCTGCTCCCGGATTGCGTCGAGGTCCAGATCGCGTACGAGCAACTCCTCCACCTGGTCGGAGGCGACGTCGCCGACGAACTGCCCGCGCGGATCGGCGAAGTAGGACGTGCCGTAGAAGTCGTCGTCACCGAGCGGCTCGATGCCGACTCGGTTGAGCGCCCCGACGTAATACATGTTGGCGGCCGCGGCGGCGGTCTGCTCGAGCTTCCACAGGTGGTTGGACAGTCCGCGCGAGGTCGCCGACGGATTGAAGACGATCTCCGCGCCGGCCAGCCCGAGGCCGCGCCAGCCCTCCGGGAAGTGCCGGTCGTAGCAGATGTAGACGCCGACCTTGCCGACCGCGGTCTCGAAGACCGGCCAGCCGTCGTTGGCGCCCGGCCGGAAGTAGAACTTCTCCCAGAACCCGTGCAGCTGCGGGATGTGCGTCTTGCGGTACTTGCCGAGGTAGCGTCCGTCCGCGTCGATCACCGCCGCCGCGTTGAACAGCACACCCGGCTGCACCTCCTCGTAGATCGGCAGGATCATCACCTGCCCGGTCTCCTTGGCGATCGAGCTGAACCGCTGCACGATCGGGCCGTCCGGGATCGCCTCGGCGTACTCGTACCAGGCCTTGTCCTGGACCTGGGCGAAGAACGGCCCCATGAACAGCTCCTGGAAGCAGATCACCTGGTTGCCCTGCCGGGCTGCTTCGTGCGCGATCTCCTCGTGAGCGTCCAGCATCTTATCCTTGTCCCCGCGCCAGTGGGTCTGGAACAGAGCGGCTTTGACAGTGGTCATGGGCGGCCTCCCGCGATCGCTTTCGTCGGTGATGCAGCGACGCTAGTCCGGAGCGCCGGCCGCGGAACCCGTCGTGATGTCACGACAATGCGCCCTGGTGTTACACGGTGGCCGCAATCGAGTTGGTGACCGGTATGCCGGGCGAATACACTGGTGGCACCAGCGTTCGAGCCGTCATCAGCGGCGAGCTTCCGGAAGAACAGCGCCCGTGCCAGTCCAACGGCGGGTGCCCAGTAGAACCGGACGGGACGAGCCCGTCACAGCTCATGCACGAGCGGTCGTATGACGAGAGGCTTCTCGCCATACGGCAAGCGAGGTGGTACCGCGGTGCCGGCCCGACGGGCAGGCGTCGTCCTCGGCCAGGACGAGCCCGACCGCGAGAGAGACGCACCACAGATGACCTACCCGAAGGTCGACCTGACCACAGCCGAACCCACCGGTGTCGCGCCGTCCGCCGATTTCCCCGCCATCGAGAAGGCGGTGCTGAAGTACTGGGACGCCGACGACACGTTCCGTGCATCGGTGGAGCAGCGTGACCCGGGCACCAACGGCAAGAACGAGTTCGTCTTCTACGACGGCCCGCCGTTCGCCAACGGGCTGCCGCACTACGGCCACCTGCTGACCGGCTACGTCAAGGACCTCATCCCGCGCTATCAGACGATGCGCGGCAAGCGCGTCGAGCGACGGTTCGGCTGGGACACCCATGGTCTGCCCGCCGAACTGGAGGCGATGAAGCAGCTGGGCCTGAAGACCAAGGACGAAATCCTCGAGATGGGGGTCGACAAGTTCAACAAGGCCGCCCGGGCCTCGGTGCTGCGCTACACCGACGAGTGGCGCGACTACGTCGAGCGGATGGGTCGCTGGGTCGACTTCGACAACGACTACAAGACGCTGAACCCCGACTTCATGGAGTCGGTGATCTGGGTCTTCAAGCAGCTCTACGACAAGGGGCTCATCTACGAGGGTTTCCGCGTGCTGCCCTACTGCTGGAACGACGAGACGCCGCTGTCCAACCACGAGCTGCGGATGGACGAGGACGTCTATCAGATGCGGCAGGACCCGGCGGTCACCGTCGGATTCCGCTGCACCAGCAGCAAACTGGACGTGCTGCAGGACGCGTTGTTCCTCGTGTGGACCACCACGCCGTGGACGCTGCCCGCCAACCTCGCGGTCATGGTCGGGCCGGACATCGACTACGTGGTGGTCGAGACCGATGTGCCGACCGGCACCACCCAGCGATACGTGCTCGCGCACGCCCGGCTGGCGGCATACGCGAAGGAGCTGTTCGGTGACGCCAAGGCCGACCCCGAGCCGTATGTCGTGGCGCGGCTCACCGGCAACGACCTGCTGGAGTCGGTCTACGCGCCCCCGTTCACCTACTACGCGGGCCACGACAAGGCGTTCCGTGTCGTGCCGGCCGACTTCGTCACCACCACGGACGGCACCGGGCTGGTGCACACCGCCGGGGCGTTCGGTGAGGACGACATGATGGTCACCGACCGCGAGGGCATCGTCGCCGTCATGCCGGTCGGGCCGGACGGGCGGTTCACCCACCCGGTGAACGAATACGAAGGCATGTTGGTCTTCGACGCCAACCCGCACATCATCGACGACCTCAAGGCAGGGGCCGGCGCTGTCACTCCGGGCACGGTCCTGCTGCGCCGCGAGACCTACGAGCACTCCTACCCGCACTGCTGGCGGTGCCGGAACCCGTTGATCTACAAGGCGGTCAGCTCCTGGTTCGTGCGCGTCACCGAGTTCAAGGGTCGGATGCTGGCGCACAACCAGGAGATCAACTGGGTGCCTGGCAACGTCAAGGACGGCCAGTTCGGGACGTGGCTGGCCAACGCCCGCGACTGGTCGATCACCCGCAACCGGTTCTGGGGCAGCCCCGTGCCGGTGTGGAAGTCGGACAACCCGGCATACCCGCGCGTCGACGTCTACGGCTCCTTCGAGGAACTCGAGCGCGACTTCGGCGTCACGGTCGACGACCTGCATCGGCCGGGGATCGACCGGCTGACCCGGCCGAACCCCGATGATCCGACAGGGAATTCGACGATGCGTCGCGTCGAGGACGTGCTCGACGTGTGGTTCGACTCCGGCTCGATGCCTTACGGCCAGGTGCACTACCCCTTCGAGAACGCCGACTGGTTCGAGCACCACTACCCCGCCGACTTCATCGTCGAATACATCGGCCAGACCCGCGGCTGGTTCTACACGCTGCACATCCTGGCGACCGCGCTCTTCGACCGTCCGGCGTTCAAGAACGTCATCTGCCACGGCATCGTGCTGGGCTCCGACGGGCAGAAGATGTCCAAGTCGCTGGGCAACTATCCGGACGTCTCGGAGGTCTTCGACCGCGACGGTGCGGACGCGATGCGCTGGTTCCTGATGAGCAGCCCGATCCTGCGCGGTGGCAACCTGATCGTCACCGAGCAGGGCATCCGCGACGGCGTGCGCCAGGTGCTGCTGCCCTTGTGGAGCAGCTGGTATTTCTTCAGCCTCTACGCGAACGCGGCCGGCGCAGCAGGGCATTGGCGCACCGACTCGAGCAATGTCATGGACCGGTACGTGCTGGCCAAGACCCGCGACCTCGTCGACACGGTGCGCATGGACCTCGACGAGTTCAATGTCGCGGGCGCCTGTGACGCCGTGCAGTCGTTCCTCGACGTGCTCACCAACTGGTACATCCGCCGGTCGCGCGAACGCTTCTGGTCGACCGGCGGAGTGGACGAGGACAGCCAGGCCGCGTTCGACACGCTCTACACGGTGCTGGAGACCGTGTGCCGGGTCGCCGCGCCCCTGCTGCCCTTCGTCACCGAGCAGGTATGGCGCGGGCTGACCGGCGGCCGTTCGGTGCACCTCACCGACTGGCCGGTCGCCACGGACCTACCGTCCGACGCACAGCTGGTCGACGCCATGGACCGGGCCCGCGCCATCTGCTCGACCACGCTGTCGGTCCGCAAGGCTCAGCAACTGCGGGTCCGTCTGCCACTGGCGAAACTGACCGTCGTGACCGACGACGCCGCTGCGCTCACCGACTTCACCGCGCTGATCGCCGACGAGGTCAACGTGCGCGAAGTGCGTCTCGTGGACCTCGCCGACGCCAGCGAGGCCGACTTCGGGATCCGGCAGAAGCTCAGCGTCAACGCGCGTGCGGCGGGCCCGCGCCTCGGCAAGGACGTGCAACGGGCCATCAAGGGCAGCAAGTCCGGTGACTGGTCGGTCGCCGCGGACGGCACCGTCACGAGCGGCGGATTGGTCCTGCAGGCAGGCGAATTCACCCTCGAATCGGTCGTCGACGACCAGGGCGAGGAAGGCAATGTCCCGGCGATGCTGCCCGGCGGTGGTTTCGTCGTGCTCGACACCGAGGTCACCGACGAGCTGCGGGTGGAGGGCCTGGCCCGCGACATCATCCGCGCGGTCCAGCAGGCCCGCCGGGAGGCCGGTCTCGACGTCAGCGACCGCATCCGGCTCGGCATCGCCGGCGACGACGACGCGTGGCAGGCGACGGTTGCCCACCAACAGCTGATCATGCGTGAGACGCTGGCCGTGCAGTTCGGTTCGGCCGGAGCAGGGCACGAGCTGCCGGGCGCCACCGACGCCGACCTGGGCGGTGGCAAGCATGTGTCGATCTCGGTCGAGCGGGTGGAGCCGGCCGCGGAAGGGGCGTCGCGATGAGGGCGCAGGAGCGAACGGCGAAATGAAAATTGCGAGCGGCGTGCTGCTGCGCGCAGCGACCGGTGACGACCTGCAGGACGTGATCGCGGTCGGCCAGCAGACCTGGCCGGTGACCTACGGCCCGATCGCCGGCGAAGACTACGTGGCGATGGGGCTGGCCAAGTGGTGGACCGCGGACGCGACCATTCCCGCCATCCGCGCCGGCCGGGTGACCGTCGCCGAATACGACGGCCGGATCATCGGGATGACCTCGGTCGGGCCGCTCGACGGCCACCTGGCGCTGTGGAAGCTCTACGTCCTGCCGGAGTTCCAGAGCTTCGGCGTCGGCGGGATGTTGATGCGCGCGGCGATCGCCCGGGCGAAGGCCGACGGGTATGACGAGATCGTGCTCTCTTACCTGGACGGCAACGACAAGGCCCGTGGTTTCTACGAGCACTACGGGTTCACCGAGACCGCCCGTGAGAGCACCGGCGGCGGAGTGCCTGATTCGGTGTGGATCCGCCTCCCGCTGACCGACGACCCGAACGACGCAGTGTTGGATGAAGCCCATGGTTAGTGGTCGACCGGACGCCGCGCAACGCGAAGCGGCGCGCAACCTCGAGGTTCGCAAGCGGCTGCGTGAGGTGGAGGAGGCAATCCTCGCCCGCACACCGGAGTCCAGTCCGGAGCCGTCCCTGGAGCGGGTGCGCCGCATCATGGAGCTGCTCGGCGACCCGCAGCGAACCTTCCCGCTCGTGCACCTGACCGGCACCAACGGCAAGACCACCACCACGCGCGCGATCGAGCGCATCCTGCGCGAGACCGGCCTCAGCACCGGGCGGTTCACCTCGCCGCACCTGCACAACGTGCGCGAGCGAATCGCCTTGAACGGCAAGCCGATCGACCCGGAGCGCTTCATCGCCACCTACGATGACGTGCTGCCCTACGTGGAGCTGATCGACGCCGAGGCGCGCGCGGCCGGTGAGCCGACGACAACCTACTTCGAGATCCTGGTCGTCATGGCATACGCCGCTTTCGCGGACGCGCCGGTCGACGTCGCGATCGTCGAGGTCGGCCTCGGCGGTGAATGGGACGCCACCAACGTGGCCGACGGCGCGGTTGCGGTCATCACCCCGGTCTCGCTGGACCACACGCGGCTGCTCGGGTCCACGGTCGAGGAGATCACGCTGGAGAAGCGCGGCATCATCAAACCGGGGTCGATCACCGTCGTGGGGGAGCAGCAGCCGGGCGTCGACCAGCTGATCGCAGAGCGGGTCGCCGAGGTCGGCGGCACGGCGCGGCGCGAAACCGTCGACTTCGAGGTGCTCGAGCGCGACCAGGCGGTCGGCGGGCAGCAACTGACCGTTCAAGGGCTTGCGGCGGTCTACCCCGAGCTCTACGTGCCGCTCTTCGGCGCACACCAGGCGCACAACGTCGCGACGGCGGTCGCCGCCGCCGAGGCGTTTCTCGGGGGAGGGGAGCGTTCTCTCGACATCGAGCTGCTGCGTGCGGCGCTCGCCGACCTCGACTCGCCGGGACGGCTGGAGATCGTGCGGCGTTCACCGACCGTGCTCGTCGACGCCGCTCACAACGCAGCCGGCGTGCGCGCGCTGCGGGACGCGCTGAACGACTCCTTCACCTTCAGCCGGCTGATCGGCGTGCTGGCCATCTTCGCCGACAAGGACGCGGAGGACATGCTGTCCACGCTCGAGCCGGTGCTGGACCACGTTGTGGTCACTCGCAATTCCTCGCACCGCAGCATGCGCCCGGAGGACCTCGGCGAGATCGCGGTGGGCCTCTTCGGTGAGGACCGGGTCGATGTCGTGCCCAATCTCGCGGACGGCATCGACCGTGCTGCCGAACTCGCCGACGAGGGCGGCGTGTCGGGCGGTGTGCTGGCCACCGGTTCGATCACCACGGCGGCCGACGTGCGTGCCCTGCTCGGGGTCACTGAAACGTGATCGGGAACGTCCTGGTCCACGGCGTCGGCGAGCGTATGACCCGCCGCTTCGCCGGCATCGTCGTCGGCTCGCAGACCGTCGCGGTGTTCCTCGGTGCTCTCGTCGCCTGGGCGATCGCCAACGCCCAGCACGACGACGCCCACACGTCATACCTGGTGGTCGGGCTGGTGCTGGCGGTCCTGTGCACCGTCGCTGCCGGCACGCTGCGCCGCCCCTGGGGTGTCACGCTCGGCTGGATCGTCGAGATCGCGACCCTGCTCGCGGGCTTCGTGTTGCCGATGATGTTCGTCGTCGGCCTGATGTTCCTGGCACTCTGGGTCACGGCCCTGGTCCAGGGCCGAAAGATGGACGCCTTGACCGCCCGTCACGAGGAGATATCCGGAGAATGACCTGGCTCGAAGCAATCGTGTTGGGGATCGTGCAGGGGCTGACCGAGTTCCTGCCGGTCTCTTCCTCGGCGCACCAACTCATCGTCGGCCGGCTCTTTTGGGGCAACGACGGCGGCGGCTCCGCCTTCACCGCCGTGAACCAGTTGGGGACCGAGTCCGCCGTCATCGTCTACTTCTGGCGCGACATCGTGCGGATCATCAAGCAGTGGGGCCTGTCCGTGGCGGGGAAGGTGCCACGCTCCGAGCCGGACGCCCGGATGGGGTGGCTGGTCATCGTGGGCACCATCCCGATCGGCGTCCTCGGGCTGGTCTTCAAGGGTTTCATCGAAGGCCCGCTGCGCAACCTGTGGGTCACCGCCAGCATGCTGCTCGTTTTCGCGATCGTCATCGCGGTCGCCGACGCGACGGCCGATGTGAAGACTCGGTCGTCCTCCTCGCGGCACGTGTCCGTGCCGGTCGGTGCCGCCCCCGGTGACGCGGTGAACGACGCGATCGACGGGACGGGTGAGCTCACCCCCGTGGAACAGCACGGCAAGACTCTCGAGGACCTGGACGCCAAGGACGGCATCCGCTTCGGTCTATGGCAGGCGCTTGCCCTGATCCCCGGCGTGTCCCGTTCCGGCGGAACGATTTCCGGTGGTCTGTTCATGGGCTACACACGCAGCGCTGCCGCCCGCTACTCGTTCCTGCTCGCCATACCCGCCGTCGTCCTGTCCGGGCTCTTCGAACTGAAGGACCTGCACGGGAGCGACGGTGACGGGTGGGGTCAGACCGCCGTCGCCACCCTGCTCGCCTTCGGCATCGGGTACGCCGTGATCGCCTGGTTCATGCGGTACATCTCCACCCACAACTTCCGGCCGTTCGTCTACTACCGGATCGCGCTCGCGGTCTTCCTCTTCGGCATGCTCGTCATGGGCAAGATCGCGGCCTAGGCCACGCCCGGGCGAGGCGTCATACGAGCCGTCCGATTGAATGTGCGTCATGGAACGCACCCTCGTCATCGTCAAGCCCGACGGCTACGCACGCGGCCTCACCGGTGAGGTGCTGCGCCGGATCGAGGCCAAGGGGTACACCCTCCAGACGCTGCAGGTCATGACCGCCGACCGCGACCGGCTCGCGCAGCACTACGCCGAGCACGAGGGCAAGCCGTTCTACCAGCCGCTCGTGGACTTCATGGCCGGTGGTCCGGCCGTCTTCGCCGTCGTCAGCGGAGAGCGCGTCATCGAGGGCTTCCGCGCGCTCGCCGGCGCCACCGACCCGACCGCGGCGGCACCCGGCAGCATCCGCGGCGACCTGGGCCGGGACTGGGGTCTCGCCGTGCAGCAGAACATCGTGCACGGCTCGGACTCGCCCGAATCCGCCGAACGCGAGATCGGCATCTGGTTCCCGGAGCTTTGCCGGTAGGCTCCGCTTCGGACGCAACCACAGGGAAAGCCGGTGCAAATCCGGCGCTGACCCGCAACCGTATGCCGCACACGGAATCCGTGTCCGGCGAGCCGGAAAACCTGGCGTCCGACGACGAGCTCGTCGCGGCCCCGCGAGCACGTCGGCGGTTGACCTCTGCGGGCCGCGTGATCTCGTGGAAGGCAAACCAAATGACAGCTTCGCTCCTCACCCGTGCGGGTCTCGCGGGTGCTCTCACCCTGGCCGGTGCCGGGCTCACCGGTCTCGTGACGGCCGCGCCGGCGCACGCCGCAACTCCTGACGCCGGCACCGCGGGTCATTTCCTCGCGAGCCAGCTGGCGGCCGGGGGAGACCACTTCACGGTCAGCGGTTACGCCGATTACGGGCTGACGATCGACGGTGTCCTGGCCCTCGACTCCGCGCACAGCGGGCAGCACGAGGCGGCGCGCGCCGCGGCATACGTCGCCAAGAACGCCGCGTCGTACAACTCCTACGGCACGGACCTGTATGCCGGTGCGACCGCCAAGCTGCTCGTCTTCGCCGAGGCGCAGGGCCTGCCGACGAGCGGCTACGTCAAGCAGCTGAAGTCCCTGCAGCAGCCCAGCGGGCAGTTCAAGGACAAGTCGGCGTACGGCGACTACTCCAATGCGATCGGGCAGTCGCTCGGGGTGATCGGGCTCGTGCGCGCCGGACAGCCGGACCCGGCCGCGGTCGGTTTCCTGGCCAAGCAGCAGTGCTCCGACGGTGGGTTCCGGATGTCGTTCACCGGCTCGTGTACCGGCGACACGGACGCGACGTCGCTGGCCGTGCAGGCGCTGAGCGCGGCGGGCGGGCACCAGGCAGCAGTGACCAAGGCGGTGAACTTCCTCGTCCGCAAGCAGCAGGCGGACGGTGGTGTCATCGAGCCGGCCGCGCAGGCAGCGGCCAACGCGAACAGCACCGGACTGGCGGCGGTCGCGTTCGCGGTGGCGGGCAGGTCCGCGGAGGCGGCGAAGGCCAAGAGCTTCGTCGCGAGCCTGCAGTTCGGCTGCTCGGCACCGAGCGCCCTGCGCGGTGGTTTCGCCTTCGACCGGAAGGCGTTCGACGCCGTCAAGGCGGCGGGCGGCAAGGCCACCGTGAGCGACCAGGAGCGCCGCGCGACGACACAGGCGGTGCTCGCGTTCACCCAGCAGCCTTACCTGACGATCAGGGCCGGCGGGGCCGCCACGGCGCCTGCGCTCTCCTGTGCGACTGCCAGCCCGACCTCCACGCCGACGTCCACGCCGACCGACAGCTCGACGGCCACGGCAACGGCGACCGCGACGTCGACCACCACCGGTCCGCCGATCATCACCGACGGCCCGCAGCAGCCCGGCAACGGCCGGGTGCTGCTCGCGGGAGCAGCGCTGCTCGGCGGCGCCGCACTCGCCGGTGCCGGCCTGCGTCGCCGGCTCCGCTCGAACCGCTGACCCTCAACGCCGAAAGGCTCACACAACGCCGAGAGGCTCAGAAAATCCGGGTGCATCGCACCGGATATCTGAGCCTCTCGATGTGTTTCTGAGCCTCTCGGCAAAGGGAGGCCGCGCGAGTCGCTGCGCGTTACTTCAGTGCGTCGTCCAGTCCGGCGATCGCCAGCTCGAGCAGTTGGGCGAGCTTGGCGCGCTGGGCTTGCGGGACCTGCGCGAGCACGTCGGACTCGACCATGTCGCCCTGTCGGATCACCTGACGGAACATCTCCCAGCCGTCGCGGGTGAGCTGCACCAGGATGCGCGTGCGGTTGTGCTGGTCCGGGGTTCGTTCGATCAAGCCGCGCTTGGCCATCCGGTCCAGCCGGTGCGTCATCGAGGATGGCGCCACCGCGGCGGCGTCGGCCAGCTGGGACGGTGTGGAGATGTTGTCGTCCGCCTCGGCAGCCAGGTAGCGGATGACCGCCCACTCGCCCGGTGAGAGGTCGAGGGCGGACAACTGCTGGGTGTACCACTGCGACAGCCGCCGGGCCAGCCCGTGGACGGCGGTGATGACACGCTGGACCTGCTCGTCGCCGCCGGCCGCGACATACGCCGCCACCTCGGTCTCGTAGCGGCTCCGCTCGGTCTTCCCAGACTTGCCCATGAGGCACATTAGAACGTATGCCGTCGGCGGCGTCCGCACCGCGTTTCGCCCGGGCCGGCGTCGATTAGGGGCGGCACGCCCCGGGCTGATAACCTGTCAAGGCCGTGAAACCGGCCGCGGACCAAGAGCGCCCTGGTGGAAATGCCCAGGTGCACCGCGCAACCACACGAAGAACGGAGATCGCCCACTCATGCCTCTGGACACCGCCACCAAGGCGCAGATCATGACCGAATACGGCACCAAAGAGGGCGACACCGGTTCGCCCGAGGTGCAGATCGCGATGCTGACGCAGCGCATCAAGGATCTCACCGAGCACTCGCGGCAGCACCCGCACGACCACCACAGCCGGCGTGGCCTGCTGCTCCTGGTCGGCAAGCGCAAGCGCATGCTGCGTTACCTCGAAGAGGTCGACATCGAGCGCTACCGCGCGCTGATCAAGCGACTGGGTTTGCGTCGCTGAATTTCACACCAACGCCAGCAAGGCGGCTACCACGGGTAGCCGCCTTGCTGTCGTAGGCGGGTGATGCCGCAGGCGGCCCGACAGGAAGCGGCCGTGCCCGGCATACATCCGTAGTAGTAGGAGAGAAACCACGCACAACGACGATGCGTGGCCAGAAACAAGAACAGGAGGGCCCAATGGAGGGTCCAGAAATCACTTTCGCCGAAGCCGTCATCGACAATGGCAAGTTCGGCACTCGCACGGTCCGGTTCGAGACCGGCCGTCTGGCGAAGCAGGCCGCGGGTGCGGTCGTCGCCTACCTGGACGACGAGACGACTCTGTTGTCCACTACCGCCGCGGGCAAGCAGCCCAAGGACCAGTTCGACTTCTTCCCGCTGACCGTGGACGTCGAGGAGCGGATGTATGCCGCGGGCAAGATCCCGGGCAGCTTCTTCCGTCGCGAAGGCCGCCCGTCGACCGACGCGATCCTCACCTGCCGGCTGATCGACCGCCCGCTGCGTCCGGCCTTCGTCAAGGGCCTGCGCAACGAGGTCCAGGTCGTCATCACCGTCCTGGCCCAGAACCCGGACCACCAGTACGACGTGCTCGCGATCAACGCCGCCTCGGCGTCGACGCAGATCTCGGGACTGCCGTTCTCCGGTCCGATCGGTGCCACCCGTGTGTCCCTGATCGACGGCCAGTGGGTTGCGTTCCCGAACTACTCCGACCTGGAGCACTCGGTCTTCGACATGGTCGTCGCCGGCCGGATCGTCGGCGATGACGTCGCCATCATGATGGTCGAGGCGGAGTCCAACGAGGCGACCTGGGACCTGGTCAAGAACCAGGGCAAGCAGGCGCCGACCGAGGAGGTCGTGGCCCAGGGTCTGGAGGCCGCGAAGTCCTTCATCCGCGTGCTCTGCGAGGCGCAGAGCGAGCTGGCGCAGACCGCCGCGAAGCCGGTGCAGGAGTTCCCGCTCTTCCTCGACTACGAGGACGACGCGTATGCCGCCGTCGAGTCCGCGGCCGCCGACAAGCTGCGCGACCTGTTGTCCATCGCGGACAAGCAGGACCGCGAGGCACAGCTGGACGAGTTCAAGTCCGAGCTGAAGGCGGAGCTCGGTGGCGAGGGCAAGCCGCTGGAGGGCCGGGAGAAGGAGATCTCCGCGGCATACCGCGCCGTGCAGAAGAAGCTCGTGCGCGAGCGCATCCTGCGCGACAAGGTCCGCATCGACGGTCGTGGCCTGGCGGACATCCGCGCGCTGTCGGCCGAGGTCGAGGTGCTGCCGCGGGTGCACGGTTCGGCGTTGTTCGAGCGCGGCGAGACCCAGATCCTGGGTGTCACCACGCTGAACATGCTCCGTATGGAGCAGCAGCTGGACACGCTGTCGCCGGTGTCGCGCAAGCGCTACATGCACAACTACAACTTCCCGCCCTACTCCACCGGTGAGACCGGCCGGGTCGGTTCGCCGAAGCGCCGGGAGATCGGCCACGGCGCGCTCGCCGAGCGGGCGCTGATGCCGGTGCTGCCGACGCGTGAGGAGTTCCCCTACGCGATCCGTCAGGTGTCGGAAGCGCTGAGCTCCAACGGTTCCACGTCGATGGGCTCGGTCTGTGCCTCCACCCTGGCGCTGCTGAACGCCGGTGTGCCGCTGCGCGCGCCGGTGGCCGGCATCGCGATGGGTCTGGTCTCCGCCGAGGTTGACGGCAAGACCGAATATGCAGCGATGACAGACATTCTCGGCGCCGAGGATGCCTTCGGTGACATGGACTTCAAGGTCGCCGGCACGCGGGAGTTCGTCACCGCGATCCAGCTGGACACCAAGCTCGCCGGCATCCCCGCCGACGTGCTGGCCGGTGCACTGACCCAGGCTCGCGACGCGCGCCTGCACATCCTGGACGTGATGCACGAGGCGATCGACGCTCCCGACGAGATGTCGCCCTACGCCCCACGCGTCATCGCGGTGAAGATCCCGGTCGACAAGATCGGCGAGGTCATCGGCCCGAAGGGCAAGATGATCAACCAGATCCAGGAGGACACCGGCGCCGACCTGTCCATCGAGGACGACGGCACCGTCTACATCGGTGCGACCGACGGCCCGTCCGCCGAGGCGGCCCGTGCCGCGGTCAACGCGATCGCCAACCCGCAGATGCCCGAGGTGGGCGAGCGCTTCCTGGGCACCGTCGTGAAGACGACGACCTTCGGTGCGTTCGTGTCGCTGCTGCCGGGCAAGGACGGTCTGCTGCACATCTCCGAGGTGCGAAAGCTCGTCGGCGGCAAGCGGATCGACGCCGTCGAGGACGTGCTGAAGATCGGCCAGAAGGTCCAGGTCGAGCTCAAGGAGATCGACCCGCGCGGCAAGCTGTCGCTGGCCGTCGTCGAGGAGGGTGGCTCCGCGGACAGCGCTGCCGCTGCCGAAGCGGCCCCGGCAGCCGAGCCGGCTCCGGCCTCGGTCGCCGCTCCGGCCGTCGTCGCCGACGACGCGCCGGCTGCCGCAGCCGACGATGCTTCGTCCGAGGACGCCTCGTCCGACGACGAGACGTCGGCCCGTGAGCCGCGCAAGCGCAATCGCCGTCGCGGTGGCCGCGGTCGTGGCAAGGACGGTGGCGAGCACGGCGAGGAGTCGGCGGACGCCGGCGCCGAGCCGGTCGCGGTCGAGGACTGACCCCGGCATACCTCACGGTGGCCGAGTAGCTCGCGAGGAACGAGCGAGCGTATCGAGGTCCGGCCCGGTGTGCGCATTCCTGCGTATGCCGGGCCGTTTCGCGTTCTTGCGGTCGTTAGGCTCGCCGCTATGACGACCCCGCTGCTGTTCGCCTGCCCGGCGGGTCTGGAAGACCTCGTGCGGGGCGACCTGCGGGACCGCGACGGCGTCCGCTCCGACCTCGTCGAACCCGGCACCATTCGGTGCACTGATCCGGTCGAACGAGAGCAGTTGCCCGCGATGGTCGAGCGCGTGAGCGTCCCGCTGGACGGGGAAGCGGCGGTCGTCGCAGCGGCCGAGCTGCTCGGCGTGCCCGCGCCGAGTTTCCGTGTGCAGGCAGCGGATCCGGCTGTCCGGGCGGACTGGATCGGCCGCTTCGAGAGCCTGGGCTGGACCAACGATCCCCGCGACTGGCTCCTCAACATCGACGTCGACGGGGGCGTCGTCGACCTCGGGCCGTGGCACTGGTCGATGCGGTTCGGCCAGTTACAGCGGTTGCCGGCGACGACGCCGGGACCGGTGGCGTCCGGCCTGGTGCGGCTGGCGAAATTGCGCGATGGGGACACGTTGCTCGACCCGTGTGCGGGTGTCGGCACCGTCCCGATCGTCGACGCGCTCGTCCGGGGCGGGCCGGCCATCAGCGTCGAGCAGGACCCCGTGGCGACTCGCCTTGGCGCCGAGAACGTCGCCAATCTGGGTCTGCGGCAACGTGTTTCGGTATATCAGGCAGATGCGGCAGCTCTGCCGTTCGAGGACGGCAGCGTCGACCGCGTGGTGAGCGATCTACCGTTCGGGAAGCGGATCGGCAGCAACGAGCTCAACAAGACGCTCTATCCGGCGATCCTGCGGGAGATCGAGCGCGTGCTCAGCGCCGACGGCCGGGCGGTGCTGCTCTCCGACGACAAGCGGATCTTCGCCGAATCCGTCGCGCATGCAAGGGGTTTGAAGATCGCGGGCGAGCGGGTCATCCGCTACAACGGCGTCACGCCCACGGCATACATCGTGCGGCG
This sequence comes from Flexivirga sp. YIM B11880, assembly GCF_058148645.1. Classification (NCBI taxonomy): domain Bacteria; kingdom Bacillati; phylum Actinomycetota; class Actinomycetes; order Micrococcales; family Dermacoccaceae; genus Flexivirga; species Flexivirga sp. YIM B11880. Next base: position 84,989 of record NZ_JBMAMH010000002.1, read on the forward strand.
CAGCCGGCGTCCCAAGAAGACGAGGAGCCGCTGACCGACGATCACGAAGCTGTACGGGCCGCCGCAGCCTGGTCCGGCCACTGCACGGCGTAGCCGCTGCCGGTGCCGCGCCGCAGCCGCACATAGCGGAGCAATTCGCGAAGGATGCCCGCATTGCCCATGGCCCAGCCGGCCGCGGGTGGCAGCTCCGGGGGAGCGGCTCGGTGCTCGACGTTGGACCATCGGGCACCCTGGGCGTCGACGGTCGCCCGAGCCAGCAGATCCGCGACGAGCCGGTCGGTGAAGCTGAAGTCGTCGGCGCGTTCGACGATCCGGTCGCACGACGTCGCAAGCACCCCAGCGGTACCGCAGCAGCGTCCGTTGTTGTCCCAGAAGCCCGGTCGCCGTCGCTCCGGCAGGCCGGAGCCGACCACCGTGGTCCAGCACCGGTCCTGCAGGTCGCCCCAGCACGCGTCACCGGTCAGTTGAGCGAGCAGCCGGAAGAGCTGCGCGTCGCCCGCGGGTCCGTTGCACCAGCCGTAGCTGTAGCGCTCGATGATGTCCGGCCGGTGGGGCGGATCCGAGTGCGGCACGAGGAACTCCGCTGGTCCCGCCGTGTTGCGGGAGATCACGTCCTGAGTCGCCTGGATGGACAGATCCACCAGGTCGGACTGGCCAGCCGCGTCGCCGATCATGGCAAGCGCGAACGCGATGCCGAGCGTGCCGTGTGCCAGGTGATGCGATCGGGGCGGACTCGGCCGCACCGGCCAGTTGACGCCATGGTCTGTGCGGTCCGCGGTCGTGAGGTATGGCGTCACCGCCATCACCGCAAGCTCGAGATCTCCCGCATGCAGCGCGCCCAGCCCGATGCCCGCATTGCCCATCAGCAACTCGAACATCTCGTTCCAACGCACCCCGTCGAACGCCGCTCGCAGCCGCGTCAATGCGCGCCCGGCCGCGTCGTCCCGGCCGAGCTGGCGCAGGCACATCGCCATACCGGCCAGACCGAAGTAGAGCGATGCGTTGTCCGTCCGGTCGACCTGTGCAGACACCAGGTCGAGTCCGTGCTCGACGGCCGTGCCGAACCGATCGTCCCCGAAGTGCACCCGTGCCTCGTGCAGCCCGAGGACGATGCCCGAGATGCCGTGGTAGAGAGTCGGATCCGCAACATCCCAGGTCGCAGGGTCGGCCAGCCAGTCGGCCGCCGACCGGGCGAGTGACTCCACGTCGTCGACCGTCATACGAGGTCCAGGTCGAGCGCGGGAAGCACGGCACGCGTCCGGTGCAACCGATCGATCATCCGCACCCTCCGACCCTAGGCCCGGCGGACCCCGGACGTCCCGTGCCGAAGGTCACGACGACGAGTCGTGGACACCAGAAGCATACTTTGCTGGGAAGATCTAGAGTGCCGTCCCGTGAGCTCCCTGCACGAGACCTTCCGGCCGATGTTCGACGACGTGCTCGCCCGCAATCCGGGGGAGCCGGAGTTCCAGCAGGCCGTCCACGAAGTCATGGAGAGCCTGACGCCCTTGGCGGACAAGCACTCGCACTACACGCAGTGGTCGGTCCTGCAACGCATCTGCGAGCCGGAGCGGCAGATCATCTTTCGCGTGCCGTGGGTGGACGACACCGGTGAGGTGCGGGTCAACCGCGGTTTCCGGGTCGAGTTCAACTCCGCCCTCGGCCCCTACAAGGGCGGCCTGCGTTTCCACCCGAGCGTCAACCTGTCGATCGTGAAGTTCCTCGGGTTCGAGCAGATCTTCAAGAACGCCCTCACCGGTATGCCGATCGGCGGCGGCAAGGGCGGCTCCGACTTCGACCCGAAGGGCCGCAGCGACGCGGAGGTGATGCGGTTCTGCCAGTCGTTCATGACCGAGCTCTACCGGCACGTGGGCGAATACACCGACGTGCCCGCCGGTGACATCGGCGTCGGCGGTCGCGAGATCGGCTATCTCTTCGGGCAGTACAAGCGCATCACCAACCGCTACGAGTCCGGTGTGCTCACCGGTAAGGGGCTGAGCTGGGGCGGGTCACAGGTGCGGACCGAGGCGACCGGTTACGGCACGGTCTTCTTCGCCCAGGAGATGCTCGCCGCCCACGGCAGCTCCCTGGACGGTAGGACGACGGTCGTCTCCGGCAGCGGCAACGTCGCCATCTACGCGGTCGAAAAGGCGCAGCAGCTCGGCGCGCGGGTCGTCGCCGTCTCCGATTCGAGCGGCTACGTCGTCGACGAGCGAGGGATCGACCTCGACATACTGAAGGGCATCAAGGAAGTCCGTCGCGGGCGGGTGTCGGAGTACGTCGATCAGGTCGGCGACCGAGCCCGCTTCGTCGCCGACGGCTCGATCTGGGACGTGCCCTGTCAGGTGGCGCTGCCGTGCGCGACGCAGAACGAGCTGGACGAGCCGAACGCCAAGACGCTCGTGGCGGGCGGCGTTCGGCTGGTCGCCGAAGGTGCGAACATGCCGACGACGCCGGGCGCCGCGGACATCCTGCGGGACGCGGGGGTGCTCTTCGCACCGGGCAAGGCGGCGAACGCAGGCGGGGTCGCGACCAGCGCGCTGGAGATGCAGCAGAACGCCAGCCGCGACTCGTGGACGTTCGAGCGCACCGAGGAACGCCTGCAGGACATCATGCGGACCATCCACGCGACGTGCGTCGAGCAGGCGGACGCCGTGGGACACCCGGGGGACTACGTGATCGGCGCCAATCTGGCGGCATACATCAAGGTCGCGGACGCGATGGTGGCCCTCGGCGTCGTCTGATCCAGCGCGGCAGGGTGCTGACCGGCGTCACCGACTGATCGGGCCGCCCGCCTTCGCCGCCGCCGCCAGCGCTTCGGCGACGTCGCGGATGCCCTCCGCCAGCAGACCGCAGGTGACCCGGATGTGTGGTCCGGGTCGCTCGCCGTTCTCGATCTGGAACGGCGAACCCGGCGCAGCACCAATGCCTTTCGCAGCCAGGCTCTGCAGCGCGGACACCTCGTCGAGGACCGGCACCCAAACGTTGATCCCGTCGTCGCCACCCACCCGGACCCCGTGCGCAGCCAACGCGTCGACGAGCGACTCGCGCCGGCGTGCGTATGCCGCTCGCGCGTTCGCCACCTCCTGCTGGGTGCCGGTGTCGGTGAGCAACTGGAGCAGCAGGCGCTGCAGCAACCGGCTGCTCCAGCCCTGACCGAGCTGACGGCGTTGCTCCAGGGCTCGGATCAGCCGCTCGGGTCCGCCGACCGCAGCGAGGCGCAGGTCCGGGCCGTAGGCCTTGGAGAAGCTGCGCACGTGGAGGACACGATCCGGCAGATGGCTGCTCAGACTGACCAGGTCGGTGCTCGCGATCGCGTCGAGAGAGTCGTCCTCGACCACGATGGCCGCGCTTCCGGCCAGCACTCGGGCGAGTTCGCGCGCGCGGCTCGCGGTGAGCGACACACCGGTGGGGTTCTGGCCGCGCGGTTGCAGCAGGACGATCTCGGCGCCCTCCGACAGTGCGCCGGAAAGGCTGTCCGGGCGCGGGCCGTGCTCATCGAGCGCGAGCGGCAGCGGCCGCATCCCCGAGCTCTCGAGCAGATCGAGAAACGGTGGAAAGGCCGGATTCTCGATGGCGACCCGGCTGCCGAATCCGCCGAGCACGGCGAGGAGCGACGCGACCGCATCGGTGGCGCCGTCGACGATGGTCAACCGTTCGGCGGCGTTCGGCCACGTCGTGCGGATGGTCTCGGCGAGCGCCGGAACGACCGGGTCGTCGAGATAACTGTGCGGGGTAGAGGTGTCTCCCAGGGCGCGGAGCGCGCTGCTCCACGAGGGCAGCAGGGCCGGATCCGGCACGCCGGTCGACAGATCCAGCCGGAACTGCACGGCGTTGCCGATGGCCCGCCGGTAGCGGCCGTCGGCGGCCGCGGCCCCGGTGCCGGCGATGAACGAGCCGTGCCGGCCCTCGGTGCGGATGGTCCCGGCGCGGCGCAGGGTGGCCCACGCCGAGCTCACCGTCGTAGGTGACAGCTGCAACGTCTCGGCGACCACGCGGATCGGTGGCAACCGCGTTCCCGCTTCGAGCGATCCAGTCGCCACCGCACGCGCCACGGCATCGGCTAGACCGCGGGATGTCGGCTCGGTCAGATGCGCCTGGAGAAGCTTCATCACGTATGTGACAGTACATAATCGCTATTGTGTCGGCAACTAGTGGCACGTAGTGTTGCCGTCATGGAACACGTGCAGCACTGGATCAATGGCCGCCTCACTGCAGGTGGATCGACCTCGACCTCTCCGGTCTTCAACCCGGCCACCGGTGAGCAGACCGCCGAACTGACGCTCGCGACGACGGAGGACGTGGACACCGCCGTCGTGTCTGCCCGAGCCGCGGCGGACTCCTGGCGGCTGACCTCGCTCGCTGCCCGCACCAAGGTTCTCTTCGCCTTCCGCGAGCTGCTTGCCGCACACAGCGACGAGCTGGCCGCGCTGGTCACCGCGGAGCACGGCAAGGTGCTGGCCGATGCCGCCGGCGAGGTCGCCCGCGGCCTGGAGAACGTCGAATATGCCTGTGGCATCGCCAATCTCATGAAGGGCGAGTTCTCCGAGCAGGCGTCGACCGGCATCGACGTCTACTCGATCCGGCAGCCGGTCGGTGTCATCGCCGGCATCACACCGTTCAACTTTCCGCTCATGGTGCCGCTGTGGATGTGCGCCAACGCGATCGCCTGCGGCAATGCGTTCATCCTCAAGCCGAGCGAGAAGGACCCGTCCGCATCGCTGCTGCTGGCCAAGCTGTGGCAGCAGGCGGGTCTGCCGGACGGCGTCTTCACCGTTCTCCAGGGTGACAAGGTCGCGGTCGACGGACTGCTCCAGCACCCTGACGTCGACGCCGTCAGCTTCGTCGGATCCACCCCGATCGCGCAGTACATCTACGAGACCGGCACCAAGGCCGGCAAGCGGGTGCAGGCGCTCGGCGGGGCGAAGAACCACATGATGGTGCTGCCCGATGCCGACCTGGATGTCGCTGCGGACGCTGCGGTCTCGGCGGCATACGGTGCTGCGGGGGAGCGCTGTATGGCGATCTCGGTCATCGTCGCCGTCGGCTCGGTCGCCGACCCGCTGATCGATGCGATCAAGGACCGGCTGCCGTCGCTGCGGATCGGCCCGGGCGACCAGGAGGGCTCGGAGATGGGGCCGCTGATCTCCGCTGCTCACCGCGACAAGGTGGTCGACTACATCGACCGCGGCGAGCAGGAGGGCGCGAAGGTCGTCGTCGACGGCCGGACCGGCCGCAGCGAGGACGGCTTCTTCCTCGGTTGCACGCTGTTGGATGAGGTGAGCCCCGAGAACGTGGCCTACACCGACGAGATCTTCGGTCCGGTGCTCGCCGTCGTCCGGGTCGACACGTTCGACGAAGGACTCGAGCTGATCAACAGCCACAAATTCGCCAATGGCACAGCCATTTTCACTCGTGACGGTGGCGCGGTGCGCCGCTTCCAGTTTGACGTGCAGGTGGGCATGGTCGGCGTCAACGTTCCGATCCCGGTGCCCGTCGGCTACTACTCGTTCGGCGGCTGGAAGGCCTCGCTCTTCGGTGACACACACATGTACGGACCCGAGGGCATCAACTTCTGCACCCGTCGCAAGGTGGTCACCAGCCGCTGGCCCGACCCGGGCACCTCGAAGATCGACCTGGGCTTCCCGACCAACGGAGACCACTGACATGAGCGCCGACCGGGGTGAGCTGGACGCCGCTGCTGCCGAGCAGGTGCTGGCAGACGACCGTGATCACGTCTTCCACTCCTGGAGTGCGCAGGCGCACCTCAACACCCTGCCGGTGGCGGGCGCATCCGGTTCGTACTTCTGGGATTACGACGGCAATCGCTATCTCGACTTCTCCTCGCAACTGGTCAACCTCAATATCGGCCATGGTCACCCGAAGGTCGTCGCAGCGATCCAGGAGCAGGCTGCTCGGCTTGCGACGATTGCGCCGGCACTGGGCAACGACGTGCGGGGCGAAGCCGCCCGGCTGATCGCCGAACGGGCGCCCGGCGACCTGGACCGGGTGTTCTTCACCAACGGCGGCGCGGACGCGAACGAGCACGCCATCCGGATGGCGCGGCTGCAGACCGGGCGTCCCACGGTCTTGGCGGCATACCGGAGCTATCACGGCGCGACCAACGGCGTCATCGCGCTCACTGGTGATCCCCGCCGGTGGCCCAACACGCCGACCGGGCAGTCGGTCGTGCACTTCTTCGGGCCCTATCCCTACCGGTCCCCGTTTCACAGCGAGTCGCCGGAGCAGGAGACCGAACGCGCACTGCAGCATCTGCGCGACGTCGTGCAGTTGCAGGGGCCGTCGACCATCGCTGCGATCGTGCTGGAGACGGTGGTCGGCACCAACGGGATCCTGGTCCCGCCGCCCGGTTATCTGGCCGGCGTGCGCGAATTGTGCGACGAATACGGCATTTTGCTCATCGCCGACGAGGTGATGTCGGGGTTCGGCCGGTGCGGTGAATGGTTCGCGATCCAGCACTGGGACGTCGTGCCTGACCTGATCACCTTCGCCAAGGGCGTCAACTCCGGCTATGTCCCCCTGGGTGGGGTGCTGCTCGGGCCGGCCACCTGCCAACGCTTCGCCGACGAGCCCTATCCGGGCGGCCTCACCTACTCGGGTCACCCGCTCGGTTGCGCCGCCGCGGTGGCGTCGATCAAGGCGTTCGAGGACGAGGGCATCCTGGACAACGTGCGCAAGCTCGGGGAGACGGTGGTCGAGCCGCGGCTGCAGGAGCTGAAGGCCAAGCACCCGAGCGTGGGCGATGTGCGCGGGCTCGGCATGTTCTGGGCGGTCGAGCTCGTCAAGGACAAGGAGACGCGTGAGCCGCTCGTGCCGTTCAATGCCTCGGGGGAGGCTGCGGCTCCGATGACGGCGTTCGCGGCCGCGTGCAAGAAGAACGGGCTCTGGCCGTTCATCCACATGAACCGCACGCATGTGGTGCCGCCGTGCACGGTCGGCGAGGAGGAGCTGCGCGCCGGCCTCGACGTCATCGACGCTGCGCTCGACGTGGCCGACCAGCACACGACCGGCTGATCCGCAGTTTTCCCATGTCAGACGGGAGCTATTCCGCCCGCCTGGCATGGGGAAACCTCCGCGCAATGACGAGCCTGCTCAGTTCGCGGCGGACGTTGCTGCGAGCTGCCGCGGTCCAGGTGGCGCGCGCGTATGCCGTGCGGTAGACCTCCGGCCGGTCGACCAGTGCGGTGAGGATCGCGCTGCGTGCCGTCGCGTATGCCGCCTCCGGCACATGCGCGTACTCCGCACGCACCTGGACGCAGTATTCGTCGAACCGGTCCGGCGGCGCCGCCAGGATCGCCAGGTCCGCGTCGGTGAAGGCGTCCGCGAGCGGGCCGGACAGACCGGTGCCATGGTCGATCGTGAGCACGATCAGCTCTTCGACCACGCGGACGTCGCTTTCGTCAACGGCCAAGGACATCAAGAGCTTTCGCGCGACGCCCGCACTCGCGCGTTCGTTGTCGCCGGGTGCCGCGTGGACGTCGTAGACCGCGTCGTGCAGCCAGGCGGCCACCCGCGCGACGCACGACATCCGTGCGTCGAGGCCGGCCGCCGCACCGAGGGTGTCGATGGCGGAGAGCATCTCGGTCAGGTGCTGCCGGGTGTGATAGCGACGGTGGGGCTCCGCCCAGCGCGCCACCAGGCCGCTGCCGGCGAGCCGCACGGCTGCCTTGTCGGCGGCCGGCGCCAGCGCGGCCACGTCGGCCACCCAGGCGTGGGCGAGGGGATGGGACATGGCTCAATCGTCGCGGCGACCGAAGCGGTCGGCCAGCCGCGGGTCGGTGAGCCACCACGGCTGGTCGGTCGGTTGCTGCTCGGCCGGAGGCTGCGCGTCATCAGCGGCGTCTGTGGCGGCGTCCGGGCTGGGCAGGGCCCGCTCCGCTTCGGCGCGGTCCAGTTCGGCGTCCGTGGCACGTGCCTCGTCGGCGTCGTGACGCATCCACTCGATGAAGACGGCGGCGATCATCGGCACACCGATGGACTCCGCGACCGCGAGCAGCGCGCCGCCGGCATACTTCTGGTCCATCGTGTGGCTCAACCCGCCGCGCAACGCGTCCGCCGCGTGTGAGAAGCCCGGGAAGTGCTGGAAGAGAAGCGAGTTCGCGGTCATCACCAGGATGCCGGGCACCGCATCGGCGACACCGTCGAGAAACGCGAGGAAGGTCCGTACCGGGGGAGTGGCCCAGTCCGGCAGCAGGTCGTCGCCGAGCGTCGGCAGCACGTAGAGCAGGCCGACGATCAGCAACTGCAGGATGAGCAACGTGCCGATCAGCGACGAGCGGACCGCGTGATCGCCATACGGAGTGAAGAAGATCGCGAGGATCCCGGCGAGGTCGAGCAGGAAGCTCACCGCGGGAAAGGTGAGCACCCGCGCGGCGCGTGACTGCAAGACGCGATGCACCGCCGTGTCCGTCGTCCCTCGCGCAGCGGCGAGCAGCCGCAGCGGATCCCCGACCGAGAGCCCGACGGGAGTGACGGTGCCGATCACGCCGACCTGGGCGGCGAACATCCACATGAACGTCTGGCGGTAGACGCCGACGACCCCGCAGGTGACGTAGATCAGCGTGCCCACGCCGAGCACGAGGTATGACGCCACGCGCCACCAGGGCCAGCGCACTCCGCGCCGCCGGGCGGACACCAAGAGCCAGAGGTATGGCGCGACCAGCAGCACCGCGAGCACCACGCCGACCGCGTCGAACCGCCAGGCGGTCCACCAACTGGAGGTGCTGAGTGGTCCGGGTGCGAGATCGGTCACCGACCGATTATCGCCGACCAACCGCAATATCGGCTGGGGGCGTGGCGTCCGGCGTCGGCCCGCTGCCCGTCCCGGTCCCGGCGAGATCGTCGTGGACGTACTTGCTGCCACGCAACAGACTCGCGATCGCGGCCACGATCATCATCGCGGCGGCGGCGACGAACACGACGACGAGGCCATCGTGGAACGACCCCGACAACAGGTGCGGGAAGAATTCCTTGCCGGTCAGCGTCGAGGCGTTCGACGCCGGCAACTTGCCCAGCACGCCGGTGGGCCCGAGCAGGCTCTGGATCGGGTTGTAGCCGAGGAACGCTGCGAACAGCGAGCCGACGGGCGGCAGCCCGGCGATCTGATCGGCGACCGCGGCGGGGACGTGCTGGGCGACCAGACCCGAGCGCATGGCGGTCGGCAGGTTCTGGGAGAGGCCGGCGATCATCAGCGAGAAGAAGATGCCGATCGACAGCGAGGTGCCGGCGTTGAAGAACGTGGCGCGCATCCCGGAGGCAGCGCCGCGCTCGTTCGCGGGGACGGAGTTCATGATCGCGGTCGTGTTCGGTGCGGAGAACATGCCGGAGCCGACGCCGTTGACGAAGAGCAACAGGGCGAACAGCCAGTAGTGGAAGTTGACCGGGATCAGCATCAGCCCGATGAAGGTCGCCGCGTTGATCAGCAGCCCGCCGCTGGCGAAGGCCCGGGCGCCGAACCGGTCGGACCAGAAGCCGCACAGCGGCCCGGCGATGAGGAACCCGCAGGTGAGCGGCAGCAGGAAGATGCCGGCCCACAGCGGCGTCGACTCGTAGCTGTAGCCGTGCAACGGCAACCAGATGCCCTGCAGCCAGATGATCAGCATGAACTGCATCCCGCCGCGACCAATCGACGCGAGCAACCCGGCGAAGTTGCCCGCGCTGAACGCCTTGATCTTGAACAGGCTCATCGAGAACATCGGGTTGTCGACCCTGGTCTCGACGATGCAGAAGACCACCAGCAGCGCGGTGCCGCCGATCAGGCCGGCGAGCACCCACGGGCTGGTCCAGCCCATCGTGTGGCCGCCGTAGGGCTGGATGCCGTAGGTGATCGCGACGAGGATCGCGGTGACGCCGATCGCGAAGGTGAGATTGCCGGGTAGGTCGAGCCGGCCGCCGCGCTTGGCGCCGAGCTCGTGCAGCGACTTGTAGGCCCAGATGGTGCCGATGAGGCCGATCGGCACGCTGACCCAGAACACCGCGCGCCAATCCCATTCGGAGAGAACGCCGCCGATGATCAGGCCGAGGAAGGACCCCGCGATCGCCGCGACCTGGTTGATGCCGAGCGCCATACCGCGCTGGGTGGCGGGGAACGCGTCGGTGAGAATCGCGGTCGAGTTGGCCATCAGCATGGCCCCGCCGATGCCCTGGACGACGCGCCAGATGATGATCCACATGGCTCCGGTGCCGCCGGACGCCGGGTCGAGCGACAGCAGGATGGAGCCGACGGTGAAGACCACGAACCCGAGGTTGTACATCTTGACCCGGCCGAACATGTCGCCGAGCCGGCCGAGGGTGACGACCAGGACGGCGGAGACGACGAGGTAGCCCATCAGCGTCCAGAGGAGGTAGCTGATGTTGCCGGCTGCCAACGGGTTCAGGTTGATCCCGCGGAAGATCGCGGGCAGCGAGATGATCACGATCGAGGAGTTGATCGTCGCCATCAGGACCCCGAGGGTCGTGTTGGACAGCGCGACCCACTTGTAGTGCGGGTGGTCCGCCTCGACGCGGCGGCGCGGTCCACGCACGCGTTGGTTGCCCAGATCGGGGGTGGGTGCTTCGGTCATCGTCGGTGCGGGCCTTCGGGTTGTGTGTCGTTCGGGGAGCGGTCAGGCGTCATACAAATCGTTAACCTAGGTAATGAATAATATAGCACCGGAATGGAAGGAGTCCCGGTCCGTGAGCGGCCCGCGGCGCCACCTTCTGCCACGCGTCTACCCTGGCCGCGTGACCTCAACTCTTGCCGTGGCCGTGATCGGAGCCTCCGGGCGCATGGGCAGCACGACGTGTGCCGCCGTGGAGGACGCGCCGGACCTCACCCTGGTCGGCCGGTATGACGCAGGCGACGACCTCGGCGATCTCGGAAACGCAGAAGTCGCAGTCGACTTCACTGTCCCGGACGCGTCGCCCACGAATGTGCGGCACTGCATCGAGCAGGGCGTCCACGCGGTCGTCGGGACCACCGGCTGGACCGCCGACCGGCTCGATGCGCTCCGGGACCTGCTCGCCGAGCACCCGTCCGTCGGGGTGCTCATCGCCCCCAATTTCGCCGTCGGCGCGCTGCTGATGATGTCGTTCGCGCAGCAGGCGGCCCGGTTCTACGAGTCGGTCGAGATCGTCGAGACCCACCACGCCGGCAAGGTGGACGCTCCGTCCGGCACGGCCGCGCGCACCGCCGAACTCATCGCGCGGGCCCGCAGAGCGGCGGGCGTCGGGCCGGTGCCGGATGCCACCACGTCCGACCCGAAGGGCGCTCGTGGCGCCGACATCGACGGCATCCGGGTGCACGCCCAGCGGCTGCGCGGCCGAGTGGCCCACCAGGAGGTGGCGTTCGGTGGCGAGGGCGAGGCGCTGACGATCCGGCACGACTCCTTCGACCGGCTCAGTTTCATGCCCGGTGTGCTCGCCGGCGTGCGGGCGGTGCCGTCGCACCCGGGACTCACCGTCGGGCTGGAGCACTTCCTGGGGCTGGTATGACGGCGACGTCGCGCACGCTCACCGTCATCCGCAACGACGAGGAGAGCGGGCCGGGCCGACTCCTCGACTGGGCCGAGGCGGCCGGGGTCGCCGTTGACCTGGTCAAGGCCGACGCAGGGGACGAAATCCCCGCTGCTGCCGAGCAACTCGATGCGGTGATCATGCTGGGCGGCGGGTTTCTGCCGGATGCGGACGAGCAGCACCCCTGGCTGCTGGCCGAGCGAGCCCTCGTGCGGGACTGCCTGGACAAGCAGGTGCCGGTGCTCGGGATCTGCCTGGGCGCGCAGTTGCTGGCGCACGTCGGCGGCGGCCGGGTCGAAGGTGACCACGGTCTGCCCGAGAAGGGCGTCACCGAGCTGACACCACAGCCTGCCGCGGCGGACGACCCTCTGTTCCGGCACTTTTCGGCGCCGGTGATCGGCATCGAGAGCCACCGCGACCAGATCACCCGGCTCCCGGACGGTGCGCAGCTGCTGATGTCCAGCGAGCGGTGCCGCAACCAGGCGTTCCGGCTCGGCCACCATGCGTGGGCCACGCAGTGGCATCCGGAGTGCGGCGCCGAACGGGTGGCGGGCTGGAGCGACACCAGCATCCGTGATCGCGGGTTCGACCCGGCGGAGGTCAAACGCGTGGCGCGGGCGCACGCCGACGAGTTGGAACGCACCTGGCGATCGTTCGTCGACCGCTTCCTGCGGGTGGTCGCGAGGAGAGCGGCGGTCGGCGCGGTCACCGCACGACGATGACGCGGAGCGTGCGCGGACCGTGGACGCCCTCGACGCGGGACAGTTCGATGTCGCTGGTGGCGCTCGGTCCGCTGATCCAGGTCAGCGGACGTCCGGCGCGCACCGCGTCGTTCAGGACGGGCACCGCGTCGGGCACGTCATACACCAGCTGAGCGGAGCGCACGACGCACACGTGCACATCCGGCACGAGCGACAGTGCGCGGCGTCCCTGGCCGGGTCCGTGGTCGAGCACGATGGTGCCCGGCACCGCGATGCCCACCGTGGCCCCCGTGACGACGGCGTCGATGCGGTCGAGCGCGGTGGCGGTGAATCCGTCGTCCGGCAGGGGAGTGGCGGTCACCTCGGTCAGCCACCCGCCGGGCAGGCCCTCGGGTATGACGACGTCCGCGCACCCCTCGAGCGCCGTCGCCACGGCGCTCGCGACGGTGTCGGCCGGAACCACGGTGACCTCGGCGCGGTAGTCGGCGACCCGCTCGACGAACAGCCGGACGAGTGACTCCGTGTCCGGAACCGTGGTGCGCGATGGAGGTTCGGGGAGTGGACCTGCTGTTGTGGCAGCGCCATTCGCGCGGCGGATGCGCTCCAGGATCTGCTCTCGCGCGGCCGTCATGACCCTGCCTCAGCAGCATCGTCAGGGTGCGTGCGCGCCCACCACTGCCGGAAAGTCTCCGGGGGTGGGCTCGGCGCGTCGCGAAAGGTGGTCCAGGCCCGCAGCGGCTTCGGCACGGGCCAGGGGAGGGCGCCGATCGGACGGCCACGCAGCACCCGCGCGGCCGCGGTGACGCCCTGCTGCGCGAGTGTCAGCCGGCCCGATTTGCCGAGCACCCACTGGGTGGCGCGCATGCCGGCGGCCTCCGGTTTCGGCATGCCGTGGCGGTGCTCGTCGACGACGCGGGTCCGCAACGCGACGAGCATCCGCGGGATGTCGATGCGGACCGGGCAGGCGTCGAAGCAGGCACCGCACAGGCTGGACGCGAAGGGCAGCGATTGGTCGAGTTCAGTTGCGGTTCCACGCAACGCGGGCGTGAGCACCGCACCGATCGGACCGGGATAGACCGAGCCGTAGGCGTGGCCGCCCACCTGCTCGTAGACCGGGCACACGTTGAGGCAGGCGGAGCAGCGGATGCAGCGCAAGGCAGTGCGCGTGTCGCGCTGCTCCAGCACGGCGGTGCGACCGTTGTCGAGGAGGACGACGTGCACGTCCTGTGGTCCGTCGTCCTCGCTGACACCGGTCCAGGTCGAGGTGTAGGGATTCATCCGCTCGGCGGTGCTCGACCTGGGCAGCAGTTGCAGAAAGACGTCGAGGTCCGACCAGGTCGGCAGCACCTTCTCGATGCCGACCACCGAGATCAGGGTCTCCGGCAGCGACAGACACATCCGCCCGTTGCCCTCCGACTCGAGCACGACGAGCGTGCCGGTGTCCGCGATCGCGAAGTTGGCACCGGAGATCGCGACCTTCGCACGGAGGAACTTCTCCCGCAGGTGCAGCCGCGCGGCCTCGGCCAGCGCGGCCGGGTCATCGGTGAGGTCCGCGGGCGCAGGACGACCCGCCTGCGCCATACGCTGGACGAAGATGTCGCGAATCTCCTTCCGGCCCTTGTGAATAGCCGGGACCAGGATGTGCGACGGCCAGTCGTCGCCGAGTTGCACGATGAGCTCGGCGAGGTCGGTCTCCCACGCATGGACGCCGGCCGCCTCGAGTGCTTCGTTGAGGCCGATCTCCTGCGTCGCCATGGACTTGACCTTGACGAGTTCCCTCTCGCCGGTGGCCCGCACCAGCTCGATCACGATGCGGCACGCCTCATCGGCATCGCGCGCCCAGTGGACCGTGGCGCCGGCAGCGGTGAGCTGCTCCTCCAACTGCAGCAGGTAGTCATCGAGGTGGGCGAGCGTGTGATCCTTGATCGCGGCCGCGCGCAGCCGCAGGTCCTCCCACTCCGGCACCTCGGCCACGGCGGCCGCACGCTTGGCCCGGATCGTGTGGGTCGCGTGCTCCAGATTGCGGCGCTGCTGCGCCTTGCCGAGCTCGCGGTGCGCGGCTTCGGGGAAGGCGGGCATCCCGAGGAAGAGGTCCGTCGTGACGCCGACAGGATTCCTCACGCCTCTGCCTCCTTCGTCGACGCGAGCACCTCGGCGAGGTGGATCGGTGTGGCGACGCGGGCCGTCCCATCTCCGGTGCGGCGCCGCCGGCCGAGCAGCCCGCCGATCTGCGCGAGGCATGAATTATCGCCAGCGACAACGTATTCCGCACCGGTCGACTGCACGTTGTCGATCTTCTGGGTCCCCATGGCGGCCGACACCTCGGCGTTCTTGATCGCAAAGGTGCCGCCGAAACCGCAGCACTCCTCGGCACCGGGCAGCTCGACGAGCTCGATGCCCGCAACGGCGCGGAGCAGACGCAGCGGCCGGTCACCGACCCGCAGCATGCGCAGCGAGTGGCAGGTCGGGTGATAGGTGACCCGGTGCGGGAAGTAGGCCCCCACCTCGGTCACCTCCAACACGTCCACCAGGTACTCACTCAGCTCGTGGACCCGGGGCGCGAGCTGCTCGACCGCCCGCAGCAGGCCAGGATCTCCGGCTCGACGGGCCAGCGCTTCGTACTGTTCGCGCACGGAACCGACACACGAGCCCGACGGGGCGACGACCGCGTCATACAGCGCGAAAGTCGCGACGAAGTTGCGCACCAGCGGGATCGCCTCGTCGGCGTAGCCGGTGTTGGTGAACACCTGCCCGCAGCAGGTCTGCTGCTGCGGGAAGCGGACCTCGACCCCGAGTCGTTCCAGCAGTTGCACGGTCGCCCGCGGCGTCTGCGGCCACATGGTGTCGTTGAAGCACGTCGCGAACAATGCAACAACGCTGGTCATTGCACGAGTTTGGCACGCAGCTGCTCGATCTGCGGCTCCGTCCAGCCCACCGATCGCAGCCAGCCCTCGACCGATCCGTGCTCGGCGTCGATCGCCTCCAGCACCTGGGTGATCGTCTCCGGGCGCGAGTGATGAGCGGTCATCGGGACGTCCTTGAGATTGTCGGAGTAGCCGGGCAGGTGCTCCAGCCGGCGGACGATCTGCTCCGTGCGCTCGGTGCTCAGGACATAGTCGGCGACGATCTCGTCGCGGGGGACGCCGGCGACCGTCAGCGCCATGGCGACGATGGTGCCGGTCCGGTCCTTGCCCGCGGCGCAGTGAACGACGGTGGCGCCGGCACTCGTCGCGATCACCTCGAGTGCCGCCGCGACGGAGTCGGGGCGGCGAGCGAGATAGCCGAGGTAGTGGCTGGCCCGCGTGTGCTCGACGTGCTTGGGCTCGTCGGCCTGGTGCCAGGGGAGGACGAGCACGTCGCGCGCGTCAAGGTTTTCGTCGTCGGGGAAGAGCGAGTGGTGGTGGTGCGTGACTGTCTCGACCTGTCGCAGCGGACCGGGACCGGTGATGCGCAGCTCGACGTCGCTGCGTAGGTCGACGATGTCGGTGACGCCGTGCTCCCTCACCAGGGCCTGTATGTCGGCAGCGGTGAGGTCCTGGAGGTTGTCCGACCGCAGCAGCCGGTGCGGCTGCACAGCGCGCCCGTCGGACGTCGGCAGACCGCCCAGATCGCGCATGTTGACCACGCCGTCGAGCTCGATCCAGGTGGGTTGCGTGGAAGATTCGTCGCTCACCCGACCACCGTAGATCGTCAGCCGATGCCCGCCGCGCGCAGCAGGGCAGCGGTGGCGGCCGCCGCGACGACGACCACCAGGAAGGGCGCCCGGAGCAGCAGGCAGATGATGGCCACGGCGAGCCCGGCAGCACGCGCGTCGAACGCGAATGACCCGCTGCCCGAGGTGAAGGTTTGCACGGCGATCAATGCCGCCAGCAACGCCACCGGCAGGTAATGCATGATCCGGTCGGTGAGCGGGTGGTCGAGCACCGTCTGCGGCACGACATACCCGGCGAACTTGGTGAGGAACGACAAGGCGCTCGCGATCAGCACGGTGACCCAGAGACTCACGCTAGATCTCCTCGGCGCTCGTGATGGAGCGGTCGGGCAGGAGGCCCGCGACGACCGCGGCCAGCGCGGCGACGAGCACCGGTATGCCGGAGGCGGTGTGCGGCGAGACGAGCAGCGCGATCAGGCCCGCCGCGACGGCGACCAGCTGAGCGCGCAGGGTGCCCAGTCGCGACCAGACGAGTGCGCAGAACGCCGCGGGGGCGGCGGCGTCCAGTCCGAAGCGGGCCGGATCTCCCATGGCATTGCCGAGAATGGCGCCGACGGCCGACATCAAACCCCACAGCAGGTAGACGGCCAGGCCGGTCCACCAGAAGCCGACGCGCGACAGTGGCCGGTTCGGCTGGGTGATGGCGACCGCGGTGGACTCGTCGATCGTGAGCTGTGCCGCGAGCACCCGCCGCCACCCGGTCTCCTGGATCAGCTTGCTGACCTGCAGGCCGTAGAAACCGTTGCGCAGTCCGAGCAGCGTCGAGGTGCCGACGGCGCTGGCACCCGATCCGCCTGCGCCGATCACCCCGACGAGTGCGAACTGCGAGCCACCGCTGAAGAGCAGGAGGGACAGCAGCACGGCCTGCCAGAAGTTCAGGCCGGCGGCGACGGCCAGGGCACCGTAGCTGATGCCGTAAGCGCCCGTGGCGATGCCGACCCAGACACCTTTGCGGGCAACGGCTTTCGCGCTGAGGTCGATCTCCGACTCGGGCGGTGTCGCTGTCACGAGACGTCGGGTGCGGCTGGCTCCGACAGGGAGGCGACGAGTCGCACCTCGCGAGCGGTCCGGCCGTCGGCGGCGATCACCCTGTCCCGCCAGGCGCCGTCCGGGTGCAATCCCGCTGAACCGAGAAAGCCGCGAAGCTGCTCGTCGTCGCTCAGCACCCAGGTCGTGACGCTCTCGAACGCACCGGCCTGCAAGGTGTCGACCGCCGCGTTGAGCAGGCGCGAACCGTTGCCGCGGCCGCGGCTGCCGGGGTCGATGCCGAGGGCGTAGATCTCGCCGGCCGATCCGTGGTCGGCTGCAGGATGGTCGTCCGTGGCCGGACCGATCGCCGCGAAGCCGATGACCGTGTCGCCCTCGGTGGCGACCAGCAGTCGGTGTCGCGGTGTCGGCGGTGACTGGAGCGACTCGCGCCAGGCCGGTTCGAACGCCTCGGGAGTGAAGGCGTCACGGACCTCGGTGTCGACGAGGCGGCCGTAGGCGGCCCGCCATACGTCGGCTTGCACGTGTGCGACCGCGGGCACGTCGGCTGCTCGCGCGGTCCGGACACCGGTATCGCTCATGGCGCCAGTTTTTCACCCCGGGTGAATGCACGGCCGCGCGCGGTGGTGCCCGTGCAGAACCCGCGATCGGTCTGGGTAGCTTGTCTGAGTGTGAGCCTGCTGAAACCCTCCGGCGTCCGGCATCGCCGTCCGCAGTTCCACCTGCTGCGGGTGGCGGGCGTGGACCGGCTGACCGATCGTGCGGTGGCGGTCAGTTTCGACATCCCGGAGGAACTGCGTGTGACCTTCCGCTTCGAGCCGGGGCAACACCTCACCCTGCGGGCGGAGATCGACGGTGTGGATGTGCGCCGGTCCTACTCCATCTGTATGTCGCGCGCGCAGGCCGAGGAGAGCGGGAGGCTGCGGATCGCCTCGAACGAGGTCGACGGCGGCGCGATGTCGCGGTGGCTCAATCGCGTGGTGACAGTGGGGGACCGGATCGAGGTGCTGGCTCCGCTCGGTGAGTTCGTCTGTCCCACTTTGCCCGACGCCACCCGAGGGATCGTTGCCGTCGCGGCGGGTTCGGGCATCACGCCGGTCCTCTCGGTGGTGCGGTCGGTGTTGGAGGACGAGCCGCGCTCGCGCGTCACGCTGATCTTCGGCAACCGGACGCCCGAGAGCACCATGTTCGCCGCGGAGCTCAACGCGCTCGCCGAGACGTATGGCGACAGGTTCGACCTGGTCGAGGTCTTCTCGCGGGCGCCGGTGACCGACCCGTTGCTCGGCGGCCGGATCGACGGGGAACGGCTGACCCGCATCCTCGCGCGGCTCGGTGTGCCGGTCGCCAGCATCGACGAGTGGTTCCTCTGCGGCCCGATGGGCATGGTGCGCACCGTCCGCGAGGAGCTGGCGGCGCTGGGCGTCGACCCAGCGCACGTGCGTCACGAGGAGTTCTTCCAGACCTGATTCGCCGACTCGCACACGTACCGCCGAGTGGCACACCTGCAGCTGTGCCGTTCGGCGGCGACTGTGCCAGTCGGTGGTGTCAGAACACCATCACGGAATCGATGTCGTCGTCCAGGAGCGAGCCGGGGGCCGGAAATACGTCGGGTTGGCGGTCAGTCGAAAAGCGTTGTCGATGTGTCGGATTTGAAGAACGCGCGCACCAGCGGCCGGTGCGCGGGGATGATCGGCAACCGCGCCGTGTCCTCCGCCGTGAACCACGCCGACTCCGTGACCTCGTCGGACACGCCGGCCGAGCCGGCCACCACGTGGGCCCGGAAGCACACGCCGAAGATCGCGCGCCGGCGCCCGTCCGGGTAGACGATCACCACATCCGGGTTGCTGTATGCCGCCAGCACGGAGTCCACGGCCACGTCCAGCCCGGTCTCCTCCCGCGCTTCCCGCACCGCGGCTTCGGACCAGGTCTCGCCGACCTCGACGCCGCCTCCGGGCAGACACCAGAGGCCGTTGTCCTCCCGCCGGGTGAGCAGCAGCCGGTCACCGTCGCCGATGGCACAGCTGGCTCCGGCCTTGATCTGGGTCGCGCCGGCCTCCGCCGATGCGGCGATGCGCGGGCCGACATCGACCTGGGCACGCGGTGTGCGGCGTTCGTAGACGACCACCGTCCAGCCGTCGTGCGGCTCGCGGGAGATCTCCCGCCATACGGGCGAGTCGGTGAACGGCCAGCCGGGAAAGACAGTGTCACCAGCCGGATCGAGCGGGATCTCGGAGATCACCATCCGGTCGACGTATGGCGCGAAGAGCGCCCAGATCTGCGCGCCGCCCGTCACGAAGAAATCCTCGTCGCCGGCGAGGAAGAGCGCCTCGTCGACGGAGTGCGCAACCTCGACACCCTCGACCGTCCACTCCGGGTCGCGGGTCAGCACGATGTGGCGGCGTCCCGGCAGCAGCCCGTGCGACTCGAAGGTGCGCCGGCCCATCACCATCGGATGACCCATCGTGGCGGCCTTGAAGCCCTTCTGTTCGCCGGGCACTCGCCACGGCATCGTCCCGTCGCGACCGACGACCCCGTTGCGCGCGACGGCGGCGATGAAGCTGATCGTCATACGGCGATCGGCGCCTTGATCGTCGGCGCCGCGACATATCCCTCGAGCTGGACGTCCGGCAGGTCGAACGCGTCGATCTCCCGGATCTCCGGGTTGAGCCGCAGCGTCGGCAGCGGGCCCGGCTGGCGGGTCAGCTGGAACCGTGCCTGGTCGAGGTGGTTGAGATAGAGGTGAGCGTCACCGAGGGTGTGTACGAACTCGCCGGGCACCAGCTCGGTCACCTGCGCGACCATCGCGGTCAGCAGGGCGTAGGACGCGATGTTGAACGGCACGCCGAGGAAGATGTCGGCCGACCGCTGGTAGAGCTGACAGGACAGCGACCGGCGGCCGTCCTCGGTCGGCGCGCCGACGTAGAACTGGAACATCGTGTGGCAGGGCGGCAGGGCCATGTCGTCGACGTCCGCGACGTTCCAGGCAGACACGATGTGCCGGCGTGAGTCGGGGTTGGTGCGGAGTCCGTCGATCACCCGGGCCAGCTGGTCGATCGTGCGCCCGTCAGGCGTGGGCCAGGACCGCCATTGATGCCCGTAGATCGGACCGAGATCGCCGTGCTCGTCGGCCCATTCGTCCCAGATGGTGATGCCCCGGTCGTGCAGCCACTGCACGTTGGTGTCGCCGCGCAGGAACCACAGCAACTCGCCGATGATCGAGCGCAGGTGCAGCTTCTTGGTGGTGAGTGCCGGGAATCCGGCGGACAGGTCGAAGCGCATCTGATAACCGAAGACCGACAGGGTCCCGGTGCCGGTGCGGTCGTCCTTGCGGGTGCCGTCGGAGATGACCCGGTCGAGCAGGTCGAGGTACTGCTTCACGGCATCAGACGCTATCAGCGGGCGCCGACATAGGGCCGATCGACGGCGTTCGGCAGGCCCGCGGCGGGCGCCGGGATAACCATGTGGACGGTCGTTAGAAATTGTGATCCAGATCACAGGAGGCCGCTGTAACACTTTCGGGGCGTGCCCGATGTAACCGTTGATCGCGTCGTCACCCGGACCCCCGAGCGGGTGACGACGCGATCAGTCATTTCCGGCGGGTATGCCGAGAGCCCGGCACCCGGAAGCCCTCCGCACGCAGCGCGGCCACCTCGCTAGCCTTGGCGGCATGACGAACCCCTTCGGACGGTTGCTCACCGCCATGGTCACGCCCATGCACGAGGACGGATCACTCGACCTGGACGGCGCCCAGAAGCTCGCGGACCACCTGGCGCGGCACGGCCACGACGGCATCCTGGTCAACGGGACGACCGGTGAGTCGGCCACCACGACCGACGAGGAGAACGTCGCGACGGTCCGCGCGGTGGTCGAGGCGGTGGGTGACCGCGTCACCGTCATGGCCGGCGTCGGCACAAACGACACCGCCCACTCGGTCGCCGCGGCGAAGGCCATGGTGGCTGCGGGCGCTCGTGCGGCCCTCGTCGTCACTCCGTACTACAACAAGCCGCCGCAGGCCGGCATCGTCGAGCACGTGCGCGCAGTCGCGGCAGCGGCCGACGTGCCGGTCATGCTCTACGACATACCGGGTCGCACGGCCACCGCGCTGGCACCCGACACTCTGCTCCGGCTGGCCGAGATCCCGCAGGTTCAGGCGGTCAAGGACGCGAAGGCCGACCTCTACGGCTCCAGCAAGGT
This sequence comes from Flexivirga sp. YIM B11880, assembly GCF_058148645.1. Lineage (NCBI taxonomy): Bacteria > Bacillati > Actinomycetota > Actinomycetes > Micrococcales > Dermacoccaceae > Flexivirga > Flexivirga sp. YIM B11880. The sequence goes on from NZ_JBMAMH010000002.1 coordinate 106,097, forward strand.
GATGGCGCAGACCGACCTGCTCTGGTACTCCGGCGACGACGTCCTCGCGCTGCCCTGGCTGTCGATCGGCGCCGTCGGTCACGTGGCGGTGACCGGGCACGTCGCAGGCGACCAGTTCGCCGCGATGATCAAGGCGGTGGATGCCGGAGACCTGACCACCGCTCGCGACATACATCGGCGCCTGATCCCCGCGATGGACGCCATCATGACGATCACCCAAGGAGCGATCATGGCCAAGGCCGCGCTCAAGCAACTGGGCATCATCGAGTCGGACTTCTGCCGGTTGCCGCTGCTGCCCGCCACCCCGGAGCACCACGAGATCCTGCGCCGCGCCCTTGAGGAGTCAGAGCTTTCATGAGCCACCCGCACCCCGAGCTCGAACTGCCCGGACCGCTCCCGAGGGGCGGCGTACGCGTCGTCCCGCTCGGCGGCCTCGGCGAGATCGGCCGCAACATGACGGTCGTGGAGTATGCCGGCAGGCTGCTCGTCGTGGACTGCGGCGTGCTGTTCCCGGAGGACCACCCGGGCGTCGACCTGATCCTGCCCGACTTCGAGTACATCTCCGACCGGCTCGACGACATCGAAGCCATCGTGCTGACCCACGGGCACGAGGACCACATCGGCGCCGTGCCCTACCTGCTCCGGCTCAAGCCGGACATCCCGCTCGTCGGCTCCACGCTGACCCTGGCACTGGTCGAGGCGAAGCTCAAGGAGCACCGGATCACGCCATACACCTTGGCGGTCAAGGAAGGCGGGCGCGAGAAGCTCGGCGGTTTCGACTGCAGCTTCATCGCCGTCAACCACTCGATCCCCGACGCGCTCGCGGTGTTCATCCGCACCGGCGGCGGCAACCTGCTGATCACCGGCGACTTCAAGATGGACCAGCTGCCGCTCGACAACCGGATCACCGACCTGCGGGCGTTCGCCAAGGCGGGGGAGGAGGGGGTCGACCTCTTCCTCACCGACTCGACCAACGCCGACGTGCCCGGCTTCACCACCCCTGAGCGCAACATCGCGCCGGCCATCGAGCGGGTCTTCCAGAAGGCGCAGCGGCGGATCATCGTCGCCTGCTTCTCCTCGCACGTGCATCGCGTGCAACAGGTGCTGGACGCCGCACGGGCACACCGGCGGAAGGTCGCGTTCGTCGGCCGCTCGATGGTGCGCAACATGGGCATCGCCGCCGAGCTCGGCTATCTGCACGTGCCCGACGGTGTGCTGGTCGACCTCAAGAAGGTCGACAAGTACGCCGACAACCAGATCGTGCTGGTGTCCACCGGGTCGCAGGGCGAGCCGATGGCAGCCCTGTCGCGTATGGCGAACGGCGACCACAACACCATCGATGTCGGTCCCGGCGACACCGTGCTGATGGCGTCCTCGCTCATCCCCGGCAACGAGAACGCCGTCTATCGCGTCATCAACGGGCTGATGCGGCGCGGGGCGAGCGTCATACACAAGGGCAACGCGCTGGTGCACGTGTCCGGGCACGCCAGCGCCGGCGAGCTGCTCTACGTCTACAACATCGTCAAGCCGCGCTACGTCATGCCGATCCACGGCGAATGGCGCCACCTCGTCGCCAACGGCGAGCTCGCCGAGGCGACCGGCGTGCCGCGCGACCACGTGCTGCTGGCCGAGGACGGTGTCGTCGTCGACCTGGTCGACGGGCGAGCGGAGATCGTCGGCGCGGTCCCGTGCGGTTATGTGTATGTCGACGGCTCCCTCGTCGGCACGACCGACGAGACCATGCTGAAGGACCGTCGGATCCTGCGCGACGAGGGATTCGTGACGATCATCGTGGTGCGGGACGCCGACACCGGCAAGATCGCCGCCGGCCCGGAGATCCAGACCCGCGGATTCGCCGAGGAGGACGACGTCTTCGACAAGGTCCGTCCCAAGCTGGAGGCCGCGCTCGAGGAGGCACGCGAGAAGGGCATCAGCGACACCTACCAGCTGCAGCAGGTCATCCGGCGCACCGTCGGCGGCTTCGTCGGTGGCAAGCTGCGCCGCCGGCCGATGATCATTCCCATCGTCATCGACGCGTAGTCCTCCGCTTCGACTCGGCGAGTCAGGCGGACGGGTCGTCGCCGCGGCTTCGATCTCGGCGGCGCCCCAACCGGCGGGATCGTTGGGCACTCGGCGAGATATGAGTTGTTGTGGTGATGAGGCGCTCGAAACGACGACAACTCACATCTCGGGGGAGGGCCGGCCCCCGTCATACGCCGAAGGCCCCGCCCACCAGAGGTGGGAGCGGGGCCTTCGAGGTTGTCGCCGCGGTGGCGGTGACGATCGGACCAGATCAGGCCGGCAGGTGAAGGTGCTGGCCGACGAAGATCAGGTTCGGGTTGTTCACGGTGCCCTTGTTGGCGGCCCAGAGTGCCTTCCAACCGTCCTTGACGTGCAGCTTCTGCGCGAGCTGGCTCAGGGTGTCACCGGACTTGACCGTGATGGTCTTCTTGGAGACCTTCACCTGCGGCAGCGCGGCGGCCTTGGGAGCCGTGTAGGCCCGTGTGACCGTCGGACGCGTGGCAGACCGGGAAACCTTCGGCGCGGTGTAGGTGCGCTTCGGGGCCGTGTAGGTCTTCTTCGGGGTGCTGGTCCGGGGGGCGGAGGCCACCGGGGGCGCCACGACGGGCGAGCCGCCGCCACGGGTCAGACCCGCGCGCACCGAGCACACCGGCCAGGCGCCGGGGCCCTGGGAGGCCAGCACCTTCTCGGCGATGGTGATCTGGGCGGACTTGCTCGCCAGGTTGGCGTTGGAGGCGTAAGCGCCACCGCCGTAGGCGATCCAGGTCGAGTGGGTGAACTGCAGGCCACCGTAGAAACCGTTGCCGGTGTTGATGGCCCAGTTGCCACCGCTCTCGCAGGCGGCGACGCGGTCCCAGGTGCTCGCCGATGCGGCGTGGGCGTCACTTGCGGTGGCAACTCCGGCGGCGGCGAGGGCTGCGGCGGCGGCAACCCCGATGCCGACGACGCGGGTCTTACGGGTGATGTTCGTGCTGAGGTCCATGGATTCCTCTCCTGACGTGCGCATGCGGGGTTAGCTGTCGGGTCGGGCTGTCAGGTGCCCGGCAGGCTTGTGGCCTGCTCTCACCCCAAGGCCGGAGACCGGCCGGATTGGGTTCCCCACCCTCGTTGTGCCTCCGGGACCGTCCCAGGCGTCGGTGTCCGCTCAACGAGGTTGTGCGCAACGGACCACAGGCATAAAGGGCCGGAGCCATGCCGGGTAGCGCGGCTCCGTGATGGATCTGACCTTCGACAGGGGGACGAAGTTTTTGAACCACCGATCCACGAAGGTACGTGGTCCGACCGGCATTTCCAAGTCGAAGCGTGACCATTTCGTGACTTTTTTCGGGAGTGTAGTGAGCGTCACACCTCGGTCGGCACATCCGTCACAGACGTCACCGTAGTGTCGCGCGCGACGCCAGGCGCCCTGAGTGGTGGTCAGAGGCCGGACAGCGTATGTCGGACGCGTCCCGGCGTCTAGGCCTGGTGCCGTGACAGGTCACCGCTGAAACGTCACCAGGGGAGCGGTTCGGCCAGATCACGAGGGTCGGCCGGAGCCGACCAGCCCTCGTCGGTGTGCACGTAGGAGAGTGCCGGGCCGTGCTCGACCAGTCGGCGCACGCCGGCGACGAGCCGGTCGACGTGCTCGCCGGTGGTCGCGAGGCCGAGGCTGGCGCGGACCGCCGTCGCCCCGTCGCCGACGATGGCGTCGCAGAGCAGATGCGCGCAGAACCGGCCGTCCCGCACCGCGATGGCGTGCTCGTCGGCCAGCACCTGCGACACCAGCGACGGGTCGTAGCCGGCGATGGTGAAGGTCACCACGCCGACGTTCGGCCGATCGCCCAGAGCTTCCACGACGCGCACGCCGTCGATCGCCGCCAGGCCGGAGCGCAGCCTCGTGTAGAGCTGTGCCTCGTGCGCCTCGATCGTGGCGCGGTGCTCGCGCAGGGTCGCACACGCCGCGGCGATCGCGACCGCTCCGACGGCGTTCGGCGTGCCGCCCTCGTGCCGTGCCGGTCCGGTCTGCCATTGCGTCCCACCTCGGCGGACCCGAGCGGTCGCGCCGCCCGCCGGCAGGTAGGGGTCGGCGGCATCCAGCCAGTCGCTGCGTCCGGCGAGCACGCCTGCGCCATACGGGGCGTAGAGCTTGTGACCGGAGAACGCGACCCAGTCGACGCCCAGCGTGCCGAGGTCGATGGTGACGTGCGGCGCGTACTGCGCGGCGTCGAGCACGACGCGTGCGCCCAGCTCTCTTGCGACGTCAGCGAGTTCGGCGACTGGCCAGATCTCGCCGGTGACGTTGCAGGCGCCGGTGAGGACGACCAGCTTGTGGTTCGCTGCGGACCGGCCGAGCGCCTCCCTCAGCAGCTCGAGTGCGTGCTCGGTGCTGCGCGGCACCGGCAGGCGGGTGGTGCGTCCCTCCGGCCACGGCAGCAGCGCTGCGTGGTGCGCCGACTCCCAGGCGAAGACCTCGGCGTCCTGCGGGACGCAATGCGCCAGCAAACGCAATGCATCCGTCGTGTTGCGGGTGAAGACCACCTCGTCACCTCGGCGCGCACCGACGAACTCGGCGACCTCCGCCCGCGCCGCCTCGAACCAGGAGGTGGTCACCCGGCTCGCGTAGCCGGCGCCGCGGTGCACGGACCCGTAACGGCGCTGCACCGTCGCGACGGCGTTCGCGACGGCCACCAGCGCCGGCGTGGTCGCGCCATGATCGAAGTTGGCGTAATCGGTCACCGTCCGATGGACCGTGGGAACACCGAGGTCTGCGGAGACGGTCTTCGGCAGTCCCTCCGCGGCGCGCTTCGGCGCCGGCGTCGAGACGCGAGGTATGCCGAGCTGGTGCGGCGTGGTGTCCTGCTGGGGGTCGATGGTGATGCTCAACGTGCTGCTCCTTCGCCGATCGAGGGATCGACAGCGGTGCAAGCAGAGTCGATCCGCGCTTGCCGGCGTGCTTCTCACGTCGGCCCGGTCGTCACCCGGAGCACCCCACCGCGGTTGGAGGGTTGCCGCTCAGCAAGCCGGGGCTTGTCGCTGAGACTCATGACCTGGGTCAAATGTAGCGGGATCTCCGGCGGCGGAGTCAAACCCGGTCCGCGGACCGGAACGGGGGTATGGCGCGGCTCGCAAGCCGTCTCGGCGTGTGACGTATGTGGTTGCTGCGACTCTCGCGTACGGTGTTTTCGTGCCTACCCGTCCGTCATCGTCGCAGGCGACCACGCGTGCGACCCGCAGCAAATCCGGGTCCGCAGGATCCGGTTCGCGTTCCCGACCTGCGTCGGGACCCACCTCGACGCGCCCGCCCGCCAAGAAGGCGACCGGTGCGAAACCTCGGTCGGGAGGCAAGCCGTCCAGTGGCGGGCTGCCTCTGCCGTTGCGCGCTGCGAGGGGCACCTGGATGGGTGTGGCCCACGTGGCGGGCGGCGCTGCCCGGCGCGTCGGCCACTCCGCGCGCGACCTCGAGCCGGAGCTGCGCCGCGACGGCCTCGGCTTCGCGCTGGTCGCCGCCGCGATCGTCATCGCTGCCCGCGAATGGTGGGGGCTGACGGGAGCCGTCGGCGACGTCATACACGCCGTCGTTGCCGGCACCTTCGGGCTGGGCGCGCTCGTGCTGCCGCTGGTGCTGGTCCTGATCGGCGTGCACCTGATGCGGTCGCCGCGCGGCGACCAGGGCACCAACCGGGTGATGGTCGGGCTCGCGCTCTTCGCGATCGCGGTGTGCGGGATCACCAGCATCGCCAAGGGCATTCCACAGCCCAGTGAGACCGACGCACTCCGCGGGGCCGGCGGCATCGTCGGCTTCATGGCGAGCAGTCCGCTGGTTGCGGCCGTGCACACGGCCGGAGCCATGGCGCTGCTGGCGATCTTGTTGTTCTTCAGCGTCCTGGTGATGACCGCGACCCCTGTCTCGATGATCCCGGCACGGCTGGCGACCTTGCGCGTGCGGCTGTTCGAGCACGGGCGGCCGGAGTCGTATGACGACGACGAGCCCGTCGACGCCGTGGCGCAGGATCTGCACGGAGACCAGATCGACGGCGGCAAACGCAAGCGCCGCCGCAAGAAGAACGACGATCAGCCGCAGGACCAGGCCGGCCTCGACGGGGACGAGCCGTTCGAGCAGGCTGCGACCGTCGTGCCCCGGCGGACCAAGAGCGGCCGGGTGCTGCGTCCGGGCGAGAAGGACCCGGGCGAGAAGGACCCGGGCGACCGCGACGTCTACGACGTCGACGGCGAGACGCCGCCGGCGAAGCCGGCCGATCCACGACCGGTGGGGGACACGCGCGCGGTGCCGCTGCCCGGGACGAAGGGCGCACCGCCGGAGCCGGCCGCCGCACCGCTGCAGGCGCCGCCGACCACACCGTTGCCGCAGCGGGTCGAGCAGCTGCAGCTGGCGGGGGACGTCACCTACACGCTTCCCGCCAACGACGTGCTGAAGCCCGGCACCCCGCCGAAGGCCCGCTCCGCGGCCAACGACCGGGTGGTCGAGGCGCTGACCCAGACGCTCGACTCGTTCGGTGTCGACGCGCAGGTGACCGGCTTCTCCCGCGGCCCGACGGTCACCCGTTACGAGGTCGAGCTGGGCCAGGGCACCAAGGTCGAGCGCGTCACCGCACTGTCCAAGAACATCGCGTATGCCGTGGCGTCGGCCGACGTCCGCATCCTCAGCCCGATCCCCGGCAAGTCCGCGATCGGCATCGAGATCCCCAACACCGACCGCGAGAAGGTCAGCCTGGGCGACGTCCTGCGCAGCGGCGCCGCCCGCGGCAACGACCACCCGATGGTAATGGGCGTCGGCAAAGACGTGGAGGGCGGCTACGTGATCGCCAACCTCGCGAAGATGCCGCACCTGCTGGTCGCGGGTGCCACTGGTGCCGGTAAGTCGTCGTTCGTCAACTCGATGATCACCTCGATCATGATGCGCGCCACGCCGGACGAGGTCCGGATGGTGCTGGTCGACCCCAAGCGCGTCGAACTCACGGCATACGAAGGCATTCCGCACCTGATCACGCCGATCATCACCAACCCCAAGAAGGCCGCCGAGGCGCTGCAGTGGGTCGTGCGCGAGATGGACACCCGGTATGACGACCTCGCCGCGTTCGGCTACAAGCACATCGACGACTTCAACAAGGCGGTGCGCGCCGGGAAGGTGCAGCCGCCGCCCGGCTCGCAGCGGGTCATGCAGCCCTACCCCTACCTGCTGGTGATCGTCGACGAGCTGGCCGACCTGATGATGGTCGCCCCGCGCGACGTCGAGGAGTCGATCGTCCGCATCACCCAGCTCGCCCGCGCCGCCGGCATCCACCTCGTGCTCGCGACGCAGCGCCCCTCGGTCGATGTCGTCACCGGCCTGATCAAGGCCAACGTGCCCAGCCGGATGGCGTTCGCGACCTCCTCCCTCGCCGACTCGCGCGTGGTGCTCGACCAGCCGGGTGCCGAGAAGCTGATCGGTCAGGGTGACGCGCTCTTCCTGCCGATGGGCGCGTCGAAGCCGATGCGCGTCCAGGGCGCCTGGGTCACCGAATCCGAAGTGCAAGAAGTCGTTTCGCACGTCCGCGAGCAACTGAAGCCGACCTACCGCGACGACGTGCAGGTGTCCGCGCCGAAGAAGGAGATCGACGAGGACATCGGCGACGACCTCGACCTGCTGCTGCAGGCGGCCGAGCTGGTCGTCAACAGCCAGTTCGGTTCGACGTCGATGCTGCAGCGCAAGCTGCGGGTCGGGTTCGCCAAGGCCGGCCGGCTGATGGACCTGATGGAGAGCCGCGGCATCGTCGGCCCCTCAGAGGGTTCGAAGGCGCGCGACGTGCTGGTCAAACCCGACGACCTGCCGACCACGCTGGCCCTGTTGCGCGGCGAGGACCCGCCGGGCGCCGAGCAGCCGTATGACGCAGCCATCGACACCGGCGAGTCCGACGGTGGCGAAGACGCGTGGCAGCTCACCGACCGCCGCGAGTGACGCCAGGGGAGAGCGAACGATGACCGACGACGACGATCGCACCCAGGAGATCCGTCGCGACCACGATGGTCGGCGACCGGGACCCGGAGCGACCGACGGGCCGTCCCGGCACAGTGGCAACACACCGCCGTACGGTGCGCCGTCCGCACCGCCGCAGCGGCCGGCCAGTGGCTACGGTCAGCCGGCGGCGGGTTACGGACCGCAGCAACCCGTCACCGGTTATCGACCCCCTCCGGACTACGGGGCGCCCGTGCTGCCGACCGACCGCGGCTCCGGTGGCTTCCCGGCAGCGCTGGTCGGTGCGGTGATCGCGGCGCTGGTGGCGGTCGGCACGTCATACGCCGGGTATCAGGCCGTCCTGCACAACGTGAGCCCCGATCCGCGGCGGGTGTCCGGCTTCTTCGTCGGCCGGCTCGGCTTGTTGCCCTGGCCGGGCTCGCAGGGCGGTGACCGCCTCACGGCGTTCCTGGCCGGCCTGGTCGTCATACTGCTGATCACGTTGCTGCTGATGATGGCCGCCGCCATGTCGACGCGAGCGGGCAACGGTGGCTTCGGCCTCTTCCTCGGCGCCTGGATGGCGGTCGTCATCGCCGGCGCGGCCGCCGGAACAGTTGCCGCCGCGATCTGGATACCGGGCGGTCAACTGAGTCAATACCTCGCCAACTCCATCAGCGGTGGGGTGATGTGGGGCGTGCTGTACGGCTGGATCGCGGCGCTGGCGCTGCTCATCGCTCATGCGCTGCGGCGCAAACCGGTCACCCGCTGAGGCTCCTGCTGTTCGTGCCGGTTTTCCCCTATGCCCAGCGGGCGCTCCACCGCCCGATGGGCATAGGGCAGCAGCGAGTCAGCCACCGTTCAAGGCGTCATACGTACGGCGAACCTGCTGCATGAACCTCGCTCGTACGAGGCGCAATCCGATGACCGGGATCCGCAGCACGCGTTCACCGGCTGCCACGCGGTCGTTCTGCCGAAGCGCATCGTCCACCGGGTTGAGGGCAAGTATGTGATGTCCGCCGTCGATCTCCACGACCAGTCCGACGTCGTCCCATGAGACGTCGAGGTAGACCCGGCCGTCCGGACCTTCGCGCACCATCTGACGGGAGGGCGTGGGCAACCGGACCTGTCGCGCCAGGCGGCCGAAGTCCAGCTCGCCGAGGGAGTGCGCGCCATCCGTCACATCGGCGATGACAGCATCGAGGAACCGCCTTCTGGCAGAACGCTGCACGCCTCGCCACGCCACACCGAGGCGCGATGGGGCGAGCAGGCGTTGCTGGATCGGCAGGCAGACGAGCAGCGCCGCCTGCCGATCGCTCAGCGCCCACTGGGCAGCGTGGATCGTGGCCACTTCGAGCGCGACTCGGGGGATGCCGGCACCGCGGATCGGAGCCGGACGATCCGGACGGTGCAGGCGAATCCCCGGTAGCGCATGGGGCCGGTTCCGAGCGGGCATCGTGACGTCGATGACTGCCGCGGTGAAACCCTTCATCCCGCCCGCGATGAGCGCGCTGGCGCCGTCGAGTCGTGCTCCGGACCCGCTCTCCCAGACCGCTTGCCACCATTGCGCAACTTGTGTCAGTTCCGGCGAGCCGATGGCCACTGTGTGCCGCCCAGCCAGGAACCAGCGGCCCGCAGCGATCTCGTTGCGAATCGCGTTGCGGTCGATGCCGTGCTGTGAAAGAGCGAGCCGGTGCACGACACCACCGTGGTCGCCGGCGAGCTGGGCGGCAACGATGCGCCGGTCGTCGCCATACCGTTGGGGCCGCCCGACCACCATGTGCTGGGCAGCGGTCGCGGACATGCGACCGATCCTGGCCGAGATCGCGGATTCGCCGCTGCGGCACTGTGGACAACCGTCGTCCAGCGTTCGTCCCTATGCCCAGCGGGCGCTCCACCGCCCGATGGGCATAGGAGGACGCGCCGTGGGGAGGCGCAGACAGCGTCAGCCGTCGAGCTCCTCGATGGTGGCGACGCTCGGGCCACGGGTTTCCTGGAGCTCCCGGGCGACCGCTTCCGCGTCGCGCAACACCCGCAGCACGTTGCCGCCGGCCGCCTTGGCGAGGTCCTCGTCGGACCAACCCAGCTCGGCGAGCGCCGCGAAGACCTTCGGGTATGACGAGACGTCACCCAGCCCTTCGGGGAGCACCGTGACACCGTCGTAGTCGCCGCCGACGCCGAGATGGTCGATGCCGGCCACCTCACGGATGTGCACGAAGTGCGCGACGACGTCGTCCAGCGTCGCGACCGGCTGCGGATGTTCGGTCGCCCACTGGTCCGCGAACTTCTGGAAGGCCGCGACATCGGTCGGCGCGACGCCGGCCGCACGAGCAGCCTCACCGGCGTCCGCCCGCCACTGTGCGCAGGCCGCCGACACGAAGGCAGGCACGAAGGTCGCCATGATGACCCCGTTGTTGTCGCGCAGCGTCTCCAGCACGTCGTCGGGCGCGTTGCGCGGCGAGTCGCAGACCGCGCGCGCCGAGGAGTGGCTGAAGATCACCGGCGCCTCGGACGCGGCGAGCGCCGCCCGCATCGTGTCGGCGCTCACGTGCGAGAGGTCGACGAGCATGCCGATCCGGTTCATCTCGCGGACCACCTCGACACCGAAGCGGGTGAGACCGCCGTGCACCGGCTCGTCGGTCGCCGAGTCGGCCCATGGGTTGTTGTCGTTGTGGGTCAGCGTCATGTAACGCACGCCCAGCACGTAGAGCATGCGCAGCGCGGCGAGCGAGCTGTCCATCGACTGGCCGCCCTCGGCGCCGAGCAGCGACGCGATGCGGCCGGAGGCGAAGACCGACTCGACCTCGTCCGCGGTGCGTGCCAGGCCGAAGGTGTCCGGCCAGCGGCCGATCAGCTGGTGCACCGCGTCGATCTGCTCCAGGGTCTGGGTGACCGCCTCGCTGCCGGGCAGGTTGGACGGCACGTAGACCGACCAGAACTGTCCTCCGACACCTCCCGCGCGCAGCCGCGGTATGTCGGTGTGCGTCCGATCGGCGGTCCCGGCCTCCACATCGAGCTTGTCGAAGTCGTAGCGCACCAGGTCACGTGCCGCCCACGGCAGGTCGTTGTGACCGTCGATGAGCGGGTGCTTCGCGAGCAGGGAACGGACGTGGTCGAGGCTGGGGAAGGTGTCGGTGTTCGCCATACCGGCCATCACATCACGCGTGCGCTGCACCGCACCGGGTGTCCCATACAGTTGACCCATGGAATCCCGCAGCGTTGCTCTGGTCACTCTGGGCTGCGCTCGCAACGAGGTCGACTCCGAGGAGTTGGCCGGCAGGCTGGCCGGCGAGGGGTGGACACTGGTCGACGACGCGGCCGACGCCGACGTCGCCGTCATCAACACGTGCGGGTTCGTCGAGCAGGCCAAGAAGGACTCGATCGACGCCCTGCTCGAGGCGAACGATCTCAAGGAGCACGGCCGCACCCGGGCGGTCGTGGCCGTCGGCTGTCTCGCCGAGCGGTATGGCGAACAACTCGCCGCGCAACTGCCCGAAGCGGACGCAGTGCTCGGATTCGACTCGTATGTCGACATGTCCGCGCACCTGACGTCCGTCCTGGGCGGCCACGCGCCGGCGTCCCACACACCGTCCGACCGGCGCAAGCTGCTGCCGATCAGTCCCGTGGACCGGCAGGGAGCGGGCCTGCCGACGCCCGGCCACGGGGACGTCCGGCGTCCCGACGACGTCCAGATCGCCTCGCCGGCCTCGTCGCCGCGAGTCATCCGGGCCCGGCTGGACGGCCGTCCGTGGGCACCGTTGAAAATCGCCTCGGGCTGCGACCGGCGGTGCGCGTTCTGCGCGATCCCGTCGTTCCGAGGGGCGTTCGTGTCTCGACGGCCGGCCGACGTACTCGCCGAGGCGCGCTGGCTGGGGCAGCACGACGTCCGGGAGGTCTTCCTGGTGTCGGAAAACTCGACGTCGTACGGCAAGGACCTCGGCGACCTGCGACTGCTCGACACGATGCTGCCGGAACTCGTTGACCTCGAAGGAATCTCGCGCGTCCGCGTGTCCTATCTGCAGCCGGCCGAGATCCGGCCCGACCTGCTCGACGTCATGACGTCGACCCCGGGGGTCGTCCCGTACTTCGACATCTCGTTCCAGCACGCGAGCGGCCCGCTGCTGCGCCGGATGCGCCGTTTCGGCGACAAGGAGTCCTTCTTGCAGCTGCTCGCGGACGTGCGGGCGCGGGCGCCATACGCCGGCATCCGCAGCAATGTCATCGTGGGTTTCCCGGGCGAGACCGATGACGACCTGGCGCAACTCGAGGAGTTCCTCGTCGCTGCGCGGCTCGACGTCGTCGGTGTCTTCGGCTACTCGGACGAGGACGGCACCGAGGCCGAGACGTATGACGCGAAGCTTCCCGACCACGAGGTGGCGGCACGGTTGGAGCACTTCCGGACTCTCGCCGAGCAGCTGAACGAGCAGCGAGCCACCGAGCGGATCGGCGAAACCCTGGACGTGCTGGTCGAATCCGACGGCACCGGCGACGACGACGACGGTGAGACCCGAGGCCGCGCAGGACAACAGGGGCCCGACGTCGACGGCGAGACGATCCTCACGGTCGAGCCCGGCACGGTCGCCATCGGTGACATCGTCACTGCCCGCGTCACCGGCACTCTCGGCATCGATCTCGTGGCAGAGAAACTTCCGTGAGCGCCGAGCGCAGGGAAGGGCGACCGAGCGCGCGTGAGGAGGCCGCGCGGCAGAAAGGCCGGCAAGCAACTGCGCGAAACGAAGCCGCCCGGCGCACGGCGGTGGCCCGCGAAGAACTCGAGCGTCGCAAGGCGGAGTTCGAGCGACGCCGCGCCGCGGGCGAGCCGCTCATCGCGCCGCCGCTGCCGGACCCGGCATCCACGCCGAGCACCGGTGTCAGCACCTGGAACATCGCCAACGCGCTCACGATGTTCCGCATCGTGCTGGTGCCCTTCTTCGGCTGGGCGCTGCTCACCCACGGTGGTCACCGGACGAGCTTCCGGGTCATTGCGGTGATCATCTTCGTGGTGGCCTCGATCACCGACCGCATCGACGGCGACCTGGCCCGATCCCGAGGCCTGGTCACCGATTTCGGCAAGATGATGGACCCCATCGCCGACAAGGCACTGATGGGTATGGCGCTCATCGGGCTCTCGATCATCGGCCGACTGCCGTGGTGGGTGACCGCGGTGATCCTGGTGCGCGAGGTCGGCATCACCCTGCTGCGCCTGTCGGTGATCCGGCACGGTGTCCTGCCCGCGAGCCGAGGCGGCAAGCTGAAGACCGTTCTGCAAGCGGTCGCGATCGGCTTGTTCCTGTTGCCGATCGGTGGCTGGTTCGACGTCGTCGCGTGGGTCGTCATGCTGGCCGCCCTCGCGATCACCGTCGTGACCGGTGTCGACTACATCTTCCGGGCGATGAAACTCCGCCAGAACAGCGAGCGTTCGCGTGCCCGGCGGGCGGCGCGGCGTGCGTCGCGCGGGCACTGAGCGAGGAGCTGATGCAGGACGATGAGCTGATCGCCGCACTCCGGCGACGTGGTGACACCGTCGCCGCGGCCGAGTCGCTGACCGGTGGACTCGTCTGCGCGGCACTGACGGCAGTGCCCGGTGCGAGCGCTGTGGTGCGCGGCAGCGTCACGTCATACGCCACCGACGTCAAGGCGAGCGTGCTCGGCGTCGGCGAGCGTCTGCTGCGCGCGGGCGGCCCGGTTCAGGCCGAGGTCGCGCGGCAGATGGCGCACGGCGTGCGACGGCTGATGGGCGCGACGCACGGTCTCGCCACGACCGGTGTGGCCGGGCCCGATCCGCAGGACGACGTGCCGGTCGGTCGGGTCTTCGTCGCCGTCGGGTGGGACGATGCGCCGGGGGTGCCGGTCGACGAAGTGCGGATGCTGGAGCTGAAGGGAGACCGCGCGGCGATCCGTGACCAGGCGGTGCGCGCGGTTCTCGACCTGCTCGGCGACTGTCTCGGCGGGAATGAGCGTGACGGGCGCCGTGGTTGACCGGGCGCGTCGGCTGCGGCCGGGTGGCGCGCCGGACGCGCGTCGGTGGTGCCCGCTAAGCTGATGATGTTCGCACTGCTGTCGATGCCGAGGGAGGCGCCATGATCCTGCTCCGCCGTGAGCTCGGTGACGTGCTGCGCAGTGTGCGTCGCGAGCAGGGGCGCACGTTGCGCGAGGTCGCCCAGGCTGCACAGTTGTCGCTCGGCTACCTCTCGGAGATCGAGCGCGGTGAGAAGGAAGCCTCGTCCGAGTTGCTGGCCGCGGTCTGTGATGCTCTGGGGGTGCGCATGTCCGACGCGCTGCTGTCGGTGTCCCAGCGGCTCGCGGCTGCCGAAGAAGTTGCCGCACCGGTGCAGTTGCCGGTCCCGACCGCCTCGTCGGTGGTCTCGTCCGCGGCGTGATTCAGCCGCCGGTCTGACAGCCGGGGCAGAACACCAGCGTCCGCTGGGTGGGTTGTTCGCCGATCGGCCCGTTCCGCAACAGCCTGCCGCAGCGTCGGCACGGTTCGCCGACATGGCCGTATGCCGCTGCGGTGTCTGCATATCCGGCGCGGCTGATGGATGCATTCAGCAACCGGTGTGCGGTGTTGAGCAGCGTCCGGAGCTGTGGGTCCGGGAGCTCGCCGACCGTCGCCCACGGGTTGACCCGACAGGCGAAGAGCGTCTCCGTGGTCCAGATCGTCCCGAGACCGGCCAGGTTGCGCTGGTCGAGCAGCGCCGCGCCGATCGTGCGGTTCGGCTGGCCGCGCAAGCGGGTTGCCGCCACCGCCGGGTCCCAGTCCGCGCCGAGCAGATCGGGACCGAGATGGCCCACCAGCCGGCGCTCGTCGCGCGTTTCCAGCAGATCCAGCATCCCGAGGCGGTCCCCGACCGCTGTCCACTCCGCCGTCGCCAGCAAGGCCCGGATCGCCGTGCTGCGCACGGACCGCGCGGTCACTGCACTGGTCGCGCGGACGCGCCAGCTTCCCTCCATCCGCAAGTGGCTGTGCAGGGTCAGCCCGGAGTCCAGCCGGTGCAACAGGTGCTTGCCGCGCGGCACGACCTCGAGGGTGGTCATGCCGTGCAGCCGGCGGCCGGCGAGCGCGGGCCACCGTAGTTCGCAACCGACCAGCTCCCCACCGCGGAGCGCGTCGTCGAGACGCCGCGCGGTGCGCCATACCGCGTCGCCTTCAGGCACGTCCCACGCTCCACATGTCGTGCATCATCTCAACACTGGTATGACGATCGCGATGACCCGGCTGCCTACGCTGGCCGCATGAACGACCCCGTCCACGTGCCCCAGCCCTGGTGGCAGCGTCACCTGCTCGACGTGCTCGCGCTGATCGGCGCCTTCGCAATCCTCGGGTCGGCGAGCCGGCTCGACCGGCACGCGGCCGAACGCGGCATCGACGCTCTCGCCATCTCGCTCGGTCTTCTCGGGGTCGCCGCGATCCTCGTCCGACGCCGCTCGCCGTTGGTCAGCCTGCTGGTTCCGTGTGCCGCGGTCGGGAGCTATTTGCTGCTGCGCTACCCGAACGGTCCGACCTACTTCCTGTTGCCGCTCGGCGTCTTCAGCTACGGCTTCCACGGCGTGCGTCCGCTCACCCGACGGCTGGAAGCACTGGTGATCGTGCTGGTGGCCGCGTGTGCCTATCTCGGCGGTGGCCAGGACACCGCCATCCGGACGACGATCGTGCTGAGCTGGGGTCTCGCAGCCGCGGTGCTCGCCGAACTGCTGCGCACCAGGGCAGATCGGGCCGAAGACCGCCGAAAAGCGTTGCTGCAGCAGCAGAAACGCGCGCAGGCGGAGCAACAGCTCGAGCTGGCACGGGATCTGCACGACAGCGTCGCACACGCGCTGACCGCCATCACTGTGCAGGCCGCGCTGGCGGAACGACTGGCCCGTGAGCGCCCCGACGAGGCGATCGAGGCGGCCCGCGCAGCACGCATCGCCGGCCGTGATGCGCTCGCGGACCTGGGCGTCATCGTCGGCTCGTTGCGCGAGCCCGGCACTGCACCGACACGCCCGCAGCACGGCGTCGAGGAGATCGACGCGCTCGTCGAGCGTGCGCGGGAAGCCGGGCTGCGGGTCAGCGTCGATCGGGCCTGGCTCAGCGAGTGCAGCGACGAGCTGCAGGGCGTGGCATACCGCGTCGTGCAGGAAGGATTGACCAACGCCGTGCGCTACGCACCGGGCAGCAGTGTCCGCGTCGTCCTGCGTGGCGATCGGTCGGCAATCCACGTGTCGCTCACCGACGACGGGCCGGCGCCGGGCAGCGTCGTGCAGCCGTCCGGTGGTGGTCACGGCCTGGTCGGTATGGCGGAACGCGTGCGCGCAACCGGGGGCGTGCTGCGGCACGGCCCCCGGTCCGACGGCGGCTACATCGTCGAAGCACGTTGGGAAACGGCGTGATTCGCGTCGTGGTCGCGGATGACCAGGCGCTGGTGCGGCGCGGCTTCGCGACGCTCATCGGGCTCGAGGCCGACATCGAGGTGGTGGCCGAAGCGACCACCGGGCAGGAAGCGGTCGCCGCTGCGATCGAGCATCGGCCGGATGTGCTGCTGATGGACATCCGGATGCCCGAGGTGGACGGACTGGAGGCGACTCGCCGGATCACCGCGGAACCGTCGCTCGCGGGCGTTCACGTTGTCATGCTCACGACCTTCGACCTCGACGAATACGTCTTCCAGGCCTTGCGATTCGGCGCCAGCGGGTTCCTCGTGAAGCATACCGACCCAGACGAGCTGGTGCGGGCGTTACGGGTGGTGGCGGCCGGCGACGCGTTACTCTCACCGACGGTGACGCGACGGTTGATCGCCCGGTTCGCGACCGAGCACGCCGACGTCGCGCCGTCCCCGACCCGGAAGGAACCGTCGCGGTTGGTGACCTTGCTGACCGAGCGAGAGCGGGACGTGGTCGGGCTGGTCGCCCTCGGCCTCTCGAACGACGAGATCGCGGAGCGCTGGTTCGTCAGTCAGGCGACGGTGCGCACCCACGTGAGCCGTGCGATGACCAAGCTGCACGCGCGCGACCGCGCCCAGCTGGTCGTCATCGCCTACCAGCACGGTCTCGCCGAACCACCTGCCGTATGACGGCCGGCGAGGCGCCGACTCAACACCCGACCCTGCCCGGCCGTCACTCTTGCCGAGAGGCCCACAAATGCCCCAGAGGCTCACATCCGCACGGTCATTTCCTGAGTGTTTCTGAGCCTCTCGAGATCTTGCTGAGCCTCTCGGGAAGGGGCCGACTCAACATCTGACGTAGGCCGATCTCCACGCGGAGCCGATGTGCGCGAGCGCCGGCGCAGGCACGGTGGAGACATGAGAAACGACAACGAGATCGACGTCGTCGCGGTGACCGGCCTGACCAAGCGCTACGGGCGTCGCACCGTGGTCGACGACGTCGACCTGCAGCTGCCCACCGGATCGATCACCGGCCTGATCGGGCCGAACGGTGCCGGTAAGACGACCATCATGTCGATGCTGCTGGGTCTGGTCCGGCCGAGCAGCGGTCGAGGCACGGTCCTCGGCCATGACCTGTCACGACCGGCCGACTACCTGGCCCACGTCGGGGCGCTCATCG
Organism: Flexivirga sp. YIM B11880; assembly: GCF_058148645.1. NCBI lineage: Bacteria > Bacillati > Actinomycetota > Actinomycetes > Micrococcales > Dermacoccaceae > Flexivirga > Flexivirga sp. YIM B11880. The sequence continues at coordinate 123,588 of NZ_JBMAMH010000002.1, forward strand.
AGGGACCGGCGTTCTTCGGCAACCTCTCCGGCCGGGACAACCTGCACTACTTCGCGCGGCTCGGCGGGCACGACGTCGGCATCGTTCCGGAGGTGCTCGATGTGGTGGGTTTGCGAGGACGAGAAGGCGATCCGTACTCGTCATACTCGCTCGGCATGAAGCAGCGGCTGGGCATCGGCGCCGCCCTGCTCGGCGACCCGGACCTGGTCATCCTCGACGAACCGACCAACGGTGTGGACCCGGCGGGCATGCGTGACATCCGCGCAATGGTCCGACGCATCGCGGGCGACGGCCGCACGGTGCTGATCTCCTCGCACCTGCTCGCCGAACTGGAGCACGTGTGCGATCGGGTAATCGTGCTCGACCAGGGCGGGCTGCGCTACAGCGGCCCGCTGCACGAGCTGCCGAGTTCACGCGCGGAAGTGATCCTGCTGCGCGGGCTCTCGAGTTCCGACGACGAGGAACTGCACCGGCTGCTCAGTGCTCGCGGGCTCACCGTGGAGCGGCGCGCGGACGGTTTCGCGGTCGACGTCGGAGCCGACGACCCGTCGCGGCTGGCCGGTGAGTTGAGCCGCCGCGCCATGGACCACGGTGTCCAACTGGTCGAACTGCACCATCAGAAGCAATCACTCGAGGACCGGGTGCTCGACCTGGTCGGAACAGGGAGCAGGTCATGAGCGCACCGCAGACCGCCGAAGTAGACGCCGAGATCCGCGGGCGGAGGCATGCGGCCACGAGTGAGCGCCCCGGAACCCGGGCGAAGCGCGGTCGTCGACGGACGGGGCGCCTCGCGATCTCGCGGACGTTCGTCGCAGAGTGGATTCGGTTGTCCAGCAAGCGGACCTGGCTGATCGCCATACCGCTTGCGATCATCTATTCGGCGATCCTCACCGTCGTGATGATCGACACGGCGCCGCCGCGCGCCAACGGTGGCGTGAGCCTGCAGGCACTCGGCCAGTCGGGCGGTGGCACGCTGTCGGTGCGCACCGCCGTCGCGTTCACCTCGGTGCTGATCCTGGCGCTGTTCGTCGGGATGAGTGCGGGATCGTTCGCGCGCGGCACCTGGCGTGCGTCGCTGCTGCAGCAGCCGCGCCGGCTGACGCTGGCGGCGGGGACGTTCGCGGCGCGCATCGCGCTCAGCGCGGTGGTGGTCGCGGTGCTGTTCATCACAGGCGTCGTGACGGCATACCTGATGGCGCCGGGGAAGGGCATCGACACCGGCTCATGGCTCGACACAACATCGCTGCAGCTGGCCGGCGAGGACTACCTGCGCTCGATGGCGTTCATCGTCGGCTGGGCCTTGCTCGGCACCCTGCTCGGGATCGCGACCCGCTCCGTGCCGATCGGCCTCGGCATCGGCATCCTGTGGGCGGGGCCTTTGGAGAACATCCTCGGCGACCGGTTGGCGATCGGGGGGCGAATGGTTCCCGGGCCTGCTGCTGCGGTATGTCGTGGCTCCCGAAACCGCCGTCGTCACCGGCACTGCGCTGGTGCTGCGGCTGGTGCTGTATGCCGTGCTCGCGCTGCTCCTCGTCGGCGTGTTGCTGCGCCGCCGCGACGTGGCGAGCTAGGTAAAACCCCACGAAGTTTCTCCTGCGCTCCGCTCCTCCGAATACTTCAGGGGGCCCGAAAGTCAGCGGCGCAGGCGCAAGCCCTTCGGCGTGGTGTGGAACCCCGCGTCGAGGAGTGCCTGCGCCAGCGGATGATCGGAACCCAGCGCGGGCGCGCCGTCGATGCTTTCGACGGTGAGCCCGCGCAGTCGTGGTGTGCCGCGCGCGTCGGGTGGCAGCACAACGAGGCGGGCGAGAGCAGTGGCGGCCGCCTGGAGTTGGTCGACCGCGTCGGTGAAGGTGAGCACGGTGCGCCCGCCTCGCTCCACGAAGAGCGCCGGCCTGCCGTCGGTGAGCACCAGCATCGCGCCGGCGCGACGGCTCGGCCGGTGCTCGACCGGAGCCTCGTCCCGCTGCGGCCAGGGGAGCGCGGCGCCGAATGGATTTGCCGGGTCGGAAGCGGCGAGCACCGTCGTGATCATCTGTGCCGGGGGCACGACGTCCCACGGGTTGCGTTGAACGTCAACTATTTTGCCGCTTGCTCGCAGCCGGTCGACTGCTCCGGTGCCGCCGAACTGAGCGGCTCCCAGACCCTCGACGAAATAGCCGCGGCGCACTCGCCCGGAGTCCTCGGCGGCGGCCAGGACGCGGTAGACGGCGGCGAACCCACCGAGCACGCCCTCCGCCTGGACAGCCCCGCGAGTGACGATGCCGTGCCGGTCGAGCAGCACCTCGGCCTGCGCGAACGCGCGCGCAGTCACGTCCTGGGTGATCTCCGGCAGCACCGACCAGCGGCCGGTCGCCGTGGGTGGACCACTGCGGGTAGTCGTGCGGGAGGAGGCGCTGGGTCGGATCCCGCCCAGGGCACCGGGCCGGCCGTAACGCGAGCGGCGGGGACCCTGCGGCCGCGACTTGTGCGCCGTGCGGCCACCGGCCAGCAGCGCGCGCACGGGGGCGAACGTGTCGCCGCTGATCCGGCCGGACCAGACGAGATCCCACAAGGCGGTGAGAATTTGGTCGTCGCCGAGGTGCTCGTCCGGCGCGGTCACGGCGTCGGCGAGCGCCCGGAAGAAGTAGGCGCCGCCGCTCTCCAGCGGCTCCAGCATCCGCCGGTGCAGGTCGGTGAGGTCGACGGTCTCGTCGGGCGGGGCGAGGGTCAGGGCGGCTGTGTCGGCCGGGTGCAACGAGATCCACCCGTCGTCGCCGGGGAGCGCTGCGTGGCCCTGCCAGATCACGTCGCCGCCCGCCATCAGCTCGTCCAGCATGCCTGGGTGGTATGACGCAAGGCGTGCCGGCAGCACGAGCGTCTCGAGGGCGCTGGCGGGGATCCGGGCACCGGCCAGCTGTTCGACGACGCGCATGAGGCCGTCGGCGCCGCGCAGCGTGCCGCCGACACCCTGCCAGGCCGGCAGGAAACGCGCGAGGTCCTCGGCCGGAACCGGCTCGACCTCGGCACGCAGCGCCGCGAGCGAGCGGCGCTTGATGGTGCGCAATACCTCGGGATCGCAGTAGTCCACACCGTGCATGCCCCCGCCGAGCTCGGTCGGGCGCAGGTCGCCCTCGATGAGCCGTCCGGCTCCGACCAGCCGGCGCAGTGCGTCATGCGCGACGGAGCGGCCGATGCCGAGCGCCGCCGCGACCTCGACGTCGGGGAACGGCCCGTGGGTGCGGGCGTGCCGTGCGACCAGGTCCCCGAGCGGATCGGTGACCGGCTCCAGAAACGCGGCCGGCAACCCGGGCGGCAGCGCAACACCGAGAGCGTCGCGCAGGCGCGAGGCATCCTCGACCGCGGCGTAGCGAACCACGTCTCCCCACCGCACCTCGATCAGGCGTCGCGCCGACACGAGTTCCTTGAGCCACGAAGCGACTTCGTCGCGCACCTCGGGTTTGGTCCGCGCGGTGATCTGCTCCACATCGAGGGCTCCGAGCACACGCAGGAGGTCGGCGACGTCCTCTGCGTGCCGACACGCTCGCTCGGGGGTGAGGCGTTGCAGCGCGAGCTCGGTGTCGCGCACGACGCTGGCGTCGAGCAGGTCCCGTAGTGACGCACCCTCGCCGGTGCCCAGCAGGTCCGCCAGCAGTGACGGGTCGAGCGCCAGCGCGGCGGCACGTCGTTCGGCGAGTGGCGAGTCGCCTTCGTAGAGGAACTGCGCGACATAGCCGAAGAGCAGACTCGCGGCGAACGGCGACGGGGCGTCGGTGTCGACCTGCACCACCCGGACGCGGCGGGCGCCGACGTCGCGCATCAGTCGCTCGAGGCCGGGCACGTCGAAGACGTCCTGCAGGCACTCGCGGACGGCTTCGAGCACGATGGGGAAGGACGGGTAGCGCGACGCCACTTCCAGCAGCTGGGCGGACCGCTGGCGCTGCTGCCAGAGGGCTTGCCGTCGTCCTGGGTTGCGCCGTGGCAGCAGCAGCGCACGCGCCGCGCACTCGCGGAAACGTGCCGCGAACAAAGCGGATCCGCCGATCTCCTCGGTGACGATGTTGGCGGTGGTCTCCGGGTCGAGGAGCACCAGCTCGAGCAGTCGTGCCGGATCGGCGGCGTCACTGTCCGGGTCGATGTCGGGCAGCCGTAGCACGATGCCGTCGTCACCGTGCATGGTCTGCACGTCGATGCCGAGCCGCTCGCGGATCCGGGCGCCGATGGCGAGCGCCCAAGGTGCGTGAACCGGCGCGCCATAGGGCGAATGGATGACGACCCGCCAGTCGCCCAGCTCGTCACGGAACCGCTCGACGACGATCGCCTTGTCGTGCGGCACTTGCCCGGTGGCTTCCTGCTGCTCGCGCAGATAGGCCAGCAGGTTGTCGGTCGCCCACTCGTCGAGACCGGTGTCGGCGACGCGCGCGCGAGCGGTCGAGTCGTCCAGCGAGACCAGCTCTCGGACGAATTCGCCTAGCGCCGCGCCGAGTTCGGCGGGGCGGCCCGGTGCATCGCCCTTCCAGAACGGCAGCTTCCCGGGCTGACCCGGTGCCGGTGTGACCAGAACCTGGTCATGGGTGATGTCTTCGATCCGCCAGCTGCTGGTGCCGAGCGTGAAGACGTCGCCGACGCGTGACTCGTAGACCATCTCCTCGTCGAGCTCACCGACCCGCCGTCCTGGTCCGTCGCTGCCGGCGAGGAAGACGCCGTAGAGGCCGCGGTCGGGGATGGTCCCGCCGCTGGTGACCGCGAGCCGGAGAGCGCCGGGGCGACCACTCAGGGTGCCGGTGATGCGGTCCCACACGATGCGCGGGCGCAGCTCGGCGAACTCGTCGGAGGGATAGCGGCCCGCCAGCATGTCCAGCACGGACTCGGTGACGGTGCGCGGCAGAGCGGCGAACGACGCTGTGCGGCATACCAATTGCTGGAGGTCGTCGACCGACCAGTCGTCCATGGCACACATCGCGACGATTTGCTGGGCGAGCACGTCGAGCGGGTTCTTCGGTATGGCGAGGGACTCGATCATCCCGGCACGCATCCCGGCGACGACGACCGCCGACTGCACGAGGTCGCCGCGGAATTTGGGGAAGAAAACACCGTGGGACACGGCGCCGACCTGGTGCCCCGCTCGCCCGACGCGCTGCAGGCCGCTCGCGACGCTCGGCGGTGACTCGACCTGCACGACCAGATCGACCGCACCCATGTCGATCCCGAGCTCGAGCGAGCTCGTCGCCACCACCGCGGGCAGGCGGCCGGACTTGAGGGCGTCCTCGATCTCCGCCCGCTGTTCCTTGGCGACCGACCCGTGGTGCGCACGGGCGAGCACCGCTGGCGCGCCGTGGGATTGGCCGGCCTGTGCCATGAGTTGGGCGGGCGGCCGCGCCGGCCGCGCCGGCCGCGCCGGCTGCTCGCCGAGCCGGTCCGCCCAGATCTCGTTGAGCCGGGCGGTGAGGCGCTCGGCCAGCCGGCGGGAGTTGGCGAAGACGATGGTCGACTTGTGCGCCGCGACGAGGTCGACGATGCGCTCCTCGACGTGCGGCCAGATCGAGGCACGCTCGACGGGATCGGGCGTGGGCCCGTCGACCGGACCGGTGGCTTGTCCGAGCTCGGTCAGATCGGGGACGGGCACGACCACGTCGAGCTGCCAGTCCTTTTCGGCCGCGGGTTGCACCGTTGTCAGCGGACGGCCACCGGTGAGGAAGCGGCCCACCTCCTCCACCGGCCGCACGGTCGCCGACAGGCCGATGCGTTGTGCGGGCCGCGGAAGGAGCGCGTCGAGACGTTCGAGCGACAACGCGAGGTGCGCACCGCGCTTGGTGCCGGCGACTGCGTGCACCTCGTCGACGATCACCGTCTCGACACCGACGAGCGCTTCGCGGGCGGCGGAGGTGAGCAGCAGGAAGAGCGACTCCGGGGTGGTGATCAGGATGTCGCTCGGCCGCCGGGCGAAGGTGCGGCGCTCGGAGGCCGGGGTGTCGCCGGAGCGCACCGACACGGTGACGTCCGGGCGCGGCAGCTGGAGCCGATCGGCCGCATGCTGGATGCCGACCAGCGGTGACCGCAGGTTGCGCTCGACGTCGACCGCCAGTGCCTTCATCGGCGAGACGTAGAGAACCCGGCACCGCGCCTTGGGGTCCTCGGGCACGGGCTCGCGGATCATGGCGTCGATCGCCCAGAGGAACGCCGACAGGGTCTTGCCGGAGCCGGTCGGCGCGACGACGAGGGTGTGGTCAGCCTTGCTGATCGCGTCCCACGCGCCGGCCTGGGCCGGCGTGGGCGCGCTGAAGGACCCCTCGAACCACGCACGGGTAGCGGGGGAGAAGCGGTGCAGGACGTCGGTCATTCCAGGGTTAGCTTCGCATCACGCACCGACAAGCCGTCGGGCCGGCGGGAGGTGGCGACACTTACCCTGGACGATGTGAAGCATTCGGAGTACAGGCGGCTGATGACCGACGAGTTCGGGTCGGCGTATGCCGGGGTGCTCGGCGCCAGCCACGTCCTGCAGAAGCTCGGCAATCGCACACCCGACGAGGCGCTCGCGGACGGCGTCAAGCCGCGTGAGGTCTGGCTCGCCGTCTGTGAGGACCTGCAGGTCCCCGAGGAGCGCCGGCTCGGCCGCGACATACCGATCAAGGAGCGTCGGGACATCTGAGCAGTGCCCGCGGCGCAATGGTCGATTCAGCGGATGAACGTGAACCAGTGCGCATCGGCGCGGAGCGGTTCCGGAGCGCGACCACAGACCGTCCGTATGACGATCGGCCCGGGACACATCGCGCCTTCTATGAGCCGCTCGATGTCTTCGGCGTCCTTGATCAGGATGCGTCCTGTCCGTTGTGGATGGCTGCGCCCAGAGTCCAAAGCGCTTGATGGTGGCTGCTCTTGATGGTTCCGACGCTGATGCCGAGCGCTGCCGCTTCTTGTTCCGACAGGCGCGCAGTGCCGCAGCACGACGACCCTCGCTGTCGCTCGGGACTGACGCTGGTGCAGCTTCGCGAGTATCCGGTCGCTGAGTTGTATGACGGCCTTTCAGAGGCTGAGCATCTGCCCGCGATTTACGTCACCGCAGCGGTGTTGCCACGGTAACCGCTTGATGGGAGGCGGCCGGACGCGCCGGCGAACCGGTCGACGCGGACTGTCCAGATGTCGTCGTCGGGGGGGCAGCGAAGGAGATCTCCCGGTCGTCGAGTTGCCGAACACGCCGCACATCAGCACCAGATCGGCGGGCACGGCATCCGCGTCGAGACTGTCGTCGGCTGTGTCCGCGCGGTGGACGGTGAGGTGCGATCCGAGGTCTCGGTCGCTGCCAGGGCGCCGTCGAGGCTGTCCACAATCCCTTCGTGGAGTGGCGTTCCGCATGAGGGGATGTGGATAACGTGAATCGACGAAATACATTGCAAAATAGTCATATTCGGGTATACTCGAACACATGAGCGACACGCAGAACGATACGGTTCAGGGTGGTGACACTGTCCTGGACGTGTCGGCTCTGCGTGTCCTTCTCGACCGGTTGGGCGGTGACCTGCCGGACCGGGACCTGCTGCGTCAGGTGCGGGTGTTGGAAGAGTTGAAGAACGCGATCAGTGCCCGGCAAGCGCGTGCGACCGTGGAACTGCACCGGCGTCAGCGGATCCGGGACGCCGCCCGGGGGATCGACCGGGCCAAGACTGCCCGGTTCGTGGGTTCCCAGGTGGCGTTGGCGCGCCGGCGTTCCCCGCATCTGGGGTCGCGGTTGCTGGGTTTGGCGCATGCCCTGGTGGAGGAGATGCCACACACGCAGGCGGCGTTGACGGCCGGGGTGATCAGCGAGTGGGATGCGACGGCCGTGTGCCAGCAGACCGCGTGCCTGACCCGCCAGGACCGGGAAGTCGTGGACGCGGCACTGGCGGGCGACCTGGGCCAGGTCAGTCATCGCCGGCTGGTGGCTGCCGCCCAGGAACACGCCTATGCCGCCGACCCGGCCGCCTTCGTGGCCCGCCGGGCCCGCGCGGAGAACCAGCGGCGGGTCAGCCTGCGGCCGGCGCCGGACTGCATGAGCTACCTGACTGGGTTGTTGCCGGTCAAGGACGGTGTCGCCTGCTACGCCGCGCTGAGGGCGGCGGCCGCGCAGCGGGGTGACCAGCCGCTGGGTCAGGCGATGGCCGACGTGCTGGTCGAACGGCTCACCGGACGCACCACGCCGGACACCGACACTGCGGGGCAGGTGCGGGTGCAGGTCAACCTGCTGACGCCGATCGACACGCTGACCGGTGACGCCCCGGCGTACGTGCCCGGGTACGGCCCGATCCCGCCGGACCTGGCCCGCGAATGGGTCACCGGTGACGGCGCGGCAGCGGCCCAGGTGCGCACCCAGATCCGGCGGATCTTCACCTACCCCGGCACCGGCGACATCGTCGGCATGGACTCCCGGGCCCGCACCTACCCAGGGCTGCTGGCGCACCTGATCCGGTTGCGTGACCAGACCTGCCGCACCCCCTACTGTGATGCGCCCATCGCGCACCTCGACCACATCCGCTCCCACGCCGACGGCGGACCCACCAGCGAACGCAACGCGCAAGGAGCGTGCGAACGCTGCAACTACGTCAAAGAACACCCCGACATCACCATCACCGGCCACGCCGGGCAGACCACCATGGCGACCGGTGGCCTGACCGCCACCAGCCACCCGCCGGCACCGCCAGGCATGCACCCACCGACCAGATCACCGGCCGAACGCACCCTCATCGACATCACCTGGCACCACAACATCAGCTGGCATTCCCCCTGAGTTCGAGCATCGTCGAGTCATCCTGTGACTCGACGGCAGCGCCGACACGCCACGCCGACGGGCTTCGTACGAGTGTTCGGGGGACTGGTCTAGGCTCGTCCACAAGTCCCCGAACGGCGGCCCGTCGTCCACAGGTGCGTGGAGGCGACAGGACGGGTTGTCGGTGCAGGGTCCTAGCGTCTGACATGTTCCAAAGCCCGACCCGCACAGCGGGCCACGGACGGTCGCCGGTGGACGCGACCCACCCACGAATTCTCGAAGGAGTGCCGCACATGGCAGCAAAGACGGCGGGCGTCACGGGCGCCGCTGACAACAAGCTCAAGTCGCTGGACACCGTCCTGGCTCAGATCGAAAAGGCGCACGGCAAAGGCGCGGTCATGCGACTGGGCGACGACGTCCGGCCGCCGATCGACGTGATCCCCACGGGTGCCATCGCTCTCGATGTCGCGCTCGGCATCGGCGGCCTCCCGCGTGGTCGCGTGGTGGAGATCTACGGTCCGGAGTCCTCCGGTAAGACCACGGTCGCGCTGCATGCGGTCGCCAACGCCCAGCGCAACGGCGGCATCGCGGCGTTCATCGACGCCGAGCACGCGCTCGACCCCGAATACGCCAAGAAGCTCGGCGTCGACACCGATGCACTCCTCGTGAGCCAGCCGGACACCGGTGAGCAGGCGCTGGAGATCGCCGACATGCTGATCCGCTCCGGATCGCTCGACATCATCGTGGTCGACTCGGTCGCCGCACTGGTGCCGCGCGCCGAGATCGAGGGCGAGATGGGTGACAGCCACGTCGGTCTGCAGGCCCGGCTGATGTCCCAGGCACTGCGCAAGATCACCGGGGCGCTCAACACCACCGGCACGACCGCGATCTTCATCAACCAGTTGCGCGAGAAGATCGGAGTGATGTTCGGCTCGCCCGAAACGACCACCGGTGGCAAGGCGCTGAAGTTCTACGCCTCCGTCCGGCTGGACGTGCGCCGCATCGAGACGCTCAAGGACGGCACCGACGCGGTCGGCAACCGCACCCGTGTCAAGGTCGTCAAGAACAAGGTGTCCCCGCCGTTCAAGCAGGCGGAGTTCGACATCCTCTACGGTCAGGGCATCTCTCGCGAGGGCGGCCTGATCGACATGGGTGTCGAGCAGGGGTTCGTGCGGAAGGCCGGCGCTTGGTACACCTACGAGGGCGACCAACTCGGGCAGGGCAAGGAAAACGCCCGCAACTTCCTGCGGGACAACCCCGACCTGGCCGATGAGCTGGAGAAGAAGATCAAGGACAAGCTCGGCGTCGGTCCCAAGGCAGCGGAGCCGGCCGAAGACGCCGTGGTCACCGCGGTCGACTTCTGATCGTCATCTCGGGGGACCGGCGGCGGGCGTCTGGTCCCCCGAGATGCTCAACTCCACGCAATTTCTCCCCGCATTCGCGCGTCCGAATACCCTTCGACAAGCTCAGGACATCGCATCGCGGCCACCCCACAGCGACGGATGAGGTGACTCTTCGGCATCATGAATCCGTTTGACGGTACAGCTGATTCGCTGCCCGACTTCATCGACCCGGCCGATGTCATCGTCGGGCCATGGGCCGGTTCCGGCAAGCCGAACGCCCGCCGCAGCCCGGACAAACCCGGTGGCCGTGGCCGCCGCACCGCACGGCAGGCGCGCAACGATCGCGAGCCGCCGGCCGACAAAGGTGGTAGCGACGCCGATCCGCATGACGTCGCGCGCACCATCGTGTTGCGTCAACTGACTGCGGCGCCGCGCAGCCGCAAGCAGCTCGCCGACACCCTCCGCGAACGCGGTTGCGACGACGACGTGGCGGCAGCAGTGCTCGACCGCCTCGAGGAAGTCGGCCTGATCAACGACAAGGCACAGGCGGCCGCGCTCGCCCAGTCCCAGCAGACGAGGCGAGGACTCGCCCGCCGCGCCATTGCTCACGAGCTGCGTGGCAAGGGTTTCGACGACGACGTGATCCGCGAACAGCTGGACACGATCGACGACGAGAGCGAGCGTGACCGCGCTCGCACGCTGGTCGACAAGAAGCTGCGCACCATGCACGGGCTCGACGCGACCGTCCAGGCCCGGCGGCTGGCGGGCATGCTTGCGCGCAAAGGCTATGGATCATCCATCGCGTGGTTGGTCATCCGCGAGGCGATCGCCGACGCGCCGGAGCACCAGCCCGACTGACCGGCCGGCGCAGACCCAGTTCGCTGCGCAGCGCCGGTATCACGCCGACCAGGCGCGGGTCCGGATTGCGGCCGGTGACCACGCACGTCGTGGGCCACTGCGCTACGGGGCATGACCGCCAGGTGCCCACGCCGCCGGGCCATCGACACCACGTTGCAGGCCCGGCGGGAGCGCGGTTTAGCGTGAGCGGATGGCCGCCATCGATGACCTCGTCGCCCAGCTCGGTCGAAGCCGCGTGCTCACCGACCCGGACGTGATCCGGTCCTACGCACACGACGAGGCCGAATGGGCGCCATACGGCACGGCACTCGGTCTGGTGCGTGCCACGTGCACCGAGGACGTGCAGCACACCGTGCGGTGGGCGCTGCGGCACGACGTGCCCCTGGTGCCGCGCGGCGCGGGCACCGGGTTGTCCGGTGGTGCGAACGCGCTCGAGGGCTGCGTCATCGTCAGCCTGGAGAAGATGAACGCCGTCCTCGAGGTCAACCCGCTCGAGCGGATCGCCGTCGTGCAACCCGGAGTCGTCAACGATGACCTGCGGAAAACTGTTGCAGCCGAAGGGCTTTGGTACCCGCCGGACCCGGCGAGTTCACCGTGGTCCACCATCGGCGGCAACGTCGCCACCAACGCCGGCGGTGTCTGCTGTGTCAAGTATGGCGTGACGCGCGACTACGTCATCGGTCTCGAAGTCGTCACCGGCACCGGGGAGGTGGTCCGGCTCGGCCGGCGGACCGCGAAGGGCGTCGCCGGGCTCGACCTGGCCGCGCTCTTCGTCGGCTCCGAGGGCACGCTCGGCGTCGTCACCGAGGTCACCGTGAAGCTTCGGCCGCTCCCGGATGCCGGACGGACCGTGCTCGGCTACTTCGACAGCATCGTGGACGCGGGGGTGGCGGTGCGCGACGTGGCGGCCCGTGGGCTCACGCCGTCCGCACTGGAGATCGTCGATCGGATCTGCCTGGAAGCCGTCGACGAGCTGACCGGCATGGGCCTGGCGTCCGACGCGAACGTCGTCCTCATCGGTAAGGTCGACGAGCCCGGTGCAGCGGGCGCGGCAGCCGCGCGCGAGATGGTGGCGGCGTTCGAGACCGGGGGAGCGACCTTCGTGGCCGAGACCGCTGACGCAGAGGAGGCCGACGCGATGATGGCTGCGCGCCGGCTCGCCTATCCGGCGATGGAGCGCAAGGGGCCGCTCCTCACCGAGGACATCGTGGTGGCGAAGGAGCACGTGCCGGAGATGCTGCGCCGGATCGAGCAGATATCGCACGAAGTCGGCATCACCATCGCGAGCGTCGCGCACGCCGGCGACGGGAACCTGCACCCGTTGATGGTCACTGGCCGCGATGACGACGACGAGCGGCACCGTGCCCAGCAGGCGTTCGACCGGATCATCGACGAGTGCCTGGCACTGGGCGGCACCGTCACCGGCGAGCACGGCGTCGGCCTGCTCAAGATGCCGGGCGCCGCACGGGAGCTCGGCCCCGAGGTGTTGGCGATGCAGCGCGCGGTGAAGGCCGCACTCGACCCGCACGGCATCTTCAACCCCGGGAAGGTCTTCTGAAATAGGCCTGTGGACAACCTGATTGGCGACCGCCTGCGGAACTAGCTTGGCGGTCATGAACCAGCCGATCTCACTCCCTGCCGCACAGCCGCCTCCCGACGCCAAGCCAGCGGGTCGGTTGTGGTGGAGGGCGACCGCCGTGGCGCACGCGTGCAGTGCGGTGGTCTTCGCAGGCGGGATCGTGGCATGCGTCAAGTGGTTGCATCTGGTCAATACCGACGCGTATGTCGACGCCCATCGGGATGCCGCCGACTTCATGCCAGTCGCCGAGCTCCTCGCGCTCGGCCTCATCGGCGGCTGTGGTCTGGCCGTCGTCTATTCGTGCATCGGCGTGGGGCTCTCGTTGAGCGGCCACCGGGCCGGACCGACGATGTTACTTCTCGGCGCCATTCCCGCGGGCGGAGCCGGCGTGCTCTCCATTCCGTGGCTCGGACTGCCGGCAGCTGCATCGTTCGTCGTGGTGTATGCACTCCTCGCACACATCGGCGGCGGCCTGGTGGTCGCGGCCCTGGCGTGTGATCGCCCCCAGCGCCTGCCGCGGAGCCGGCAAGTGGTGCGTCCGGTGCCGCCGCCATACACGGGCGGCTCGCCATACCTGCGTCCTCCGGGTTCCTGAGTACGGCGACGCACGCCGTACCCTTGGACGGTCATGACTGCCGCTGTGAAGACCTACGAAGTGCGCACCCACGGGTGCCAGATGAACGTCCACGACTCCGAGCGGATCGCCGGACTGCTCGAAACCGCCGGGTATGTCGACCGCGCGGCGGTCGCCTTCGGTGACCGGCCCGAACACCCGGACGTGGTGGTCTTCAACACCTGCGCCGTGCGGGAGAACGCCGCCGGCAAGCTCTACGGCCAGCTCGGTCAGCTGCGCCCCGCCAAGGACGCGCACCCCGGCATGCAGATCGCCGTCGGTGGCTGCTTGGCGCAGAAGGACCAGGGCGACATCGTCAAGCGTGCGCCGTGGGTCGACGTCGTGTTCGGCACGCACAACGTCGGGGCGCTGCCGGTGCTGTTGGAGCGGGCGCGGCACAACGCCGAGGCGCAGGTCGAGATCCGCGAGTCGCTCGAGGTCTTCCCGTCGACGCTGCCGACGCGACGCGACTCGGCATACAGCGGGTGGGTCTCGATCTCGGTCGGCTGCAACAACACCTGCACGTTCTGCATCGTGCCGTCGTTGCGCGGCAAGGAGAAGGACCGCCGGCCGGGCGACGTGCTGGCCGAGATCCGCGCACTCGTCGACCAAGGAGTCGTCGAGGTCACCCTGCTGGGTCAGAACGTCAACACCTACGGCGTGGAGTTCGGCGACCGGCTCGCCTTCGGCAAGTTGCTGCGGGCCTGCGGTGAGATCGAGGGCCTCGAACGAGTCCGCTTCACCTCGCCGCACCCCGCCGCGTTCACCGACGACGTGATCGACGCGATGGCGGAGACGCCCAACGTGATGCCTTCCCTGCACATGCCGCTGCAGTCCGGCTCCGATCGGGTGCTCAAGGCGATGCGCCGCTCCTATCGGTCCGCGAAGTTCCTCGGCATCCTCGACCGGGTGCGCGAGAAGATGCCGGACGCGGCCATCACGACGGACATCATCGTCGGCTTCCCGGGTGAGACGGAGGAGGACTTCGCCGAGACGCTGCGTGTCACCCGCGAAGCGCGGTTCTCGTCGGCGTTCACGTTCCAGTACTCGATCCGGCCGGGCACCCCAGCTGCCGAGTTGCCCGATCAACTGCCGAAAGCCGTTGTGCAGGAGCGCTTCGACCGGCTCATCGAGCTGCAGGAAGAGGTTTCCTGGGCGGCCAACCGTGAACTCGAGGGCGCGACGCTCGAGGTACTCGTGTCGCCGGGGGAGGGCCGCAAGGACGCCGAGACGCACCGGATGTCGGGCCGGGCCAGCGACAACCGGCTCGTGCACTTCGCGGTGCCGGAAGGTGCCGAGCGGCCCCGCCCGGGCGACCTGGTGACGGTGGGTGTCACCTATGGCGCGCCGCACCACCTCGTCGCGGACTCTGCCGTCGAGGGTGGCGCGTGGAGCGTTCGCCGCACTCGTGGTGGTGACGCCTGGGAGGCGTTGCAGGACCAGGCCGCGGAGGGCGCAATCCGCAAGCCGGCAGTCGCACTCGGTATGCCGGCCCTCGGGGCACCGGCTGCAGCGTCGGCGGCCGGCGCCTGCGGCTGCAACTGAGGGTCAGAGCTTCGTCGCCAGCGCACGCACCTGCCGGGCCGGTTCGGCCAGCACCGCTCCACGTGCCCAGATCAAGCCCACTTCGCGGGCGGCGTCGACGCCGGTGACGTGCAGCAGTGCGACACCCGGCGGCAGTCGCCGATCCGGCGAGTCGGGCAGCAGCGCCACGCCGATGCCCGCCGCGACGAGGCCGGCGACCGTGTCGAGTTCCTGGCACTCCACGGTGATGTGTGGCTCGAACCCCGCGGCGGCGCACGCTTCGTCGAGCAGTTGACGCATCCCGAATCCGCGCCCCATGGCGACGAATTCCGCGTCCCGCAACTCCTCGAACTCCACGGTATGGCGGCGGGACAGCGGATCGGCGGCAGGCACCGCGAGCTGCACCTCCTGGCGTGACAGGCGTCGCCAGCTCACCGGCGCATCGCGCGGCCGGGGCGACACGATCCCGAGATCGATCTCGCCCGAGACGACCTTGGCGGTGACCACCTCGGCGGCGTCCTGCACCAGCTCGAAGCGGATCGCCGGATCCGTCTCACGAGTGCGCTGGATCAGCTGAGGCACCAGCCAGGTGCCGAAAGAGTGCAGGAAGCCGAGGCGGACGACCCGGGGCCCGGCCGCCCGGAGCTCGTGCACTGCCTGCTCCCCAGCGGCCAGCTCGGTGTGCGCCCGGCGCAGGTGCTCGGCATACACCCTGCCTGCAGTGTTGAGTTGGAGCCGTTTGCCCGACCGGTCGAAAAGCGTTGTGCCGAGGTTCCGTTCCAGGCGGGCCAGGCGGCGGGACAGGGTCGGCTGAGGGACGTGCAGCCGCTCGGCGGCAGCCGTGACGTTCTGCTCGTCGGCCAGCACGACAAACCACCAGACCAGGTCCTTCATCAAGCCATTATGCATCTTTGATATCGAAGCTAAGGTCGGAATTCATTTCCGTATCAATGCGCTCCGGACGATGCTGGATGAGTGACGATGCACACGGCGCAGCAGCCGCGGACCAATCTCGGCTATCGCCGCGGCGACTCGGGCTATCGCCGGATCACGGCAGCCCTCTTCGCCGCCGGTATGACGACCTTCGTCGCGATGTACTGTGCGCAAGCGGTGCTGCCGGCCATCTCGATCGACTTCGCCGTTTCCCCGGCGGCGTCTGCCCTCACGGTGTCGGCTACCACGGGATTGCTGGCGCTCGCGATCATCCCGGCCAGCGCACTGTCCGAGCGGTTCGGCCGCACGACGGTGATGGCTGTCTCGGCGGTCGTTTCCGCACTCATCGGCCTGGTGCTGCCGCTGTCGCCGTCAATGGGTGTGCTGGTCGGACTGCGCGCACTGCAGGGCGTCGCGCTCGCCGGAGTGCCGGCCACCGCGATGGCCTACCTGGCCGAGGAGATCGACCGTCGTCACCTCGGCGCGGCGATGGGGCGCTACATCGCCGGCACCACGATCGGCGGCCTCGCCGGCCGATTGGTCGCTTCGTTCACCCTCGATCTCGGCACCTGGCGTTGGGCGCTGGAGGTCGCGGCGCTCGTGGCGCTCGCGTTCACCGTCGTCTTCGTCCGGCTCGCGCCACCGTCGCGCTATTTCAGCCCACAACCGGTCGGGCCGCGCACCACATCACGAGCGATCGCCCACCACCTGCGCGCACCAGCGCTGCTCGGGCTGTTCGCGACGGCGCTGCTGCTGATGGGCAGCTTCGTGTCGCTCTACAACATGCTCGGATTCCGGTTGTCCGCAGCACCGTTCAACCTGCCGGACGCCGTCGTCGGCGCGATCTTCCTGATGTACCTCTCGGGCACGATCACGGCGGCACTCGCCGGGCGGATCGCCGAGCGCCTGGGCCGGTCGCGCGTGCTTCTCGCGTCGGAGGCGCTGACCCTGACCGGGTTGCTGCTGACCGTGTCCTCCCGGCTGTCGGTCGTGCTGATGGGCGTGCTGCTCTTCACTGCGGGATTCTTCGCCGCCCACGCCATCGCCAGTGGTTGGGTCGGTCTGCTCGCCCTCGAGCACCGCGCGGAGGCGAGCTCGCTCTACCTCTTCGCCTACTACGCGGGAAGCTCCGTGCTGGGTGCCTGCGCCGGGCTCGCCTTCAGCGGCGGCGGATGGAATGCCGAAGTCGCATACATCGCAGTGTTTCTCGTTCTCGCGCTGCTCGTCGCAGCGGCCGTCGCACGACTCGCGCGGCGGACGGTGCGCTAGGCTGACGGCATGCACATCGTCAGCACCGCATGGTGGCCGCCTTCCCCGGCGGCCCGCTGACGAAACCCGTTTTTCCTCTTCAGAGCCGCCCGGTCGGGCGGCTCTTGTCGCATGACGCTCCCGGCCGGGCATCACCCCAGGGAGCACATCATGACAATCCTCGAAGACGTCGAGTTGCATGCCGATGCGTCGTATGCCGCGAGCGTCGCGCGCAGCGACACCATCCACGAACTGATCGACGATCCGCACGCTCGCGGACGCGAGCAGCTCCGAGTTCTCACCGGCGACCGACCCACCGGACCGCTGCACATCGGTCATCTTTTCGCCACGTTGCGGTCGCGAGTCGCCATACAGGACAAGGGAATCGACACGATGGTCCTTGTTGCGGACTACCAGGTGATCACGGACCGCGACGGGACCGGTGACATCCGCGGAGCGACACTAGGACAGATCGCTGACTACCTGGCGGCAGGGATCGACCCCCAGCGGTCGACCATCTTCGCGCACTCGGCCGTGCCCGCGATCGGCCAGCTGATGCTGTCGTTCCTGTCGCTGGTGACCGATGCCGAGTTGCGGCGGAACCCGACCGTGAAGGACGAGCTCGCCGCCACGGACGGTCGGCCGTTGTCCGGGCTGCTGCTGACCTATCCGGTGCACCAGGCGGCCGACATCCTGTCCGTGCACGGCACCGTCGTGCCGGTAGGACGCGACCAGTTGCCGCACGTCGAGTTGACGCGTGCCATCGCTCGACGGTTCAACCAGCGGTACGCCGGCGGCGAGGAGTTCTTCCGCGCACCCGATGCGCTGCTCACCGACGTGCCCGTGCTCCCCGGGCTGAACGGCCGCAAGATGTCGACCAGCCGCGGCAACGGGATTGCGCTCGGTATGACGGCGGACGAGACCGCGACGCGAATTCGTAAAGCGCGCACCGACTCCGAGCGGCTGATCACCTACGAGCCGGAGCGCCGACCCGCGGTGTCCAGCATGCTTCGAACCACCGGGCTGTTCACGGGCGAAGCTCCGGAGGTCATCGCCGCGCGGATCGGTGACGGGGGAGCAGCCGTCCTCAAGCGTGAACTCACGACGGCCGTCAACGACGGACTGGCGACGCACCGGAAACGTCGTGCGGAGCTCACGGCCGACCCGGCATACCTGGAAGGCGTGCTGCGACAAGGCAACAGCCGTGCCGCTGCCATCGCCGGCCGCACCCTCGCCGAGGTGCAGGAACGGTTGGGGATGAGTTGTTGACCGCCGGGAAGCGCGCCTCGCGCCGCCGAAACGGCGCGGGGTGGCCGTCAGTCGCCCTTGACGTTGACGATCTGCCGCAGGGTGTGCCGGACTCGACCAGGCCAGCCGAGTCCTGCATGACCACGTCGATGTCCTTGTACGCCTGCGGGACCTCGTCCAGGAACGCGTCGGTGTCCCGGTACTCGATGCCCGCCATCGCCTCGCGCAGCTGCTCGTGCGTGAACGTCTTCCGAGCCTTGCTCCGCGAGTACATCCGGTCGGCACCGTGGGTGAGGAGTTCAGGGCCAGCGGGTTGCCCTTGCCCACCACCACGTACGACACCGTCCCCATCGACCCGGGGATCAGGCCCGGTCGACCCGCATCGGCGTTGATCGCGCCTTTCCGGGACAGCCACACCTCCGTGCCGAAGTGCCGCTCCCGCTCGGTGTAGTTGTGGTGGCAGTTGATCCGCTCCTGCTATCACGCCGCAGCCGATGTCCACACCGACCGCAGCCGGGATGATCGCGCGCAGCGTCGGGATCACTGATCCGACGGTGGCACCCAGCCCCAGGTGCGCGTCCGGCATCAGCGCCACGTGCGGGTGGATGAACGGCATCGTCGCAGTCTGCTCCGCCTGCTCACGCGTGTTCGTCTCGAGCAGCGATGCCCAGTTGATCAGCCGGTCGTTGATCTTCTCCATGATCAAATCCTTCGTAGTCCACAAAGGGCACGCGAGGATTCGTTCCTCATCCTCGCGTGCCCTTTTGATGCTGTTCTGCCGGCCTTCGGCCGGACTTACGGCGCCGGCCAGAGCCGAACGCCGCATGGGAAGCGCGCTCGGTCAGGTCTTGACGGCTTGCAAGGTGTAGCTGGCGGCGAGGCGTTCGGGGCGGTCGGTCAATCGCCACTCGCCGCGGTCGTCGACCGACATCAGACCGGGCAGCGCACACCACGGCACGCTGTCGTGCTCCACGAGACCGGTCAGCTGCATGCCGTGACGAAGCAGGGCCGTCACGACCTCGCCCAGCCCGTGATTCCACTCGACCGTCGTGTTGGCAGTGAACTCGTGATCCGTCGCGACATACGTGCCCGGCTCGCTCCAGACGATGCCCTCGGGTTGCTCGAAGTAGGAGAACTCCGGGCGCACGTCCTCGTCGAACGTCCACAGCATCGGGTGGCCTTCCCGGACGAAGAGCCGCCCACCGGGTTTCAGCACGTCGGCCACCACCTCGGCCCAGCGATCGATCGACGGCAACCAGCAGAGCGCCCCGATGCCGGTGTAGACGAGGTCGAACGTGCGACCGCCCAGAGCCCCGGGCGCGGAATAGACGTCCGATTCCACGTAGTCGATGCGCGCGCCGGCACGTGCGGCGATCTCGCGAGCCTCTCGCAGCGAGGCGGGTGAGAGGTCGACGCCGGTCACGTGCGCACCCAACCGGTGTAAGGACAGCGTGTCGGTGCCGATGTGACACTGCAGATGGAGGACGTCCAGTCCGGCGATGTCATCGAGCCG
Organism: Flexivirga sp. YIM B11880; assembly: GCF_058148645.1. NCBI lineage: Bacteria > Bacillati > Actinomycetota > Actinomycetes > Micrococcales > Dermacoccaceae > Flexivirga > Flexivirga sp. YIM B11880. The sequence goes on from NZ_JBMAMH010000002.1 coordinate 143,163, forward strand.
TTCGGCGTCGAAGGCGACCACCCCGCTCAACTCGCTTGTACCGGCGACCAATGCGGACACGTCATAGTCCGGGCTCGCGGCGTGCGCAGCGGCCCGGTCGTCCCAGTTTGCCCGGTTGAGGGCGAGGTAGTCGATCACCGGCCAAGCGTGCGGGAGAATGGCCGCAGGGGCAACCGAATTCGGCCGGGTGAGGATTCAGGCCGATTCGGCAGTCCTCGTCAGCCGCTCGTATGCCGCGACGCAACCTGCGCACGCACAGCTCTCGCTGGCGTGAAGGGATCCCGCATTGCGGACCGCTCCGGGTGGCAGCAAGGGCTCCGGCGCGTGGCCGGGGAGCGAAAACGTCTGCAGCACAACCGGTTCAGCGGCCGGGGCACACGATCCACTACGGCAGCAGCGACACGATGTGTAGCCGCCGTTGCCCGTCGAGTGCCACAGGGCTTGGTGGCCGCAGGACCGGCACAGGTGAACCAGGACGCTCATCAGCAGACCGATGGTGCGCGGAACCGACTCGTCATACGACCGAGTCTGGAGTCTCGAGCTGGTCGAAGGTCAAGACGGGGGATCGGCGACGAGCACTGCCTCCGGTCAGTCGCCGGCTCGGTCCGTCGTCGGCAATTTCAGCCAGCCGGAACGCTGCCGGAGGTGACCGCCGGAACCCCAGTGCGCGATGAGCGCGCGCTCCAGTCGGGTGGTCCCGACGAGGTCGGCCGGGTCGGCATATGGGCGCCGGAAGACGAAGTTGCGCACCGACTCGTCGCCGTCCGTCGGCTCGCCGAGCGGCCGCCAGCGCGCGCAGAAGCGGGCGATGTTGCTGTCCGGCACCAGCTCGAGAAGCTGCTCGTCGAGCAGCCAGCTGGTGCACACGGTGACGGAGATGGGTGGCAGGTCCGGGAAGTGTCGATCGAAGAAGGGACGCACCCGCGCCAGCGACGCGTCGACGGCTGTCGGTGTCAGCGGTCCGCTGTCCGGGATGTGTATGCCGGCCACCGGCGTGCGGGTCACGACCGGCACGTCCGCAGCGCGCACGGCCGACGCAGGGAAGTCGAGCCGCTCCAGGTTCGCCTGCAATCGGCCGAAGTCGTAGATCATGCCGCGCAGGTGCAGGGTGAACCAGTTCTGCACGTGCAGGCCGGTGTGGCCGAACGTGCGCTCGAAGATCCGCAAGTGGCGCCCCAGGTCGGCGAGAATCGCCCGGGAGGCGGAGTCCGGGATGGCGCGGGACCGGTGGAACGCCAGCGTGTCCGGGAGCGTTGCCGCGAACGCGACAGGGTAGAAGAAGCGCGCCTCGACCGGCTCGGCAGAGTTCTGCGGGTCGAAGACCGCCGGCAGGAAGGCCTCCTGCATGGTCAGAAATTTCCCCATGCCGTCCCGCAACCGGGCAACCGTGGCCCGGACCCGGTCCAGCCAGAACGCGCTCCGGAGGATGGTGTCGGCGGCAGTCGCGAAGTCGGCCCGGTCCGGCTCCTGCACGTCGAAGTAGGCGAACGCGCGGTGCAGCGCGGGCTGCGAGAGGCGGTCACGCAGCACAGCTGCAGACGGGTGAGACATCACCGGATCATCGTATGAGCGGGCGCAGCGAGCGACCGAACAGGCCGATTTGCCAGACTGCTCGGTATGACGAGCCAGCTGCCGATCGTCGCCGTCGTGGGCTCGACCGCGACCGGCAAGTCCGACCTCGGCATCGCACTCGCGCACGCGTTGGACGGTGAGATCGTCAACGCGGACGCGTCGCAGCTCTACCGCGGCATGGACATCGGCACCGCGAAGGTCCCGGTCGCCGAGCGGCAGGGCGTGCCGCATCACCTGCTGGACGTCCTCGACGTGCGTGACGAGGCGACTGTTGCGGCATACCAACGAGATGCACGCGTGGCGATCGGGCAGATCCGGGACCGGGGCCATGTGCCGATCCTCGTGGGCGGCAGCGGCCTCTACGTGCGGGCTGCCCTCGACGACCTGCGGATTCCGCCGACCGATCCGGCGGCGCGTGCCCGCTGGGAGGCCCGCCTGCACGAGATCGGGCCGGACGCGCTGCACGCCGAGCTGGCTGCGGTCGATCCGGCTGCCGCACGGCAGATCCACCCGACCAATGGCCGACGGGTGGTGCGTGCGCTCGAGGTGATCGAGCTGACCGGGGCGCCGTTCAGCGCAACGATGCCGACCCGTGAATTCCTTGTTCCAGCAGTGATGCTCGGCCTGGCGATCGACCGGCCGACGCTCCGCAGCCGCATCACCGCACGGATCGACCGCATGTGGTGTGCCGGGCTGCTGGACGAAGTGCGCGACCTCGACCGGCACGGCCTGCGCCAGGGTCGCACTGCCAGCCGGGCGATCGGCTACGCGCAGGCGTTGCGCCAGCTGGACGGCGTCCTTGACGAACAGCGCGCGAAGGACGAAACGGCGACATTGACAAGGAAGTTCGCGCGACGTCAGGAGTCCTGGTTCCGACCGGACCACCGCATCCACTGGCTGCCCCATGACGCGCCCGACCTCGTCGCGCAGTCGCTGCAGCTGGTGCGCGCGGGCGCTGCAGGGTCCAGGCGCTGACACCGGGATGACAGGGAGGCGCACCATGACCTTGGATGGCCGGGTGAGGACCATCAGCTTTGCCAAGGGACACGGCACGAAGAACGACTTCGTGCTCGTTCCCGCGCTGGACGGCACCCCGCAGCTCAGCGCCGAGGACGTCGTCCACCTCGCCGATCGCCGAGCCGGCATCGGCGGCGACGGCGTGATCCTCGTCGTGCCGGTAGCCCAGGCGCCGACCGACGTCCGGGCGACGGCCGGCGACGCACGCTGGTTCATGGACTACCGCAACCAGGACGGCTCGCTGGGCGAGATGTGCGGCAACGGCACCCGCGTCTTCGCCAAGTACCTGCTCGACCACGGCCTCGAGACCGGTGACGCATTCGACATCGCCACTCGGGACGGCGTGAAACGGATGACCGTGGTGGCGGGCGGCTTCGAAGTCGATCTCGGGGTATGGCGCCTGGCGCGCGAGCCGGAGGCGGACGAGCACGGGTCGGACAGCGTGGTGCAGGTGGCCGGGGCCGCCGACCCGCTGCCGGCGCTCAGCATCGACATGGGCAATCCGCACACCGTGGTCGCGCTGCCGCCCGAATTCGACCTCAGCACACTGGATCTCACCTATCAGCCACGTGTCGACCCGGTCCCGCCCAACGGTTCGAACGTCGAGTTCGTCCGCGCGGTCGGACCTGGTCACATCGCCATGCGGGTGCACGAACGCGGCGTGGGGGAGACGCAGAGCTGCGGCACGGGTGCCGCCGCGGCCGTGATCGCCACCCGGTGGTGGGCCGGCCGGCCCGCGGACCAGCTCGACTGGCGGGTCGACGTGCCGGGTGGCCGGCTCGGTGTGCGCATGGACGGCGACCACGTCCTGTTGTCGGGACCGGCCGAGATCGTCGCCAGCGGCACCGTGGAGATCCCCGACCCGCGCTGACTGCCCTCTGCGTCAGCCGGCCGCGCCGACCTGCAGGATCCGGAAGCCCTTCACGCTCGTGAATCGCTCGGTCGGAAAGCCCTGCCCGATCAGCCAGCGCTGCAAGGAGTCGGAGCCGAGATTGCGTTGCACCACCAGGTAGGCCACGCCGTCCCCGGTCAGCCGCCGCAGCCAGGCCAGCAACAGGTCGTGCAGCACCTGCTTGCCCACCCGGATCGGTGGGTTGGACCAGATCAGATCGAACCGCAGCTCGGCCGGCACATCGCCGGCAGTCGCGGCATGCAGGTTGGTGAGGCCGAGCGAGGCGGCGTTGGCCCGCGTGAGATCCAGCGCGCGCTCGTTGACGTCGACCGCCCAGACCTCGGCCGCCGGTGAGGACAGGCCCAGCGTCAGCGCGATCGGTCCCCACCCACAGCCGAGGTCCAGGAAGGTGCCCTCTGCCGGTGGCTGCGGCGCATGCTGCAGCAGCACACTGGTGCCCTGATCGATCCGCTCTGCGGAGAAAACGCCGGACGCCACCTGCACCGCACGGGTCCGGCCGGCGAGAGGCACGTTGATCGTGCGTCGCTCGTCCGCGCTCGCCGGACTGGCGGTGAAGTAGTGGTCGGGCGTGTCGGTCACCGCCCCGAGGGTAGTAGGCGGTGGCGGCGGCATACCGAAGCGGCATAAAGCATTCGCTCAGGATGTTGAACCCTGAGACGATAAGGAGAACATGACAGCTCGCAACATTGACGGAGGCGCGATGACCGCCCGCTCACAGGTGCTCGACGGTCGCGCCGAAGCCCTTGCCGGGCAGGAAGACCGCGATCCCCGCTACGACGCCGACGGCTTCCTCATCGAGGAGTCGTACGACGGCGACCAGTACGACCGCGAGGACCGCGCGGCATTGCGCCGGGTCCCCGGGCTCTCCACCGAACTCCAGGACGTCACCGAGGTCGAATACCGCCGCCTGCGCCTCGAACGCGTCGTGCTGGCCGGTGTGTGGGGTGAGGGCACCGCCGAGGACGCCGAGAACTCCCTGCGCGAACTCTCCGCGCTCGCCGAAACCGCCGGTTCGACCGTGCTCGCCGGTGTCCTGCAACGCCGGATGAAGCCGGACCCGGGGACCTGGATGGGTTCGGGCAAGGCCGCCGAGCTGCGCGACATCGTGATCGAGGAAGGTGCCGACACCGTCATCGCCGACACCGAACTCACCCCGAGCCAGCGCCGCGGCCTGGAGGACGTCGTCAAGGTCAAGGTGATCGACCGGACCGCGCTGATCCTCGACATCTTCGCTCAGCACGCGAAGTCCAAGGAGGGCAAGGCACAGGTCGAGCTGGCCCAGCTGCAGTACCTCCTGCCGCGGCTGCGAGGGTGGGGTGAGTCGATGTCCCGGCAGGCCGGTGGTCAGGCTGCCGGTGGTCAGGGCATGGGTTCACGTGGCCCCGGTGAGACCAAGATCGAGTTGGACCGCCGCCGCATCAACTCCCGGATCAGCAAGCTGCGCCGGGAGCTGAAGGGCATGAAGACGATGCGCGACACCAAGCGCGGCTCCCGTCGCGCGGGCCAGGTGCCGTCGGTCGCCATCGCCGGTTACACCAACGCGGGGAAGTCCTCCATTCTCAACCGACTCACCGGCGCCGGCGTGCTGGTCCAGAACCAGTTGTTCGCCACGCTCGATCCGACCGTGCGGCGGGCCGAGACGATCGACGGCCGCGGCTACACGTTGGTGGACACCGTCGGTTTCGTGCGCGAGCTGCCGCATCAGCTGGTGGAGGCGTTCCGCTCCACGCTCGAAGAGGTGGGCGATGCCGACCTCGTCCTGCACGTCGTCGACGGCTCGCACCCCGACCCGGAGTCGCAGATCACCGCCGTGCGCTCGGTGCTCGCCGATGTCGGCGCGCACGACGTCAAGGAGGTCGTGGTCGTCAACAAGGCGGACGTCGCCGACCCGGAGGTCGTCGACCGCATCCTGCGCGCCGAGAAGCACTCGATCGCGGTGTCCGCTCGCACCGGCAAGGGTTTCGCCGCGCTCGCCGAGCTGGTTGCCCAGGAGCTGCCCCGCCCGGAGATCCGGATGGAGTTGCTGCTGCCCTACCAGCGCGGCGACCTGCTCTCGCGCATCCACGACGACGGCGAGGTGCTGTCGAGCGAGCACACCGCCGAAGGCACCCACGTGCACGCCAAGGTGACCCCGACCCTGCACGCCGAGCTGGCGGCATTCGCCGTCTGAGTCAGCTCCACCTGGCAGCATCGGGCGGGTGAGTTCTGAACAGAGCGCCGAACACGCCCGGCTGGCCTCGTCCCCGAACGCCGACGACCCGTGGCGCTTGTGGGGTCCGTACGTCTCCGGCCGGCAGTGGGGGACCGTCCGCGAGGACTACTCCGCGGACGGAAACGCCTGGGACTATTTGCCGTTCGATCAAGCGCACCGACGTGCCTACCGCTGGGGCGAGGACGGTATGGCGGCGGTCTGCGACCGCTTCGGCTTCCTCAACTTCGGCGTCGCGCTCTGGAACGGCCACGACGACCGACTCAAGGAGCGGCTCTTCGGGTTGACCAACGCGCAGGGCAACCACGGCGAGGACGTCAAGGAGGTCTGGTGGCCGACCGACGCCACCCCGACGCACTCGTGGGCGAGTTGGCTGTACCGCTACCCCCAGGCCGCTTTCCCGTATGACGAACTACGCGCCGTCAACGCCCAGCGCAACCGGAACGACCCGGAGTTCGAACTCACCGACACCGGCGTGCTCGCCGACGACCGGTTCTTCGACGTGGCGGTGAGCTACGCGAAGGCGAGCCCCACCGACCTGCTGATGCGCATCGACGTCACGAATCACGGGCCGGACGCCGCCACCCTGCACCTCGTGCCGCAGGCCTGGTTCCGCAACACCTGGGCGTTCGGCCGGGACGACCGCACCCCGTCGATGCGGCTGGTCGACGGCGCAGTGCAGGTCGAGCACGCCTGGCTCGGCAGTTACCGGCTCCAGGCCGCTGGCGACCCGCGGGTGCTCTTCTGCGACAACGAAACCGACAACGTCGGGCTGTGGGGAGCACCGGCCCGAACCGACTGCCCGACGAACGGCATCGACCGTGCGATCGTGCACGGCGACCCGTCGGCGACGCGGCCGGAGCACGGCACGAAGGTGGCGTTCTGGTGGCAGCTCGACGCCATGCCGCCGGGGCAGACGCGCACCGTGCAGCTGCGGCTGGCCGCGACCGCCGCGGCGACCGGTAGCGAGGCGGCCTACTTCGGCGGAGCGTCTGCCGGCGGCTTCGCCGATTTCGATGCCGTCATGCGGGCCCGCGCCGCCGAGGCGGACGAGTTCTACCGGGCCGTCATACCGGCGAGTGCCACCGAGGAGGACGCGCACATCGCGCGCCGCGCCTTCGCCGGCCTGCTGTGGGGCAAGCAGCTCTACCGGTATGCCGTGGGCGAATGGCTGGAGGGTGACCCGGCCGGGCCACCACCGCCGCCGCAGCGACGGGCACCCGGCGCGCGCAACGTCGGCTGGACGCACCTGGACCTGGCCGACGTCATCTCGATGCCCGACGAGTGGGAGTACCCGTGGTTCGCCGCGTGGGACCTCGCATTCCACACCGTCCCGCTCGCGCTGATCGACCCGGCGTTCGCCAAGGACCAGATCACCCTCATGGTGCGCGAGTGGGCGCAGCATCCGGACGGTCAGCTGCCGGCATACGAGTGGAACTTCAACGACGTCAACCCGCCCGTCCACGCCTGGGCGGCGTGGTTGGTCTATTCGCTTGCGGCAGACCGGGATCGAGAGTTTCTCGCGAGCGTCTTCAGCAAGCTGCTGATGAACTTCTCCTGGTGGGTCAACCGCAAGGACGCCGACGGCTCCTACCTCTTCGAGGGCGGCTTTCTCGGGATGGACAACATCGGGCCGTTCGACCGGTCGCAGCCGCTGCCGGACGGTATGCGGCTGGAGCAGTCGGACGCGACCAGCTGGATGGCGTTCTACTCGCTGTCCATGTTGCGCATCGCCGTCGAACTCAGCCGGCAGGACGCCAGCTGGGGACCGACGGTGCGCACCTTCTTCGAATACTTCCTGCGGCTCGCACGCGCGCTGACCGACTTCGGCAGCACCGGCATCTCGCTGTGGGACGAGCAGGACGGCTTCTACTACGACGCGGTGGTGCGCGCCGACGGCACGAGCGAACGGTTGGCGGTGCGTTCCCTGGTCGGCCTGTTGCCTCTGGTGGCAGTCGAATCCGTGCATCCGGCGGTCGTCGCCGAGCTGCCCAACCTGTTGCACGAGGTGCAGTGGCTGGAGCGCCGGGACACGGGGCTGGCCGACGTGCTGCGTCATCACGAGCGGCACGACGACTCGCGGATCACGATGGCCCTGGTGCCCGACGAGCGGCGGGCGCGGCTGCTGACGCGCATGCTCGACGAGGCGGAATTCCTGTCCCCCCACGGGATCCGGTCACTCTCCGCGGCATACCGGCAGCCGCTGACCGTCGACGTGGACGGTGGAGACTTCTCGATCCGCTACGCCCCGGCCGAGTCCGACAGCGGGCTGTTCGGCGGCAACTCCAACTGGCGCGGCCCCGTGTGGTTCCCGATCAACTTCCTGCTCGTCGACGCGCTCGAGACGTATGCCGAGGCCTATCCGAACGCGCGCGTCGAATACCCGACCGGGTCCGGAAACCAGCGGAGCCTGGGCGACATCACCACCGACCTCATGCAGCGGCTGGTGCAGCTCTTCCGGCCCGGGACGGACGGCCGTCGGCCGGGCACGCCGAAGTGGTACCCGAGCGGCCCGCTCTGGGACGCCCACCCGACGTTCAGCGAATACTTCGACGGTGACGACGGCTCCGGACTCGGCGCCAGCCACCAGACCGGCTGGACAGCCCTCGTCGCCTACCTGATTTGCCGCGGCGTCGCGAACGACTGATAGCACGCTGATCGAGTACCGGAGGAGCGCAGCGCCTCGCGGCTACTCAGGACGGCGCTCGACCGACGTGAGCCGGCTGTGGATGGCTGCGCACCGGGCGCCGGGCGACGTCATACGCTGTGGGGATGCCAGCCGACCTCGACGCACTGATGAAAGCTGCCGTCGGAGGGGTCGGCGGCGTCGAGCGGGCCGGCCAGCAGAAGATGGCCCGCGCGGTCGACCAGGCCGCACGCAGCGGCACTCATCTGCTGGTGCAGGCGGGCACCGGCACCGGGAAGTCCCTGGCCTATCTGGTCCCCGCGATCCGGCATGCCATCGAGACCGGGCAGCCGGCGATCGTCGCGACGGCCACGCTGGCGCTCCAGGCGCAGATCGTCGACCGTGACCTGCCGCGGATCGCCGAAGCGGTCGAGCCGATCATCGGCCGCCGGCCGACCTTCGGACTGGTCAAAGGCCGACGGAACTACCTGTGTCTGCACAAGATCGAGGGCGGCTACCCGGACGACGAGGACGCGTTGCTCGACGTGGGCGAGGTCGACCGAGCTGCCGGCCGGATCGGCGAGGAGATCGTCCGGCTGCGGGAGTGGGCCCAGGAGACCGACACCGGGGAGCGGGACGAGCTGGTGCCGGGCGTCAGTGAGCGCGCGTGGCGGCAGGTCTCGGTGTCCGCCGAGGAATGCCTGGGTTCCAAGTGCCCCATGGTGCAGGAATGCTTCGTCGAGCGGTCGCGGGCGGCGGCGAAAGAGGTCGACGTCGTCGTCACCAACCACAGCTTCATGGCGATCGACTCCTTCGAGGGCCGCCAGATGCTGCCCGAGCACGATCTGCTGATCGTCGATGAGGCGCACGAGCTGGTCGACCGGGTCACGTCGACGATCACGGACGAGCTCACCGGCGGCATGATCTCGACCGCCGCTCGGCGCTGCGGTCGTATGGCGGACGCCTCGACCATGCGGGAAGCCGGCGAGCTGCTGCAGGAGCTGCTGGACAAATTGCAGGAGGGGCGGCTGCTCGGCCTACCCGACAACATGGCCATGGCCCTGACGCAGGTGCGTGACGCGGCTCGGTCGGTGCAGTCCGAGCTGAAGCCGGCGTCGCCGAACGACAACGACGCATCCCGGCAGGTCGCGCGTGCGGCGGTCGACGAGATCTTCGACAACTGTGACCGCATCCTGGAGGGACGCGAGCTCGACGTCGTGTGGGTCTCCCAGGACCCGCGGCGTGGTGCGATCCTGCGGGTCGCACCGATGAGTGTGGCAATGTTGTTGCGGGACAAGGTGTTCGGCGATCGGACCGTGATCATGACGTCGGCGACGCTCGAGCTCGGCGGCTCGTTCGACTCGGTCGCCGGCACGCTCGGCCTGCGCGGGGACGGCGGTCCGCAGTGGACCGGGCTGGACGTCGGATCACCGTTCGACTATCCGCGGCAGGCGATTGCGTATGTCGCCTCCCAGCTCCCGCCACCCGGTCGGGACGGCATGTCGACCGCTGCCATGGACGAGATCGAGACACTGGTCCGGGCTGCGGGAGGTCGCACACTGGGCCTGTTCTCCTCGACCCGCGCCGCCCGGGCTGCGGCCGAGGAGATGCGGGTCCGGTTCGGGGACGACATACCGGTGCTCTGCCAGGGTGACGACCAGATCCGCACGTTGGTGGCGCAGTTCGCCGCCGACCCGCGCACCTGCCTGTTCGGGACGTTGACCCTCTGGCAGGGGGTCGACGTGCCCGGGCCGTCGTGCCAGTTGGTGATCATCGACCGCATCCCGTTCCCGCGGCCGGACGATCCGCTGGCGTCGGCGCGCTCCCAGGAGATCGCCCGGCGCGGTGGCAACGGCTTCATGTCCGTGTCGGCCACTCACGCCGCGCTGCGGCTGGCGCAGGGCGCCGGCCGGCTGGTGCGCAGCAGCGACGACCGCGGCGTCGTCGCGTTCCTGGACACCCGGATGATCACCGCGCGCTACGCCGGGTTCCTGCAGAAGTCGCTGCCGCCCTTCTGGCCGACCACCGACCGGGCGCTCGTGCTCAAGGCGCTGAAGCGGCTGGACGAGACCGCGGTCGACCGTTCGGCACCACCCGAGGCCGACATCGAGCAGGCGGCCGTCGTCGCCGAGGAGGTGGCCGTCGACGAACCACACGAGGAGCCGGGCGAGCTGACGCCCGAGCCGGCCGACTCTGTGGTGGCCGAGCCGGTCGAGGTCATCGAGCAGGCCGCCACACCTGCACCGGCCGCGCCCGGCTGGACCTCCGAGGACGACGAGGAGCTGCGCGACGGTGCCGATCTCGGCCTCGACCCGCAGGAGCTCGCCGAGCACCTCGACAAGCCGCTGGACGACGTGCGAAACCGGTTGGTACAGCTCGGTCTCGGCTGAGCACCGTTCGCTCGGCCGACCCGCGGTGCGGCGAGGACTCAGCGCAGCACGACGGTGCTGGAGCCGTTGAGGAAGACCCGGTGCTCGGCGTGCCAGGTCACCGCGCGGGCCAGCACCTGCGCCTCGACGTCGCGACCGGCGACCACCATGTCCGCGGGGGAGTAGCCGTGGTCGATGCGCTCGACGTCCTGCTCGATGATCGGTCCCTCGTCCAGATCCGGCGTCACGTAGTGCGCGGTCGCGCCGATCAGCTTGACGCCACGGTCGTGCGCCTGGTGGTAGGGCCGCGCGCCGCGGAAGCTGGGCAGGAACGAGTGGTGGATGTTGATCGCCCGGCCGGCGAGGCGCTCGCACAGCTCGGCGGACAGCACCTGCATGTAGCGCGCGAGGATCACCAGGTCGGCGCCGGTCTGGTCGATCAGCTCGAGCAGGCGGCCCTCGGCGGCCTCCTTGGTGCTGTTGCTGAGCGGGATGTGGTGGAACGGAATGTCCTGTGAGGACACCAGCTTCTGGAACTTCAGGTGATTGGACCCGACGGCCACGATGTCGATCGGCAGGGATCCGACCTGCTGGCGGTAGAGCAGGTCGTTGAGGCAGTGCCCGAGCTTGGAGACCATGACCAGGGCACGGGTGCGCTGTGCGGCCGGGAAGAGCCCCCACGTCATACCGAACCGGTCGGCGACCGGACCGAGCGACTCCCGCAGCGCCTCCTCGTCCACCGGACCGTGCACCCGCGCCCGGATGAAGAACCTCCCCGTCTCCGGGTCACCGAACTGCTGGCACTCGTCGATGTTGGCGTCGTGCCCGACGAACGCGGTGCTGATCGCCGCGACGATCCCGGGCCGGTCCTCGCAGGATGCGGTGAACACGTAGGACTGCGCGTCGTCTGTCATGCGCGCACTTTACGGTGAGGGGTATGACGGATGTCCCGCCCCTGGTGCTCATCAGCGGACCGGAGCAGATCCTGGCCGAACGAGCCGCGGCCAGCACGATCGCCCTGCTGCGCGAAGGTGACCCCGATGCCGAGCTGGTGCGGCTCGAGGCGGCGAGCTACGAAGCCGGCGAGTTGCAGCTGCACACCAGCCCGAGCCTGTTCGGTGGCAGCAAGATCGTGCTGGTGCGCGACCTGGACGAGGCGCGCGAGGAGCTGATCGCCGACGTCGTCGACGTGGTCACCGCCGGACTCGCCGACGCGACGCTGATCGTGCAGCACAAGGGTGGGGTGCGCGGCAAGAAGGCGCTCGATGCACTGAAGAAGCACGGCGCACGAGTCATCGAGGCGCCCGCGATCAAGAGCGACCGGGACAAGTCGGCGTTCGTCACCAACGAGTTCCGGTCCGCCGGGCGCAAGGTGGCGCCCGACGCGGTGCGCGCGCTCCTGGAGGCGGTCGGCAAGGACCTGCGGGAGCTGGCGGCGGCGTGCAAACAGCTGGTCGACGACACCGAGGGCCTGGTCACGGCCGAGGTGGTCCAGCGTTACCACGGGGGCAAGGTCGAGGCCACCGGGTTCCGGGTCGCCGACGCCGCGATCAGTGGCAACCTGCCCGAGGCGCTGCGGCTCACCCGTCACGCCCTCGCGTCGGGGCTCGACCCGGTGCCGATCGTCGCGGTGCTGGCCAGCCAGCTTCGGCAGATCGCCCGCGTCGCGACGGCCGGCGGCGGGGGATCGGCTCAGCTCGCGAAACAGCTCGGGATGGCACCGTGGCAGATCGACCGCGCACGCCGTGACGCCAAGGGCTGGGACGGCGAACGGCTGGGCCGCGCCATCCAGGCCGTGGCTGCCGCCGACTTCGAGGTCAAGGGTGGCGGCCGCGACCCGGTCTACGCGCTCGAGCGTGCCGTCATGACGATCACCAGCGAGCGCAACGGCTGACGATCACGCCTATCGAGTGCCGCCTGGTCTCGATACGCGCGGGGTTCGCAGGCTCAGCCCGCGCTACTCGACCGACGTGGCCGATTTGGGCGGAATGACGCGCCGCTGGTAGATTTCGTCATTGCGTGCGCGCTCTGGTCGTGCGCGCATGCGAGTTCAACCCACGCAACGGCATCGCCCGGGTGTCCCCACGCCCCATCCGCCGATGCGTGTCGTCAACCCTCATTGACATCAGACAGACGATCGACCAAGGAAGTAACACGTGGCAAACATCAAGTCGCAGATGAAGCGGATCAAGACCAACGCGATCCGCACTGAGCGCAACAAGGCCTACAAGTCGGAGCTGCGGACCTGGATCCGGCACACCCGCGAGGCGGTCGCAGCCGGCGACAAGGCCAAGGCCACCGAGATGCTGGCGACCGCGTCCAAGAAGCTGGACAAGGCCGTGAGCAAGGGAGTGATCCACCGCAACCAGGCCGCCAACAAGAAGTCGGCTCTGGCCAAGGCGGTCAACGACATCGAGGCCTGACCGCTCGACATCATCCGAGGTCCGGTGCCGCCCACGGGGTGGCGCCGGACCTTTGTCGTTGCCTGGATCTGGTGCGGTAATCTGTGTTTCGTGCGGCAGTTGCTTCTTCTTAGCCGGCCGCGTCGACGTTAAGCGGACTTCGACGCGGCTGACCCCTCCCTGCGGCGAGGGGTTTTCTCTTGGGTTCAAGACAACTCAGCGCGGGTCCGACGCGGACGCCACAGATTTGATTTCTCGAAGGACGGACGATGAACGACGAGCAACCCGCACACCGCTATTCCGCAGCACTGGCGAACGACATCGAGCGCAGGTGGCAGGACCGCTGGGAGGAGCAGGGCACCTTCCACGCACCGAATCCCGCGGGCCCCTGGGCCGATCCGGAGGCGATCGGCGGACGGCCGAAGTACTTCCTGCAGGACATGTTCCCCTACCCGAGTGGTGCCGGGCTGCACGTCGGGCACCCGCTGGGCTTCATCGCCACCGACGTCTACGCGCGCTACCAGCGGATGTCCGGCAACAACGTCCTCTACACGATGGGCTTCGACGCGTTCGGCCTGCCGGCCGAGCAGTATGCCGTGCAGACCGGCCAGCACCCGCGCAAGACCACCGAGGACAACATCCAGACCTACACCCGGCAGCTGCGCCAGCTGGGTCTGTCACACGACAAGCGCCGGGCGTTCGCGACGATCGACCCGGAGTTCTACAAGTGGACGCAGTGGATCTTCCTGCTCATCTACAACGCCTGGTATGACGAGCGCGTGGCCAAGGCGCGGCCGATCGAGGAACTGGTCGCCGGTTACGAGTCCGGTGAGGTGCCGACCCCGGACGGCCGTCCCTGGGCGGAGCTGACCGACGCGGAGCGCCGGGACGCGGTCGATCACCGCCGGCTCGCGTACAAGAAGGAAGTGCCGGTCAACTGGGCGCCCGGACTGGGCACCGTGGTGGCCAACGAGGAGGTCACCAACGAGGGGCTGACCGAGCGTGGTGACATGCCGGTCTTCCAGCGCAACCTGCCGCAGTGGATGATGCGCATCACCGCCTACGCCGACCGGCTGATCGATGACCTGGACCGGCTGGACTGGCCCGAGTCGGTGAAGTCGATGCAGCGCAACTGGATCGGTCGATCCCAAGGAGCCGCAGTTCAATTCGCGGTCGACGGGATCGACGACCGGATCGAGGTCTTCACCACCCGGCCCGACACGATCTTCGGCACGACCTTCATGGTGCTGGCACCCGAGCACCCGCTGGTCGATGCGCTGGCCGCCGGCACCTGGCCGGAGGGCACCAAGGAGGCGTGGACCGGTGGCGCGGCGAGCCCGGCCGAGGCCGTCGCGGCATACCGGCTGACGGCCTCCCGCAAGTCCGAGCTGGAGCGGCAGACCGAGGACGCGAAGGCCAAGACCGGTGTCTTCACCGGGTCCTTCGCGACGAACCCCGTGTCCGGAGAACGCATTCCGGTTTTCATCGCCGACTACGTTCTGATGGGCTACGGCACCGGTGCGGTGATGGCCGTCCCGGCCGAGGACGCGCGCGACTGGGACTTCGCCAAGAAGTACGACCTGCCCTACCTGCGCACCGTCCAGCCTGCGGACGGTCACGACGAGGACACGGCATACACCGGCCCGGGCGTGAAGATCAACTCCTCCAACGAGCGGATCTCCTTGAACGGCAAGGAGATCGACGAGGCAAAGCAGCTCGTCGTCGACTTCCTGGAGCAGCAGGGCGCCGGTCGCGGCTCGATCACCTACAAGCTACGCGACTGGCTGTTCAGCCGGCAGCGCTATTGGGGCGAGCCGTTCCCGATCGTCTATGACGAGGACGGCGTCGCGCACGCGCTGCCGGAGTCGATGCTGCCCGTGGAGCTGCCGGAGGTCGCCGACTACTCACCGAAGACCTATGCCCCGGACGATGCGGAGTCGATGCCGGAGTCGCCGCTGGACCGGGCGACCGACTGGGTCGAGGTCGAGCTGGACCTCGGCGAGGGCCTGAGGAAGTACCGCCGGGAGACCAACACCATGCCCAACTGGGCGGGTTCGTGCTGGTACGAGATCCGCTACACCGACCCGGCCAACGCCCAGCGTTTCGTCGATGCCGAGTGCGAGCGCTACTGGATGGGGCCCAACGGCACACCGGGCGACACCGGCGGCGTCGACCTGTATGTCGGAGGCGTCGAGCACGCGGTGCTGCACCTGCTCTACTCACGGTTCTGGCACAAGGTTCTGTTCGATCTGGGCTTCGTCAGCTGCGAGGAGCCGTTCCGCCGACTGTTCAACCAGGGCTACGTCCAGGCGTTCGCCTACCGGGACCACCGCGGTCAGCCGGTGCCCGCTGCGGAGGTCGAGGAGCGGGGTGAGGGCGACTCGATGACGTTCACCTGGCAGGGCCAGCCGGTCGCTCGCGAGTTCGGGAAGATGGGCAAGTCGCTGAAGAACGTCGTGACACCTGACGAGATGTGCGCAACGTTCGGAGCGGACACCTTCCGGGTCTACGAGATGTCGATGGGGCCGCTGGACCAGTCCCGGGTGTGGGAGACGCGGGCGGTCGTCGGTGCGCAGCGCTTCCTGCAACGCTTGTGGCGCAACGTGATCGACGAGGAGACCGGCGAGCTGCGGGTCGACGACGCCGAGCCATCCCAGGAGCTGCGCCGCGCGCTGGCCAAGGCTGCCGAGGGTGTCGCCAAGGACTACGAGTCGCTGCAGTTCAACACCGCGATCGCCAAGCTGATCGAGCTGAACAACGCGCTGACCAAGGAGTCCGCGGACGGCGTCTCGCCGCGCGCGATCGTCGAGCCGCTGGTGTTGATGACCGCTCCGGTCGCTCCGCACATCGCCGAGGAGCTCTGGTCGAGGCTGGGGCACGAGTCGTCGCTGGCGTTCGAGGAGTTCCCCGCCGCCGACGAGACCATGCTGGTCGACGAGACCGTGACCTGTGTCGTGCAGGTGCAGGGCAAGGTGCGCGATCGGTTGCAGGTGCCGCCGGGCATCAGCGACGCCGACCTGGAGACGCTGGCCCGAGACAGTGAGAAGATCCGCAACGCCGTGGGCGACAAGCAGATTCGCAAGGTGATCGTGCGCGCGCCCAAGCTGGTCAATCTCGTGGTCGGCTGACTCGATGTCAACCACCCCACAAAGTTCTCCGCTCGTGCCTCGCTCCGATACTTTGCGGGGACCCCGGAAATGAGCGTGGCGGTGGTGACCGACTCGACGGCATACCTGCCGCCCGAGGTCGCCGCCGCCGACGGCATCTCGGTGGTGCCGATGCGTCTCGCGATCGGCGGCGTGTCGTACGACGAGGGACGCGGCGTCACGGCCGACGAGGTCGCGCAGGCGCTGCGTGACTTCGTGCCGGTGTCCACGTCACGTCCGTCACCCGCGGTCTTCGCCGAGCTGTATGCCGGGCTGGCGGACGCCGGCCACGACGCGATCGTCTCGATCCACGTGTCCTCGCAGATGTCCGCGACGCTGTCGTCGGCGCAGCTGGCGGCGCGTGACATTCCCATCCCGGTCGAGGTCATCGACAGTGAAACCATCGGCATGGCAATGGGATTCGGCGTCATCGCGGCGGCGGAGACGGCTGCGGCCGGCGGTGACGCGGCGGCGGTCGCCGAGACGGCCCGCCGTCATACCGGATCGTCGACGACCGTCTTCTACGTCGACACGCTCGAGCACCTGCGTCGTGGCGGGCGGATCGGGCGGGCGTCCGCGCTGATGGGCTCGGCGCTCGCCATCAAGCCGTTGCTCACAGTCCGTGACGGGCACATCGAGCCGTTGGAACGCGTTCGCACGACCGGGAAGGCGCTGGCGCGGCTGACGCAGCTCGCCGTCAGCGCGGTCGAGGCGCTGGAAGCGGCGGGTGGCCTGGACGGCGTCGATGTGGCAGTGCACCACTTGGGCGCCCGGGAGCGGGCCGAGACGTCGATCGAACAGCTGGCTGAGCAGATTCCGGATGCGCGCCGGATGCTGCTGGTCGAGCTGGGCGCTGCGGTCGGCGCGCACGTCGGACCGGGCACCCTGGCAGTGGTGGTGACGCCGCGCTTCGCCGGCCGCACCCGCATCATCGGCTCGTTCGACTGACCCGGCGTCCACATCCCCCTCAGCGTGCGCGGCTTTCCACAGGCCGGCGCTCGGTGCCTGCACCAACACACTTGGCGCACCTAACGTTTCAGCCATGTCGCGATCACGTGGGGAGGAGCGCACTCCCGACCGCCTGGCCGCCGTGCTCGAAGAGCTCGAGGCGGTGCGCCGGGCACCGGGCTGGGTGCCGACCGAGGACTCGGTCGTCGACCAGCCGCGTTCGAGGGTGGCTGAGCTGCCGCGCCGCGTCGCGGCGACCCGGCGCGCCGAGCGTGGGGAGCAGGGCCGCCGAGCAGCGCGGCACGCGGCGACCGGCCGCACCGATGAGCTCCGGCCACGGGAGCCGCTGCTGCGGCCACCCGAGCCGTTGATCGGCGCCCAGGTCGCGCCGAGCCGGCTGGCGGTGATCGGTGCGGTGGTGCTGGTGCTCGTCGCAGCACTCATCTTCGGGGGGCGGGTGCTGTGGGCGCGCGCGGCCGCACAACCGCATCCGGTGTCGTCGTCGACGGGGCCCACCACTCCGCAGAGCACGACTGCCGGCAGCACGGCGCCCGCCCGGCAGGGCTTCGCGGCGGCGTCGTCGAACGCGCCGAGCACCTTCGTGGTGCAGGTGGTCGGACAGGTGCACAGTCCCGGAGTGGTGCACGTCAAAGCCGGCTCTCGGGTGCAGGACGTGGTGTCGGCTGCCGGTGGTGCGCTGCCGGGAGCCGACCTCGCCGCGATCAACCTGGCCCGCATGGTGGCCGACGGGGAGCAGATCGTCGTACCCAAGCCGGGCGAACACCCGAGCACCGCGGCTGGCGCTGCGCCCGGGCCCGAGGCTGAGCCGGGAGCCGCCGGCGCAGGCTCGACCGCCGCGGCGATCGTCGACCTCAACACCGCCGACGCCCAGGCACTCGACACGCTGCCCGGTGTCGGTCCGGTCCTCGCGCAGCGCATTCTGCAGTGGCGCGCCGACAACGGCCGGTTCAGCAGCATCGACGAGCTGGGTGAGGTGAGCGGCATCGGCGACAAGATGCTCGCCCAGTTACGCCCGTTGGTTCGCGTGGGCTGAACCGCCGTGGACCTGCGGCTGCTGACCGCGGCGGCGGTGGCGTGGCCGGTCACCCTGGTCGCCCTGCGGCTCCGGCCGGTCTGGTGCTGGTCGCTCGCCGGTGCCGCGCTGCTGCTGGCGGTGCTGTTGGTGCTCGACCGGTCGTGGACGGCCCGGCAGGACGCGGTGTCGAGCGAGCGCCGCGACCGGGTGCTCGGGACCTGTGCGCTCGCGGCGGCGGCGATCGCGCTCGTCGGCGCCGCGACAGCCGGTCACCTCATGGTCCGTCGGGCCGGCACCGTCGACCGGCTCGCCGCCGAGCGCGCGATCGTGCGCGTCGAAGCGGTGCTCTCGTCCGATCCCCGGGTCGCCGGTGCGGGCCTCGCCGGCCGCGACAGTCTGGTCGTCACCAAGATCTCGGTGCGGCAGATCGTCGGCCGGGGTGTGCGCAGCACTCCTCGGACACCGGTGCTGGTGCTCGGCGACGAGCGCTGGCTCGCGCTGCGGTGGCACCAACGCGTCGTGTTCACCGGCCGGTTACAGCCGGCCGAGCCCGGTGACGACGTCGAAGCGGTGCTGACCGTGCGCGGGCCGCCGCAGGTGGTCGGTGGCGCCGGGCCGCTCTTCGACGCGGTCGAGGTCTTCCGGCGCGACACCCGGGTTGCGACCGATGGATTGCCGGCCGATGCCCGCGGCCTGGTCCCTGCGCTGGTCATGGGCGACACCGCACGCCTGCCGCCGGACCTGAACGACGACATGCGCGCCACCGGCATGACCCACCTCAACGCCGTGTCGGGTTCCAACGTGACTCTCGTCTTGTTGTCCGCGATGTGGCTCGCCGGCTGGCTTCGCATTCGGGGCCGCTGGCGGTTTCTCGCCGCGGCGGTCGTGCTGGGTTTGTTCGTGCTGTTGTGCCGGCCGGAACCATCGGTGATCCGGGCCGCCGTCATGGGCCTCATCGGCCTGGTCGGTATGTCGGTGTCCCGGCGGGCGGCCGGGCCGCCGGTGCTCGCGGCGGCGGTGCTAGTCCTGCTCGTGGTGGACCCATGGCTCGCCGCGTCATACGGCTTCGCACTGTCGACGCTCGCCACGGCGGGGTTGCTCTTCTTCGCCCGGCCCTGGGCCGACCGGATCGCCCGGTGGTTACCCCGGCGGCTCGCACCGCTGGCGGAGGCGGTTGCCATTCCGATGGCCGCGCAGGCGATGTGTGCACCGGTGATCGTGCTGCTGCAGGGTTCGGTGAGCCTCATCGGCATACCGGCCAACGTGCTGGCGGCCCCGCTGGTTGCCCCGGCCACGATGTGCGGTGTGGCGACGGTGCTGGTCGCGCCGCTGAGCACGTCCCTCGCGCGCGGACCGGCCTGGCTGGCCGCGCTCCCGACCGAGGGCATCGCGTGGATCGCGCACAGTTGCGCCCGCGTGCCGCTCGGCACGCTGCCCTGGCCCGACGGCGCCGCCGGTGCCCTGCTGCTCGCCGGGCTCACGCTCGTCGCCCTGTTCACCGGTGTCTGGTTGCTGCGTCACCTGTGGGTGCGGCCTTACCTGGCCGGCGCCGGCGCGGTGCTCGCGGCTGCCGCCTGGGCGCCGACACCGATCAGCGGCTGGCCGCCCACCGGATGGGTCTTTGTCGCCTGCGACGTCGGACAGGGTGACGGCGGCGTGCTCGCGACCTCTCCCGGCCACGTCGTGGTGGTCGACACCGGTCCGGAGCCGGACCTGATGGACGCGTGCCTCGACCGGTTACAGGTCGGCGTCATCGACGCCGTCGTCCTGACCCACTTCCACGCCGACCACGTGGGCGGTCTCGCCGGTGTGTTCGAGGGCCGCGCGGTGGGACCGATCTACGTCACGCCGGTGTCGTCGTCGACGACCACGGACACCGACGCCGAGGCCAGCGAGGAGCCACTCGTTCGCAAGCTGGCGGCCGAGCATCACCTGCCGGTCCGGCCCTTGATGACCGGTGACGTGCTCGACATCGGTGCGGTGCACGCGCTCGTGGTCGGCCCCACCCGATTGATCCGCGCCGGCTCGATCCAGAACAACAACAGCGTCGTGCTCGACGTGCGCAGCCAAGGACTGCGGCTGGTGCTCACCGGCGACATCGAACGCGAAGGCGGCACAACGCTGTTGAGCCAACTGCGGGCGCTGCCGAACGCGCCGCCGGTCGACGTGCTCAAGGTGCCGCACCACGGTTCGGCCAACCAGGCCCCGGAGTTGGAGCGCTTCCTGCACGCGCCGATCGCTGTCATCAGCGTCGGTGCGGACAACGACTACGGGCATCCGGCGCCGCGCACGCTCGACCTGCTGCGCGAGAGCAACTCGACGGTCGAGCGCACCGACCGGGGTGGCGACATCGTGATCGTCGCGCGCGACGGGGAGCCGCTGGTGGCTAGGCCGTGACCGGCGAGGCGGAGGCGGTCAGTCGCCGCAGACGCCCTTGGCGTGCGCCGCCTCGCACAGCGCGTCGAGCGTGGCGGCCACTGCCGGCACGCGCTGCAGGTCGGGAGTAGTGACGGCATACACCGTCCGCCGCGAGGCGGGATCCATCGGCAGGCACACGACGCCGGGGTTGCCGGCGGAGCGGCGGATCAGGTCGGGGACGAGGGAGACGCCCAGTCCCTCGGAGACGAGGCCCAGCACCGCGACGTAGTCCTCGGTCTCGAAGGCGACATCCGGGTTGAAGCCGGCGCGCTCGGCCAGCGCGAGCAGGTGACCGCGACATCGAGGGCAGCCGGCGATCCAGGGCTCATCGGCCATGTCGGCGAGCTTGACCTTCTTGGAGGCGGCGCGTGGGTGATCCAGCGGCAGCGCGAGACGCACTTCGTCGTCCAGCAACTTGCGGGTCACGAACGAGTCGATGTCCTCCTCGCCGCGCGCCAGGTCGGTGCCCTCGTAGGCGAAGGCGACGGCGACATCGCACTCACCGGACCGCAGCGCCGCGAGCGACTCGGGCGGCTCGGCTTCGGTGAAGGTCACATGCACGTCCGGGAAGCGCTGCTTGACCAGGGCGAGGGCACGCGGCACCAGCGTGGAGGAGGACGACGGGAACGCCATCAGCCGGACGCGGCCGGCGCGCAGGCCGGCGATCGCGGCCACCTCGGACTCCGCCGCGTCCAGCGCGGCGAGCACCGGGTTGGCGTGCCGAGCCAGCACCTGGCCGGCCTCGGTGAGCCGTACGCTGCGCCCGAGACGCTCCACCAGCACCGTGCCCGTGCGGTCCTCGAGGCGCCGGACCATCTGGGAGATGGCCGGCTGCGAGTAGCCGAGGGAGGCAGCCGCGGCGGTGAAGCTGCCGTGGTCGCTGATGGCCTTGATGACTCGCAGGCCGGCGGCGTCGATCATGCGTCCAGAATAACATTTGGTTATTGACCGGAGATCCAACGTACGAATCGCTGATCGTTACGCTTGTGACGTCATTCTTCCGAGGTTTCGGCGGGTTTTCCGAAGGACCGACGGTCGGTATGTCGGGACGGGTTTGAGCGGCCATCATCGGCAGCTCGGCGGGTGTGTGAGAGCTTGGCTTGGTGGCAGCTGATCTGAGAGCGCTGACCGAGTTGGTCGCAGGCGGGGGAGTGCTCGCGCTCACCGGGGCGGGGCTGTCGACCGAGTCCGGCATACCCGACTATCGCGGAGCCGACGGCACGCGCCGCTTCCAGCCGATGACGGCGCAGGAGTTGCTCGCGGATCGGGAAGCGCGCCGGCGTTATTGGGCGCGGTCGTACGTCGGCTGGCCGCGCTTCGCCGCTGCTCGCCCGAACCAGGGTCACTACGCGGTGGCCGCACTGCAGTCGGCGAGGTATGTCGGGCCGATCATCACCCAGAACGTCGACCGGTTGCACCAGGCCGCAGGTGCGGCCGACGTCGCGGAGTTGCACGGCAGCCTCGAGCAGGTCGTGTGCATGCGGTGCGGCGAACGCTATGCGCGCACCACGGTCGACGAATGGCTCCAACTGGCGAATCCGGACTTCGACCGCTCGGCGGACGGGCCACTGCGGCCCGACGGCGACGTCGCGATCGCCGAGTCGCTGATCGCCGGTTTCCGGCTGGTGCACTGCGTCGTCTGTGGGTCGGACCTGCTCAAGCCGGACGTCGTGATGTTCGGGGAGTCGGTGCCCAAACCGCTGGTCGAGCAATGCTTTTCGTATGTCGCCGCGGCGCGGTCGGTGCTGGTGCTCGGTTCGTCGCTCGCGGTGATGTCCGGCTACCGCTTCGTGCGGCGAGCGGCCCGCGCGGGGATTCCGGTCGCGGTGATCACCCATGGCTGGACGCGCGCCACCGACGAGGAGGTGTCGGTGCGCGTCGACGCGCCGCTCGGTGAGACGTTGACGGCACTCGCCGATGCTCTGACGGGCTGAGCTGACCTAGACCCGGCGCAGGACCGCGGTGACCTTGCCGAGGATCGTCGCGTCGTCGCCGTCGATCGGGTCATAGGCGTCGTTGTGCGGCAGCAGCCAGACCTTCCCGCGGGCCCGCTTGAAGGTCTTGACGGTGGCCTCGTTGTCGAGCATGGCGGCCACGATGTCGCCATTGGTGGCGGTCGGCTGCTGGCGCACGACCACCCAGTCGCCGTCGCAGATCGCCGCGTCGACCATGGAGTCACCGACCACCTTCAGCAGGAAGAGGTCCCCCTCGCCGACGATCTGCTTGGGCAGCGGAAAGACGTCTTCGACCACCTCCTCGGCGAGGATCGGGCCGCCGGCGGCGATCCGGCCGACCACCGGGATGTATGACGCCGCGGGGCGCTGGTCGCCGAGCCCCGTCTCGTCGATGCCGGAGTCGTCGGCTCCGCGCACGCTCGACCCTCCGCGATAGCCGCGCATGTCGGTCGCGTCCGGATCGATCACCTCCATGGCACGGGGGCGGTTGGGGTCGCGGCGCAGGTAGCCCTTGCGCTCGAGCATCGTCAGCTGGTGCGCGACCGAACTGGGGCTGGTGAGGCCGACCGCATCGCCGATCTCGCGCAGGCTCGGCGGATAGCCCCGCCTGTCGACCGAGTTGCGGATCACCTGCAGCACCTTCCGCTGCCGGGTCGTGAGGCCCTCGCCCCTGCGGTCAGGGAGTTCGTGCACCTGTGCCATCGCTGTCATTCCTCCTCGGCGAAGTTGCTCGAAAGCGTCCGGCGAGCGGTGTGTGCGGACGGCTGTCCGAACGGGTTGTCGGTGGTCGGTGCTTGCCTTGGCTTTGTGAAAACAGCGTATGGGTTTCGGACACAAGTTCCAAACATCTGTACGACGCGTGTCTCGACCACATCGAACGTTCGTGCTATACATCGGACAGGCGTCCGATCGCACGAATGTTCGGAGCAGGTCTGCCGACCGAGTGGTGCGACCGTGACCGCACCGGAGTTTCAGGAGGAAGAGATGAGTGCACTGATCCAATGGGATGCGCCGGTCCAGCCGGGCGCGGCGCGGAGAGCCCGCCGGCACCTGCGGACCGTGCCGACCGGCCCGGCGGCACGCGGGGGCGGGCGTTCGGTCGGCGTGCGGGTCCAGCCGGCCGGACTTCGGCTGACCGGTCGAGGCCGCCGCCTCGTCGGTGTGCTGGTCGCTCTTGCGCTGCTCGCCGGTGGCGGCGCCGCTGCCCGGGCGTGGGCCGCGACGCCGGCTCCTTCCCCACGGACCGTCACCGTGCAGTCCGGGCAGACGCTGTCCGAGGTCGCACACGGCGCCTATCCGTCGCTCGCCGTGTCCGACGCGGTCACCAAGGTGGCGCTGGCCAATGGTCTGAACGGTCTGCAGGTGGTCGCCGGTGAGCGGTTACAACTGCCGCGCTGAGGGTTTCCGGCGCGCCGTTCCGAGCGGCTGACCAGCGCTTTTCGGGTGCGACACGCGGGCTCTTGCGCTTGTGGTGAGATCGGCTTAACATCCCTATATCTAGTAGTTACACGGATGCAATTTATCCACATCTAGTCCACACGCAGAGTCCGGTCATCCCCAGTTCGTCCACCGTTTTCCCACAACCTCGTCCACAGGTTGCGGCGATTCGGGCGGCCGGATGGCCTTGCTCGGCAGACGCATGAGAGGGGTCGCACATGCACTGTCCGTTCTGCCGGCACGACGACAGTCGTGTCGTCGACAGCCGCACGAGCGAGGACGGCACCTGCATCAAGCGGCGACGTCAATGTCCCACCTGCGGCAAGCGCTTCTCGACCGTGGAGACGGCCAGCCTGACCGTCGTGAAGCGGTCCGGTGCGAGCGAGCCGTTCAGCCGCCAGAAGGTGCTGATCGGCGTCCGGAAGGCCTGTCAGGGCCGGCCGGTCACCGAGGACCAGTTGGCGCTGTTGGCCCAAGAGGTCGAGGAGTCGATCCGGGCGCAGGGCGCTGCGGAGATCGACGCCCACGACGTCGGCCTGGCCATCCTCGGCCCGTTGCGCAGCCTCGATGAAGTGGCCTATTTGCGGTTCGCGAGCGTCTATCAGGCGTTCGAGGGTCTCGAAGACTTCGAGTCGGCGATCGCCCTGCTCCGTGCCGAGCGACCACCGACCGGCATCGAGCCGGAGCGGCAGCGCACGGGCGACTGAGATCGGCTCCGGATCGTCCCGGGCATCAGCAGCACCAGATCGACAGACCAGACAGCAGCGACAGTCGACCACCGTGAGGTGGAAAGGAAGTTGGACATGACCGACACGGCAGACGCCGGCCCCCAGGCACAGCGCAGCAACTCCGCTCGCAAGGGGCTGACCGTCGAGCGCATCTTCACCACACCGGGTGTGCACCCCTACGACGAGGTCACCTGGGAACGACGCGACGTCGTCCAACAGAACTGGAAGACCGGCGAGACGATCTTCGAGCAGCGCGGTGTCGAGTTTCCCGACAGCTGGTCGCTCAACGCCTCGACCATCGTCACCACCAAGTACTTCCGGGGCGCGGTCGGCACGCCGGAGCGGGAGAGCAGCCTGAAGCAGCTCATCGACCGGGTGGTCCTCACCTACGTGCGCGCCGGCAAGGAGCACGGCTACTTCGCCACCGACGAGGACGCGGAGATCTTCGAGCACGAGCTGACCTGGTCCCTGCTGCACCAGGTGTTCAGCTTCAACTCACCGGTGTGGTTCAACGTCGGCACCAAGTCGCCCCAGCAGGTTTCGGCCTGCTTCATCCTGTCGGTCGACGACTCGATGGACTCGATCCTCAACTGGTACAAGGAAGAGGGCTTCATCTTCAAGGGCGGCTCCGGCGCCGGCCTGAACCTTTCCCGGATCCGGTCCTCCAAGGAGCTGCTGTCCTCCGGAGGCACCGCGTCCGGCCCTGTGTCCTTCATGCGCGGCGCCGACGCGTCCGCCGGCACCATCAAGTCCGGTGGGGCGACCCGGCGGGCCGCGAAGATGGTCGTCCTCGACGTCGATCACCCGGACATCGAGGAGTTCGTGGAGACCAAGGCGCGCGAGGAGGACAAGATCCGCGCGCTGCGCGACGCCGGCTTCGACATGGACCTCGGCGGGAAGGACATCACCTCCGTCCAGTACCAGAACGCCAACAACTCGGTCCGGGTCACCGACGAGTTCATGCGTGCGGTGGAGGAGGGCGCGTCGTTCGGTCTGCGCGCCCGTCATACCGGCGAGGTCATCGAGGAGATCGACGCCCGCACGCTCTTCGACAAGATCAACAAGGCGGCGTGGGAGTGCGCCGACCCGGGTCTGCAGTACGACGACACGATCAACGCGTGGCACACCAACCCCGAGACGGGCCGGATCACCGCGTCCAACCCGTGCTCGGAGTACATGTCGCTGGACAACAGCTCCTGCAACCTGGCCAGCCTCAACCTGCTGAAGTTCCTGCGCGAGGACGACACGTTCGACGCCGCGACCTTCCAGAAGGTGACCGAGCTGGTCATCACCGCGATGGACATCTCCATCTGCTTCGCCGACTTCCCGACCGAGTCGATCGGTCAGACCACCCGGGACTACCGCCAGCTGGGCATCGGCTACGCCAACCTGGGCGCCCTGCTGATGGCGACCGGGCACGGCTACGACTCCGAGGGTGGTCGGTCGCTGGCCGCGGCGATCACCTCCCTGCTCACCGGTGCCGCTTACAAGCGGTCGACGGAGCTGGCCGGCATCGTGGGCCCCTACAACGGCTACGCCCGCAACGCCGAGGCGCACCAGCGGGTGATGCGCAAGCACCAGGCGGCCAATGACGCGGTCCGCACCCTGGACGCGATGGACTCCGAGATCCACCGCTACGCCACCAAGGCGTGGGCCGCGGTCGTGGAGAACGGCGCCAAGAACGGCTTCCGCAACGCGCAGGCGTCGGTGCTCGCACCGACCGGCACCATCGGCTTCATGATGGACTGCGACACCACCGGCATCGAGCCGGACTTCTCACTGGTGAAGTTCAAGAAGCTCGTCGGCGGCGGTTCGATGCAGATCGTCAACCAGACGATCCCGCGCGCGCTGAAGAAGCTCGGCTACCAGACCGAGCAGATCGAGGCGATCGTCGAGCACATCGCCGAGCACGGGCACGTCATCGACGCTCCCGGTCTGAAGCCCGAGCACTACGAGGTGTTCGACTGCGCGATGGGGGAGCGGGCCATCGCTCCGATGGGTCACGTGCGGATGATGGCGGCGACTCAGCCGTTCCTCTCCGGCGCGATCTCCAAGACGGTCAACCTGCCCGAGAGCGCGACGGTCGAGGACATCGCCGAGGTGCACCTGGAGGGCTGGAAGCTCGGCCTCAAGGCGCTGGCCGTCTACCGCGACAACTGCAAGGTCGGTCAGCCGCTGTCGGACGGCAAGAAGGCCGCGAAGCCGGAGCCGGAGCCGGAGAAGGTCGTCGAATACCGTCCGGTCCGTCGTCGCCTGCCCAAGCGACGCAAGAGCGAGACCACGTCGTTCGCCGTTGCCGGGGCCGAGGGCTACCTGACCGCCGGCACCTACGAGGACGGCAAGCTCGGTGAGCTGTTCCTCAAGCTCGGCAAGCAGGGCTCGACCCTGGCCGGCATGATGGACGCCTTCTCGATCGCGGTGTCGGTCGGGCTGCAGTACGGCGTGCCGCTGGAGACGTATGTCGAGAAGTTCACCAACCTGCGGTTCGACCCGGCCGGCATGACCGACGACCCCGATGTGCGGATGGCGCAGTCGATCATGGACTACGTGTTCCGCCGCCTGGCGCTGGACCACCTGGACTTCGAGACCCGGTCGTTCATGGGCATCCACACCGCCGCGGAGCGCGCCCGGCACTTGGAGACCGGCTCCTACGCCGAGGAGCCCGACGCCGACGCCGAGGAGGTTGCCGAAGAGCTCGAGTCCTACTCCCAGTCGGTCGGCACCACCACCAAGCGGGAGGAGCGGGCACCGGCGGCGACCGACGGGAGCAGCACTGACCCGGTCGACCTGGACTACCGGTCCGGGTCCGGCGCGGCCGACGCCCGTGTCGTCTCCGGCGAGATCCACTCCTCCCAGGACCTGATGGAGCGCTTCCAGGGCAAGGCGGCCGACGCACCGATGTGCATGACCTGCGGCACCAAGATGCGCCCCGCCGGCTCGTGCTACGTCTGCGAGGGTTGCGGCTCGACCAGCGGCTGCAGCTGACGCAGGCACTGCACAATGAGCATCGGCCCGGTGGACCTCAGCGGTCCACCGGGCCGGTCGTGTCTTGCCCCAACGATTGTGGCAACGATCGGCTCACACCGCCCAACCGTGTGACAGCCGTCGTCGTCATCTCGGTCATCGTGCCGGAAGACGCGGCACACGAGGGTCCGGGGGCGGGGAAATGTTTCGCAGGATCACGGCAGCGGTCGCGCCGGCTGCCACGCTCGGCATGGCGGGGCTGGTCAGCGCCGCAGCGGCGACGACCCGCGGTTCGCGGCGCGCGACGGGGCGACCGTGCTGATGCACACCGGCGGCGGCGATCGCTCGGAGACCGTGGCCGCGATCCGTGCGGCATTGCCAGAGCCGCGCGCGGAAGGCTGAGTGTTGCAAGGGATTCCCGGTTGTTGACGGATCGGACACCGACCCCCGGGTAGCCTCCCGTGCATGGAGCGGGTCTTCCTGGGTGTGGACATCGGCACCTCGAGCAGCAAGGGCGTCCTCGTCGACCCGGCCGGGCGAGTCGTGGCGCAGGCCACCCGCGAGCACCGGGTGCAGCGGCCGGCACCCGGCCATGTCGAGATGGACGGCGAGGTCTGGTGGGACGACTTCCGGGCGATCACCAGCCAGCTCACCGCATCCGGGCCACACGAGGTCGCCGCGGTCGGGGTGAGCGGTATGGGCCCCTGCGTGCTGCTCGCCGACGAGCGCGACCGGCCCGTCCGGCCGGCGATCCTGTATGGCGTCGACACCCGGGCGCGGCAGCAACAGGACGATTGCAACCGGTTGTTCGGCGCTGCGGAGATCCTGCAGCGGTGTGGCAGCGCGATGTCCAGCCAGGCCGCCGGGTCGAAGATCGCCTGGGTGCGTGACGTCGAACCGGCGGCATACCGCTCCGCGCGCCGGCTCTTCATGGCATCGTCCTGGCTGGTTCGCAAGCTCACCGGCGCCTACGTCCTCGATCACCATTCGGCCAGTCAGACCACGCCGCTCTACGACATCCACCGGCAGGCATGGATCGACGACTGGGCGCAGCTCGTCGCCCCCGGCATCGAACTACCGCCGCTGCACTGGGCGGACGAGACCGCCGGACAGGTCACGGCGGCGGCGGCCGCGGAAACCGGCCTGCCGGAAGGGATTCCGGTGATCACCGGCACGATCGACGCCTGGTCCGAAGCAGTCAGCGCCGACGCGCACAACAGCGGCGACCTCATGCTGATGTACGGCACCACGATGTTCCTCATCAACACCGTCACGGAGCCGGTCACCATGCCGTCGTTGTGGGGGCTGGTCGGGGCGTTCCGGGACAGTTACAGCTTGGCCGCCGGTATGGCGACCTCCGGTGCCATCACCGCCTGGCTGCGCGAGCTGTACGGTGCGGACGATTTCGCGCAGCTGGCCGCCGACGCGGCGCGGGTGCGGCCCGGCGCCGACGGGCTGCTGATGCTGCCGTATTTCGCGGGCGAGCGGACGCCCATCATGGACCCGTCGGCGCGCGGTGTCCTCGCCGGCCTCACCCTCTCGCACACCAGGGCGCACATCTATCGATCCGCGCTGGAGGCAACGGCTTTCGGCGTCCGGCACAACGTCGAGACGATGCTGACGGCCGGCGCCCAGGTGCACCGGGTGATCGCCGTCGGCGGCGGCGCGACGACCGAGCTGTGGCCGCAGATCGTCACCGACGTCACCGGCCTCGAGCAGCTCATCCCGGAGCAGACGATCGGAGCGTCATACGGGGCGGCATACCTGGCAGCGACGCAGGTGGCCGACGTCGACATCCGTCGCTGGAACCCGCCCCGGACCGTCTGCCGGCCCCGCACCGACGCACAGCGGCTGTATGACGAGCGCTATCCGCTCTACCGCCGCCTCTACGACAGCACCCGCGACGTCGTCCACGCATTGGCAGCGCTGGAGACAGCGCGCTGACCGCGGTCCGCCATACGGATAAATCGCCCGAATAACGGACGCGGCGCGAAGGCGGACCGGCCGCAGTGGGAGACTTCCGCCTGTGAAGGCGCTGCTCCTGGAAAGCATCCATCCATTGGCCGAGTCCATCCTGCGGGATGCCGGGTTCGAGGTCGAGACCCGCACCGGAGCCTTGGACGAGTCCGAGCTGATCGAGGCGCTGCAGGGCGTCGACCTGGTCGGTCTGCGGTCCAAGACCGAGATCACTCCGGCCGTGCTGGAGAAGACGCAGCTCACCGCGATCGGCGCGTTCTGCATCGGCACCAACCAGATCGCGCTCGACGAGGCGGCCTCGCGCGGCATCGCCGCCTTCAACGCGCCGTTCTCCAACACCCGCAGCGTGGTCGAGCTCGCGATCGCCGAAATCATCGCCATGGCGCGCCGGCTCACCGAGAAGGACGGGTCGCTGCACCGCGGCGTCTGGGACAAGAACTCCAAGGGTGCCCACGAGATCCGCGGCCGCAGGCTCGGCATCGTCGGTTACGGCAACATCGGCTCCCAGCTGTCCGTCGTCGCCGAGATGCTCGGTCTGCAGGTCTACTTCTACGACACCGACGACAAGCTCGCGATGGGCAACGCGCACCGCTGCGACACGCTCGACGAGCTGTTGCAGACCGCCGAGGTCGTCACGCTGCACGTCGACGGCCGGTCCGGCAACGCCGGCTTCTTCGGCGCTGAGCAGTTCACCCGGATGCGCCCCCGCTCGCTGTTCCTGAACCTGTCCCGCGGCTTCGTCGTCGACTACGACGCGCTGCGGGACAATCTCCTGTCCGGTCACATCGCCGGCGCGGCGGTGGACGTCTTCCCGAAGGAGCCGAAGAAGCGCGGCGAGGCGTTCGAGTCGCCGCTGCAAGGCATTCCGAACGTCATCCTCACGCCGCACATCGGTGGCTCCACCGAGGAAGCGCAGGAGGACATCGGCCGGTTCGTCGCCAGCAAGCTGCGCGACTACATCGACCGCGGCACCACCACCCTGAGCGTCAACCTACCGTCGCTGACGCTGGAACAACGTCCGGGCGGACACCGCATCACGCATCTGCACCGCAACACCCCCGGCGTGCTCGCCAAGGTCAACAGCATCCTGGCCGAGCACGGCGTCAACATCGAGGGACAGCTGCTCAACACCCGCGGTGAGAACGGTTACGTCGTGACCGACGTTGCCAAGCTGCCGGACGAAGCGGTCTCCGCGCTCCGCGAGATGCCCGAGACGATCCAGCTGCGCGTCATCAGCTAGCAGGCTGTTCAACCCGCCAGTTTGACCAGCCGGTCGGCGATGTCCGCCACCACGGCGTGCGATGTGGCGAGCGTCAGCCGCAGGAATCCCGCTGTGCCGCAGCTGGTTCCTTCGGTGCCGAGGACGCCGGTCCGGCGGCCGACCGCACGCGGTTCGACGCCGGTGCCGCGCAGATCGAGCCAGTGGATGTACGTCGCCGCCGGCGGCGTGTAGCCGATGGTCGGCGCCTGCGCCATACGCTCCGCGAAGAGATCCCGGCCACGCTGCAGGTAGTCGAGGCTCGCGTCCAGGTGGGCCACGCCGTCTGGACCGTATGCCGCCGTGGCGGCGACAGCGCCCAGCGGTGACGTGCCATGCCGGGCGACGAACGGCGAACTGGCCCAACGCTTTTCGTGCTCCGGCGAAGTCAGGATCAGCTGGGCGCAGCTGAGTCCGGGCAGGTTCCAGCCCTTGGAGGCCGACACCGCGGTGACGGTGTGCCCGGCGGTACGCTCGTCCAGCGAGGCGTAGGGAATGTGCGAGGCGCCGGAATAGACCAGGGGAGAGTGGATCTCGTCGGCGAAGACCGTGGCGCCCGTGCGTTCGACGACGTCCGCGATCGCCAGCAGCTCCTCGCGAGTCGCCACCTGACCGGTCGGGTTGTGCGGGTTGACCAGCACCAGGACACCGCCGTCGGCCAGCGCGGTGCCCAGTCGGTCCGGGTCGATGACGAAGCGTCCGTCCACCTGGTCCATCGGCAGCAAGCGGAGCTCATGACCGACCGCACCGGGCAACTCGAGGAACGGCATGTAGGCCGGCGTCGGCAGCACGACCGGTGCGTCCGGTGCGACGAGGTGCCCGAGCGTGAACGCGAGAGCACCGAGCACGTCGGGCAGCAGATGGACCTGTGCCGGCTCGACGTTCCAGCCGAACCGCCGCTGCTGGAACGCCGCGCACGACGTGCTGGTGGCCGTGGCGACCGGTGTCGGGAGATAGCCGGTCAGCCCGCCGGTGACCGCCGAGGTGACGGCCTCGGCCACGACCGGAGCGAGCGGCAGGTCCGACTCCGCGATGAACGCGCCGAGCTGGTCGCCGCTGGTCACCGACCACTTGACCGAGCCGCGCGCCCGGAGTTCCTCGACGGTGACCTGGTCCATGATGCTCGCGATGTCCACCTGTCCGAGGCTAAACCCCGTCGTGGGGCAGATCCTCGTACGGCACGGCGTAGCACCCCCACCGGCATACAGCCGAGGCCGTGACGCCGGGTACCGCGTCCAGCGACCGCTCCGGACCATCCCGTAATCTGGCTGGTCGATCCGCTTCCCCGTTCCACCTGCGACTCCCGGAGCTGTCAGACGCCGTGGCCCTTGCCGACATCACCCGCGACGATGTGCTCGCCGCCCTCCAGGAGTGGCAGTCCCAGGGACGAGAGTCGTTCCTGGCGGCATACGGCTTCGAAGCAGATCTCGAGCACGTCCTGCACGAGGACGGTGTCGTCTATGACGCCCCGGCGATCGCGGCCGCTGCGCACGGCTTCGCCCGCGCCGACTTCGGCCCGCTGACCCCGGTGTCCATGCCGCCCGCCGACGAGGTGGGAGCTCACCTGGCGGGTCTCGGCTTCGAGGTGAAGCGTGCGCAACGGACCAACGTCCCGAGCCCGGTCCGGCAGCGTGACCTGCGTCGGTGGAGGGCGACCTATGAACTCATCAAGGTCGCGGCCAACAATGACCCGGCGGCGCAAAGCCTCTGGCACCACGTAGATTCGCTGCGAGACGTGCGCGTTGCGGAGGCTCGCGAGCTGCTCCGCACGCTCGCGGTCAACCGCGACCTGCACGCCTTCGTCGAGGGATTCGCCGTGTGGTCGCGGCGTCCCGGCCCGTTCGCGCAGCACGCGTCCAGCCTGCCGACCTGGCTCGGGCAGCTGCGCAGCACCGCCGAGGGCTTCGAGCGGGACCTGGCCGACCTGCTGGTCGAGACAACCCAGACGCCCCGCCACGACGACGAGGCGGCACTGCGCATTCGCGCGCTCGAGGAATACACCGAGGGCAAGCTCGACGCCACCCGGGTGCCGACCGCTCTGTCGGTCTTCTGGTCGACCGACGACTCGCGCGACTGGCCGACGCTGTGGCCGGGCGGCTCGGACCCCTTCCAGACCCTCGGCTGGATGGGCCGGCACCTGAGCCACTCCGAGCGTTACCTCGCGTTCGCCGAGCTGTGCCGCAGTTTCGAACCGGACGATCCGCGCCTCGCCGAGCGGCTGGTCGGCTATCTCGGCGCCAAGCAGTCGTTCGTCGGGTTCGGCACGACACTGCCGGACATCTGCGAGGAGGCCGCCGAGCTCATCGCCGGCTACAAGCCGGGGCTGGGCTACCCGGACGCCGACTCCGAGGCCCGGGCGGCCGGGCTCGCGCTGCAGCTGCGGGGCACCGCCACTCTCACCGTGCGCTCCCTGGTCGGACCGCTACAGCACGCGACCGGGCTACGCCTGCACGAGACCAACCTGCAGACCCGGACCGGCCAGTCCAAGGATGCGCCATACCGCGTGGACGCGCACGCCACCTGGGCGTTGCCCGGCGGCACCGGCGCCCCCGGTTTCCGGCTGTGGATCACCCGGTCCGGGATCGCCGTCGGCCTGCACTCCGGCTGGGACGGTCCCGGGTCGGGCGCCCGGCACGAGGAGATCGGCGCCGTCGTCCAGCAGCACCTGCCCGAGGGCCTGCGCTTCTTCCACCTGCGCACCACCAGCAGCCCCGACCGGGTGGAGCCGGTCGACCGCGAATACCCCGGCGGTGAGGTGTATGTCGGGCGCTGGTGGCCGCATCCCGACGCGCTCGGCCGGGCCGACTTCGCAGACGAGATCGTCGACACCGTGCGCCGGCTGAGCCCACTCGTCGAGGTCATGTCCGGCAAGGAGCCCACCCCGACCGGGCCGGTCGACCTCGACCTGCTCGCCCAGCTGGAGCGCTTCATCGCCGAACGTCCCTATCCGGGCGGCCGCGACGCGTGGCACCAGGAGCAGCGGCGCGCGCTCGCCCAGGCGCTCGAGCCCGCCGGGCTCGACGCGTTCGACCTGGCGGCGTTCCGGCGGCTGCTGAACGGTCGGGCCTACGGCCACCCCGGCGCGCACTCGGTGCTTCAGTCGAGCCTGGCCACCATGGACGCGGCCGGGCTGGACGCGTTCGCGCGGGCCATCAAGGGACTGCTGTGGGGCGATGGCGACGACGTCGCCCGCATCGAGCACATCCTGGGCGAGGGTATGCCGGCCCCGGGCCTGGGGGAGGCCGTCGTCATGAAGCTCATGGCGATCGTCCACCCCGGGCGCTACTTGCCGATCCACTCCCTCGGCGGCGCGGCCGGCAAGATCGCCGTCGCCCGTGCCGTGGGCGTCCAGCTGCCGAAGATCGACAGCCCCAACCGGGCTCGGCTGCACGTGGTGATCAACGACCGGCTGCGCGCCCGCCTGGAGCCGCTGCTGCCCGGCGACCCTTGGGGTCAGGTGCAGTTCGCGCTCTGGCTGCTGCACAAGGGGGAGTCGGCCGCCGACCCCGAGCGCGACCTGATCGCCGAGGCCGCCGCCGAGCTGCTGGTCGACGAGGACTTCCTGCGGGAGGTCCACGGCCTGCTCGAGGACAAGAAGCAGGTCATCTTCTACGGGCCGCCCGGGACCGGCAAGACCTAACCTGGCACAGCGCCTCGCGGCCGCGCTGCAGCCGGACTCCACCAAGCGGCAGGTGGTGCAGTTCCACCCGTCGACGTCCTACGAGGACTTCTTCGAGGGCTTCCGGCCCCGCCTGGACGCCGAGGGCCAGATGGTCTACGAGCTGCGCAAGGGCCCACTCGCAATGCTCGCGGAGGCCGCCGAGGCGGACCCGACGACCCCGCACATCATGCTGATCGACGAGATCAACCGGGCCAACCTGCCCCGGGTGTTCGGTGAACTGCTCTACCTGCTCGAATACCGGTCGCAGTCGGTCATGACGTCATACCGGCCGGACGAGGGCTTCGAACTGCCGCCGAACCTCTACTTCATCGGCACGATGAACACCGCCGACCGGTCGATCGCGCTGGTCGACGCGGCGCTGCGCCGGCGCTTCCACTTCGTGCCGTTCATGCCGCACGAGGGTCCGATGGAGGGGCTGCTGCGGCGCTGGCTCGAGGCACACGACGGTCCGGTGTGGGTCGCCGGGATCGTGGATCTGGTCAACGACGAGTTGCGGCGCGCGCTGCGCGGCCCGCACCTGCAGATCGGGCACAGCCACTTCATGGTCGAGGGCCTGACCGACGCCGCGCTCGGCCGGATCTGGACCTACAGCGTCTACCCGTTCATCGAGGACCAGTTCTACGGACGTGAGGACGTGCTGCGCACCTTCACCTGGCAGAGCGTGCTCGAGCGTCATGGCCCGAGGGCGCGGGCAGCGGCCGGTGAGGAGCCGCCTGCGGCGACGCCGTGAGGAGCGTCCTGACATGACGAAGGTGCTGCTGCGCGAGCACAGCGAGAGCGCGCCGGTCCGGCTGCGCCCCGCCGCCCGGGCAGCGTTGCTCGAGGCGGCCGCCGACAAGATCACGATCGTCGCGACCGCCGATCCACAGCGGGTGGTCCTGCGCACCGGCTCGTGGGTCGGTGCGCTCGTCGTGCCCGGCTGCACCATCCGCGTCGAACCGCGTGCGCCGATGGAGAACCTCTTCACGATGTTCTCCGCCGGCCTGCCGTCCGACGCGTGGGGGAGTGACAAAATCGGCTGGTCCGGTGACAGCGAACTGGTCGACGGCGTCGCCGCGTTCCTGCTGCGCGCGATCGACACTGCCACCCGGCGCGGGCTGCTGCACGGTTACGTCACGATCGAGGAGGACACCAGCGTCATCCGTGGTCGCCTCCTCGTCGATCAGCTGGCGACCCGCCCGTGGAACGCCGCCACCCCGCCGTGCCGGTATGCCGAGTTCACGCCCGACATCGCCGAGAACCGCATGCTGCTGTGCGCGGTGCGCCAGGTGCTCAGCTGGCCGGACCTGCCGCCGCTGGTACGACGCGACGGGCTGCGTCTGGTGCAGCGCTTCGAAGGCGTGCGGGCGACCACGCCGGACGAACACCACGGCGAGCTGCCGATCACCCGGCTCAACGAGCACTATTCGCCCGCGCTCGAGCTGGCTCGAAAAGCGTTGGACGGCATCACCATCCGCCATCTGGAGGGCGAGCAGACGGCCCACGCGTTCATGGTCGACATGGACGACCTCTTCCGGCGGTGGATCACTGTCGAGTTGAGCAATCGGCTCTGGCCGGACATCAGCCTCGAGGAGCGGCCGCAGTACGCGCTCGACGTCCAGGAGCAGTGGCACTTCACTCCCGACCTGCTGCTGCGGCGCGACCAGCGGCCGGTCCTCGTCGGCAACGTGGCCTACCACCTGCTCGCCGCGCGGCACGACGGTTCCGACTTCTACCCGCTGCTCGCGTACGCCTCCGCGCTGGGGCTCGAGGCAGGATTGCTGATCTACGCGCACGCCGACGAGCCGCCGGCTCCCGAGGTGGTCGTGCGCAGCATCGGCACCCGGCTGCTGTGCGTGCCGCTGCGCCTCAACGTGCCGTCGGCCCGGCTCGCCGGCTCGCTCGACACGCTCGCGGAGCTCGTCCGGCTGGTGTCGTACCCTCGTCCGGCATACCAGCGGCCGGGCGAGCGTCGGCCGGCGCCGCTCCACTGACACGTCCCGGCCCGCGGGATCGGCATACTGGGGGCCGTGTTAGCCAAACTGGTCGTGGTGCTGCTGGTCATCATCGTCGGGTCGTTCGTCTGGTACTTCATGAAATCGAAGGTCCCCACGGCGCACCGACAGGTGCGTGACCGAGCGATCGAGGGCAACTTCGGCCGGGCGATCACCGCAGGTCCGGCGACCAAGCACCTCACGATGATGGGCCGCACGCTCACCCTCGGCGCGGACCCGACCCGCGCGGGGGAACTGATCACCCACGTCGCGTCGTCCGATGACCGGGTCACCGACATACACCCCGAGCAGGGCGCGATCGTCATCCAGATCGACGGCTCCTACCCGCGCGTGCGGGCGCAGCTGATGCCTGATCGCACCGTGATCGGAGTGGAGGCGATGACCTGGGAGATGGGTTTCCCGCAGGGAGCAGCGGTGTGGGACCGGATCGCCACCGCGATCAGCCAGGCGGCGACCCATCAAGGAGTCCCGGTTGGCGAAGGAGCGCGCGAATTCGCCAAGGACGAGCACACATCCGGCAAGCCGGAGGTGTGGACCGTTCGCGTAGCCTGAGCGCGCACCTCCGCGGCACCGGCGAGGAGTCGGACGCTTCATCGAGAAAGGTTTGTCACGATCATGAGGACCAGGGGTTTGCACAGGCTTGCTTTCGGTGCGGTGCCGGTCGTGCTCGTAGTGAGTGCGGTCGCGGGCTGCAACAACGGAGCCCCCGCCGTGCAGGCGCCGCCGGCAACCACGACCTCCACCGCGTCCACGGCCAGCAGCACCGGCAGCGGCGTGCCGACCGTCGCTCCGACCGACGCCGGTGGCAGTAGCAGCGGCACCGGCGTCCCCACCGTCTCGGCCCAACCGACGACGTCCAGCGGTGGCGACCCGTCGAAGGTGTGCACGACCCAGGACAACTACGACACTCCGGCGGTGCTCACGCCGAGCACCAAGAAGACGTCGTGGGGCAAGCCGCTGGACGTGACCCAGCGATACGAGGGAACCGTCACGATGACCGCCGCGAAGCCGGTCGCCAAGAAGCCTGCCGCCGACGACATCTTCGGCCCGCAGCACGGCCAGGTCTACCTTCTGGTCAAGGTCACCGTGAGGTACAAGTCCGGCAACGCCAGCGTCTTCGGCGGCACCGACTTCACGCTGCGCGACGCGCACAACAATGTCTGTGACTCCGACTCCATCTCCGACATCGTGCCCCAGCGCGAGCAGTTCGACGTCGTCACGATCGGCAAGGGGAAGACCACGAGCTACACGGGGACGCTGGTCTTCGAGGTACCGGCCGGGCAGGACTACACGAAATACGCGTTCCTCTACCTGCCGGGCCTGTCCCAGAAGAGCGACGCGCCCGTCGCATGGACGCACTGATCACCGCGAGCACCGGGACGCTGAGTCCTGCGGATCGCATCCGGCGCACCCGGTTGCGCCGGATGCGGCTGATCGCCAGTTCGCTGCTCGTTGCTGCGGCCATCGTCTTCGTCCTCACCCACGGCCACGGTGGTGTGTGGGGTTACGTCAACGCCGCTGCCGAGGCTGCGATGGTCGGCGCCGTCGCCGACTGGTTCGCGGTGACCGCTCTCTTCCGGCACCCGCTCGGGCTCAAAGTGCCGCACACGGCGATCATCCCCGAACGCAAGGACAGCATCGGGCACAGCCTGGAGGACTTCGTCACCGACAACTTCCTCACCGCCGAGAACGTGCAGCAGCGGCTTGCCACCGCCCAGGTCCCGATGCGGGTCGGCCGGTGGCTGGCCGACCCCGGCAACGCCCGGCGAGTGGTGACCGAGTCGGCACCGGCCCTCGCGAAAGGTATCGACTCGATCAGTGACGCCGAGGTCGGCGACTTCCTCGGCAGGGTGCTCCTGCCGCGGCTGGGCCGCGAACCGGTCTCCCCGCTGCTCGGCAGTCTGCTCGAAGGTGTCGTGCGCGACGACTCGCACCGGCAGGTCGTCGACCTCGCCGTGCGCGAGCTGCACGACTGGGTCCGGGACAACGGGACCACTGTGACCTCGCTGATCGGTAGCCGCGCGCCGTGGTGGTCACCGCGGTGGCTGGACGACACCGTCGCGGCGCGGCTGCACGTCGAGCTGGTCCGCTGGCTGGCCGACATACGCGACACCCCGGACCATCAGGTGCGTCGCGCAATCGACGACCTGCTCGCCAAACTCGCCGACAACCTGCAGAACGACCCGGCGACCATGGAACGCACCGAGACGCTCAAGCTGCGCATCCTGTCGCACCCGTCCGTCGGCGACTCGCTGGTCGGGATGTGGCAGTCCGTCAAGCGCGTCGTGGTGGAGGCACTCGAAGATCCGGAGAGTGACCTGCGCGAGCGGCTCGTCCGCGCGCTGTCCGACCTCGGCAACCGGATAGTCACCGACGACAACCTGCGGGGAGCCCTCGACCGGCGGCTCGGTGAGATCTCCGGGCACGTCGTCACCACCTACGGCCACGAGATCTCCACCGTCATCTCGCAGACCATCGAACGGTGGGACGGTCAGGAGGCGTCGCAGCGGATCGAGCTGCACGTCGGCCGCGACCTGCAGTTCATCCGGATCAACGGCACCGTGGTCGGCGGCCTTGTCGGCCTCGTCATCTACTCCCTCGCACACCTCCTCTGACGCGGCAGACGAACGCGTTTGCGGCGGAGGACGGCACACACGCACCACACCTTGCTTGATGCGCCGAACTTTCCAGGTATGTTTGCTGAATCCCCGCTGAGAAGATCCCTGGACTCGATGTCGATGCTGCCCTGCGGGAGCGGTCTGCCGTAGCGCGGACCGGCAGCGCCGACGACGAACGTGGCCCGGAGGTGGCTGACGCATGGCAGCGTTGCGACGACGCATCATCGACCGGCTCCCGGAGCGATCGCGCGGAGGGCTACGGCGTGCCCGCCGGGCGATGCGGGAGCTGCAAGGCAAAGGGGCCGGCGGGACCAAACCGTCGGTCCCCGTGACGGGGGTCGTCGAGCGGGTCGCCGAGACGCAGATCTCCGGCTGGGTGATGGTGCCGATCAGCGCCGCGCCGACTCCCGTGACACTCCACGTCGGACCGATCCAGCTGTCCAGGACCTACCCGACCCCGGCCGGCTCCCTCGCCGGCATGCGCGTGACCAAGGAGGACGAGGCGGCGCCGTCGGCCCAGGCAGCGTCCACTCATCAGCGGTACGTCGGCGGCGGGGTCGCCGCCGGTCGAGCCGACGGCCGCCGCAATGTCCGCGAGGGGTTCGAGGCGCGAGCGTTCTCCTTCCAGGTCACGGAGATCTGGGCCTACCTGCGCAAGGGCGACCGGCTCGCGGTGCGGTATGCCGGGCAGCCGCTGCCCATCACCGGCCACGGCATGTTCCTGCGGGCGGCCAAGTCCGGCACATTCGACCTCGCCACGCTCCAGCAGCGGCTGGACGAGGGTTACATCCTGACGCAGACCGGCCGGATCCTGCTGTCCAAGCGGCTCGACGAGGAATGGCAGCGAAGGGTCGCCGGGCTCTATGCGCAGGTGCGGGACGTGGTCGGCGATCGCTTCGGGCACGACGTGTTCATCATCTACGGCACGCTGTTGGGATCGGTGCGCGAGGGCGGTTACATCGGGCACGACGCCGACTTCGACGCGGCATACATCTCCGAGCACCGGACCGGTCCGGAAGCGGCGGAGGAGCTCATCGCGATCGCCCTCGCACTGCTGGAAGCCGGCCTCGAGGTCGATATGCGGCAGCGGGTCTTGCACGTGCACGACCCGGAGGACCGCAACTATCGGATCGACTTGTTCCATCTCTACTTCGACCCGGAGGGCCGCCTGCGGTTCCCCTGGGGCGTGGCCGGCACCCGCGGCTACACCAGGGCCGACTACCAGGGCACCGAGCTGGTCGACTTCCCGGGTGGAAAGGTGTTGCGCCCCCGCAACCCCGAACCGCTGGTCGCTCACATCTACGGCGACGACTGGCGGCTGCCCAAACCGGGATTCCACTGGTCGCATGCGCGCACCGACGTCGCCGACGACGGTGTGCTGACGATCCCGCAGCGGGATCGCGTCTACTGGTCCAATTTCTATGCTCGACACAGCAATACCGAGGGCTCGACGTTCTTCGACGAGGTCAGCAAGCTGGACGGCCTGCCGGATGCGGTCTTGGACATCGGCTGCGGCGACGGCCGCGACTCGTGCGCCTTCGCGCTGACCGGCCGCAGCGTCCTCGGCATCGACCAGTCCGGCGTGGCCGTGGAGCGGGCGCAGCTGCGCGCCGAGCAGCTGGGCGTCGGTGAGCACGCCGAATTCGCGGTGTGCGACGTGTCCGACTCCGACGCGTTGGGGACGGCGCTGCGCAGTTTCCGGGACCGGCACGAGGACGGTGTGGTCTTCTACCTGCGGTTCTTCCTCCACTCGATCAAGGCGGACGTGCAGGAGGACCTTCTGTCGCACATTGCCTCCGTGGCTCGCGAAGGTGATCTCTTCGCCGCGGAGTTCCGCACCGACGAGGACGAGAAGCGCACGAAGACGTTCGGCAACCACTACCGGCGCTTCCAGAACGCCGCGGAGTTCCGCACCGCGCTCGAGGGCCGCTTCGGCTTCGACGTCGTGAGCGACCAGGAGTCGGACGGCCTCTCGCCGTACGGCGACGAGGATCCGGTGCTCTATCGCGTGGTCGCTCGCTACCGCGGCTGAGCTGTCGGGTTCTATGACGCCACGGCCGCTGTGTTCACTCCGAGGCGGCGTGCACCAGGATCTGCTGACCGTCGGGGTCGGTGATGGCCAGGTGATCGCCGAACTCCGACTCGTGCAACTCGGCACGCGCACCGGCGAACTGCGCGCGTTCGGCAATGTCGGCAAGGGGAGTGATCGTCTCGAACGACAACTGCACCGCGAACGGGCCTGGTATGACGGGCGGTTCGCCGCCACCGGTGTGGTGCAGGCCGACGGCGCCTCCGGCGCCGGGCAGCGCCAGCTGCGTGAAGTAGTCGCTCGCCTCGCCCACGACCGCGAAGCCGAGGGCTTCGAGCAGCCGTCGGTCCGGAGTCTGGTCGTCGACGAACCGGATCGGCGTCACCTGCAGATCGCCGATGCCCGGCTCGACCCCTGTGCTGGTGTAGCCGTAGAGGTCATCGGATCGACCGTTGATGATCAACTCGTCGTCACCGAGCGTGACCGTGATCGCGCGGCCGTAGGCCTCGTCGTACACCATCGACTCACCTGGACGACCTTCGGTGCCGAAGCCGCTCGCGGCGAGTTGCCTCGCGAGGGCGTCGAGGCCGGTCTCCTCGAAGGAGAGGGAGGTTGTGCCCGGCTGTGCGCCCGAGGCGGAGTCGGCAGCACTGTGCAGCGCGACGGTGCCGCTGCGCCCGCAGAGCACGACCCAGCCGCCTTTGTCGCTCGTGATGCTGACCGAAAGCCCCAGCCCGACAAGCAGATCCGACATTGCGTCGATGTTGTCGGTGAAGCGGATGGGTTGCACGAAGAGGGTCATTTCGCAGCTCCTTGGTCGAGGTAGTCACGCAGTGCCTGCTCGACGAGCGCCGAGAGGCTGAGGCCGTCGTCGATGGCGCGGTGCTTCACCGCACGGATCACCTCCGGGGGGAGATAGACGTTGAACTGGGCTTTGCCGCCCTCCTTGGAATTTGCTGGCATGCTAGCAATTTAAGAAGATAGCGCTCCGGCGTCAAGTGGCGCGCCCTCCGGAAGGCTGGATCGGCCGCGCCATACATAACACTCTGACGCGTCCACAGTTAGAGACGATTATGACTGCGGAAAGGGTGCGGGCTACGATCCCGACCAGGTCATGAGTGTCAGCGCCAAGCCCCGGCTCGCTGACCGGCAACCCTCCTCCGCGGTGGGGTGCCCCGGGTGAGGACCAGGCCGCCGGTGCAGATCGCCGGCTGGCAAGCGCGGGCATCACGAACGTGAGTCCCGCCGCCGAGGGCGGCGCCTGTCGCCTCCGGCGTTTCCTCGAGGCATGGAAGGTCACGATGAGCGACGCAACCCCCAACTGGTCCTTCGAGACGCGGCAGATCCACGCCGGCCAGACCGCCGACCCGGCCACCGGGTCGCTGGCACTGCCGATCTACCAGACCACGTCCTACCAGTTCAACGACACCGAGCACGCGGCAAACCTCTTCGGGCTCAAGGAATTCGGCAACATCTACACCCGGCTGATGAACCCGACGACCGACGTCGTCGAGCAGCGCATCGCCAGCCTGGAAGGCGGCGTCGGCGCGCTGCTGGTCGCCTCCGGTCAGGCCGCGGAGACCCTCGCCATCCTCAACATCGTCGAGGCCGGGGACCACATCGTCGCCAGCCCCAGCCTGTATGGCGGGACGTTCAACCTGCTGAAGCACACGCTGCCCAAGCTCGGCATCCGGACCACGTTCGTGGAGAACCGCACCGACGCGGAGAGCTGGGCGGCAGCGTTCCAGCCGAACACCAAGCTGGTGTTCGCCGAGACGGTGTCCAACCCGAAGTCGGAGATCCTGGACATCGAGCTGGTCGCCGGTGTCGCCCACGACCACGGTGTGCCGCTCGTCGTCGACAACACGATCGCCACGCCATACCTGCTGCGTCCGATCGAGCACGGCGCCGACATCGTGATCCATTCCGCCACCAAGTACCTCGGCGGCCACGGCACGTCCATCGGCGGCGTCATCGTCGACAGCGGCAACTTCGACTTCGGCGAGGACCCGGAGAAGTTCCCCGGATTCAACACGCCGGAGGAGGCCTACCACGGTCTGGTCTACGCGCGGGACCTCGGCGTCGGCAGCCCGCTCGGCGCGAACCTCGCGTTCATCCTGAAGGCCCGCGTGCAGCTGCTGCGCGACCTCGGCGCGGCGATCTCGCCGTTCAACGCGTTCCTCATCGAGCAGGGCATCGAGACGCTCAGCCTCCGGGTCGAGCGGCACGTCGCCAACGCCCGCAAGGTCGCCGAGTGGCTGCAGGAGCAGGACCAGGTCGAGTCGGTCCGCTGGGCGTCGCTGCCGGGCAACGAATACTACGAACTGGCCCAGAAATACACGCCGCTCGGCTCGGGAGCGGTGCTCGCGTTCGAGATCGCGGGTGGCGTCGAGGCGGGCAAGAAGTTCGTCGAGGCGCTCACGCTGCACTCGCACGTGGCCAACATCGGTGACGTGCGCTCGCTCGCGATCCACCCCGCCTCGACCACCCACTCGCAGGGTCCGGACGAGGACCGCCTCGCGGCCGGCGTGACGCCCGGCCTCGTGCGGCTCTCGGTGGGCATCGAGCACATCGACGACATCATCGCCGACCTCGAGCAGGGGCTGACCGCAGCCAAGAGCTGACCAACGACAAACCCGCCGTCCTGATTGAGCGGCAGGACAACGCATTGAGCGGCATACGGAATCAGCCCGATTCCGTATGCCGCTCAATGCGTCGGTATGCCGGTCGATCAGAAAACCAGTTGCCGACGCCGCCGCAGGACGGCGAGAGTGAGCACACCCGCGGCGACGACACCCGTCGCACCGATCGAGAGGAGGCCGTCATGGCAGAAGTCCGGGTCAGCATGCCCGTTTCCATGCACTTCCTCGATCGGAGCACTTCGTATGACGCAACACCCGGAGGCTGCGTCCTCCACTGACACGGCCGACGCGGCCGACCCGCGATTCACCTTCGACTACCAGGAGATCGGCGAGCTGGGCGACAACCAGCGCTGGTCGACCTGGGGCAGCTGCGAACCGCTCAGCCGCGGCCCGCAACCGTGGCCCGACTGGATCATCACCGACGACGCCGCCGTGGACACCGAGCTGGGCATTCTCAAGACCGGCAAGGAAGCCGACGTCTTCCTGCTGGAGCGGTCTGCGCCATTGGACGACCGCAGGGTCGTCCTGGCCGCCAAGCGCTATCGGGACGCCGCACATCGCACGTTCCACCGCAACACCACCTACACCGAGGGCCGCAGGCTGCCCAAGAAGGGCGGCCGGGAGGCCCGCGCGATGGCCAAGAGCACGTCCTTCGGCAAGT
Source organism: Flexivirga sp. YIM B11880 (assembly GCF_058148645.1). Classification (NCBI taxonomy): domain Bacteria; kingdom Bacillati; phylum Actinomycetota; class Actinomycetes; order Micrococcales; family Dermacoccaceae; genus Flexivirga; species Flexivirga sp. YIM B11880. Next base: position 187,764 of record NZ_JBMAMH010000002.1, read on the forward strand.
CGGTCGCGGCGAGCAGGTGGGCGCGGGCCGAGTGGGAGTCGCTGGTCCGCTTCACCCGAGCCGGACTGCCGGTGCCGTACCCGGTACAGATCGACGGCACCGAGCTGCTCATGGAGCTCGTCGTCGACCACGAAGGCTCACCGGCACCGCGCCTGGCGGCGACTCGTCCTGAACGGAACCTGTTGGAAATCCTCTGGACCCAGCTGTATGACGCCATCAGTGGGCTTGCCTCGATCGGCTGTGTGCACGGAGACCTGTCGGCATACAACCTGCTCGTCGCGGGGGAGCGGCTGGTGCTGATCGACCTGCCGCAGACCGTCGACCTGTTCGGCAACCCCCACGGCATGGAGCTGCTGCAGCGCGACTGTGTCAACGTGGCCGCCTGGTTCCGGGCCCGCGGACTCGACGTCGACGGCGAGGAACTGTTCGGTGAGGTGGTTGCCCGCGCCGTCTGACCGACGGCAAATCGATGCGACGGATGCCGCCGGCGTTTGCGACAATGGGGTCGATCACCATGACCTCACCTGACCCCGCCGCGCCCGCTCGCCGTCGGTCTCGCGGCCCCCGAGGGCGCGGCCGTGGCCCTCAGGGCAAGGGCCGGCCGCCTCGCGAGACTTCGGAGCAGCGCGCCGCGCGGCGCGAACACCGTCGCGCGCTCGTGCCGGCAATCAGTTATCCGCAGCAGCTGCCGGTCAGCGCCGCGAGGGACGAGATCGCCGAGGCCATCCGCGACCACCAGGTGGTGGTGATCGCGGGCGAGACCGGCTCCGGCAAGACCACCCAGTTGCCGAAGATCTGCCTCGAACTCGGCCGGGGGCTGGACGGGATGATCGGCCACACCCAGCCCCGCCGCATCGCCGCGCGCTCGGTGGCCGAGCGGATCGCCGAGGAGCTGGACGTCACGCTCGGCGAAACCGTCGGCTATCAGGTCAGATTCGCCGATCACACGACCAAGGACTCGCTGGTCAAGGTGATGACCGACGGCGTGCTGCTCTCGGAGCTGCAGCACGACCGGGACCTGCGCCGCTACGACACACTGATCATCGACGAGGCGCACGAGCGGTCGCTCAACATCGACTTCATCCTGGGCTACCTGCGGCAGCTGCTGCCGCGCCGCCCGGATCTGAAGGTCGTCATCACCTCGGCCACCATCGACCCGCAGCGGTTCGCCGACCACTTCAGCATCGAGGGGCAGCCGCCGGTCCCGGTGATCGAGGTGTCCGGGCGCACCTACCCGGTGGAGGTGCGCTACCGCCCGCTGGTGCGGGTGGTCGAGACTCTGACGAAGGGCGCAGCGGAGGTTGGGGGCGAGCTTGCGAGCACCCGGCCGAAGCGGAGTTCGAGGAAGAGCGACGAAGAACTCCGTGAGCAGGAAATCGACATCGACCAGGTCACCGGCATCGCCGACGCCGTCACCGAACTCTGGACCGAGGCGCGCGGTGATGGAGGGCCGCAGGACGTGCTGGTCTTCTGCTCCGGCGAGCGCGAGATTCGCGACGCCGGGGACGCCTTGACCGCGCTCGAGCTGCCGTCGACCGAGATCCTGCCGCTCTACGCACGCCTGTCGACCGCCGAGCAGCACCGGGTCTTCAACCGGTCGACGAAGCGGCGGATCATCTTGGCCACCAACGTCGCCGAGACCTCGCTCACCGTGCCGGGCATCCGGTATGTCGTGGACACGGGCACCGCCCGCATCTCCCGCTACAGCCAGCGCACCAAGGTGCAACGCCTACCGATCGAGCCGATCTCGAAGGCGTCGGCGCGGCAGCGGTCCGGCCGGTGCGGGCGCGTCGCCGACGGTGTGTGCATCCGGCTCTACTCGGAGGCGGACTTCGACGCGCGCCCGGACTTCACCGAGCCGGAGATCCTGCGCACCAACCTCGCGTCGGTCATCCTGCAGATGACGTCCCTCGGCCTGGGCGACGTGTCCCGCTTCCCGTTCGTCGAACCGCCCGACCCGCGGCAGGTCACCGACGGCGTCCGGCTGCTGCAGGAGCTCGGCGCCGTCGAGGAGAGAGCGACGCAGCAGCGCCGGAGCCTCACGAGCATCGGCCGCACCCTCGCCGCCCTGCCGGTCGACCCGCGGATGGCCCGCATGCTGGTCGCCGCAGCGGAGAACGGCTCACTGCGCGAAGTGCTCGTCATCGTGGCCGCGCTGTCCATCCAGGACGTGCGCGAGCGTCCGGCCGAGGCCCAGGCGCAAGCCGATCAGTCCCACGCCCGGTTCAAGCACGAGACCAGCGACTTCCTCAGCCTGCTCAACCTGTGGCGCTATCTCAAGGAGCAGCGGAAGTCGTTGTCGTCCAGCGCCTTCCGCCGGATGTGCAAGCGCGAATACCTGCACTACCTGCGCATCCGCGAGTGGCAGGACCTGCACGCCCAGTTGAAGCAGATCGCCAAGCGCCAAGGGCTGACGCCCAGCGACAACCCGGCCGGAGAGGACGCCATACATCAGGCACTGCTGGCCGGGTTGCTGTCGCAGATCGGGTTGCGCGACCCGGACAAACGCGACTACCAGGGTTCGCGCGGCGCCCGGTTCTCGATCCAGCCCGGCTCCACGCTCTTCCGGCGACAGCCCGACTACGTGATGTCGGCCGAACTCGTCGAAACCAGCCGCCTGTGGGCCCGCACCAACGCCCGCATCGACCCGGCCTGGGCCGAACGGCTCGGCGCGCACTTGGTGAAACGCCAGTATTCCGAACCGCATTGGTCTCGCAAGCGGGGCGCGGTGATGGCCGCCGAGCGGGTGACGCTGTATGGCGTGCCGCTCGTCGCCGGCCGGCAGGTCTCCTACGGCAAGGTCGATCCGGAGCTCAGCCGGGAGCTGTTCATCCGCAACGCGCTGGTCGAGGGCGACTGGGAGACCCGGCACGCGTTCTTCCGTGACAACCGCCAACTGGTTGCGCGGATCGCCGACCTGGAGGCCCGCGCGCGGCGGCGCGACCTGCTCGTCGGAGATGACGAACTCTTCGACTTCTACGATGCCCGCATCCCCGAATCCGTGGTCTCGGCAGCCCATTTCGACACCTGGTGGAAGGTGGAGCGGCGGACGAACCCACAGCTGCTCACTCTCACCGAGGACATCCTGCTGCGCGAGGACGCCGACTCCGTCCAGGCGAGCGACTACCCCAAGACGTGGCGACAGGGCGACCTGAAGCTGCGGCTCACCTACCAGTTCGAGCCGGGAGCCGACGCCGACGGCGTGACCGTGCACCTGCCGCTCGACCAGCTCAACCAGGTCACCGAAGACGGTTTCGACTGGCTGGTGCCCGGCATGCGCGAGGAGCTGGTGACCGCATTGATCCGGTCACTGCCCAAGGCGACCCGCCGCAATTTCGTGCCCGCTCCGGACCACGCCCGCCGGGTACTTCCGCACCTCGACCCCGACCGCGGATCCATCACCGACGAACTCGGCGAGGCGCTCCGCGCAGCGACCGGTGTCGCCGTTCCGCCGCGGGAGTGGGACTGGTCCCGAGTGCCTGACCATCTGCGAATCACCTTCCGGGTCGAGGACTCTCGCGGTCGAAAGCTCGACGAGGGCAAGGACCTGGAAGCGCTCCAGCAGCAGCTGGCCGGCAAGGTCCGCGGGGCGGTGTCCCGGGCGGCCGCGGACATCGAGCGCAGCGGGCTCACCACCTGGGGCGACCTGGACAAGCTTCCCGCGACGTACGAGCAACGGCACGGCGGGCGAACCATCCAGGGCTTCCCCGCACTGGTCGACCACGGCGACACCGTCTCCCTCGAGGTGCTGCCGACCGCGTCCGAGCAGGCACACGCCACGAAGGCGGGAATCCGGCGGCTGATCCTGCTCGGTGTGGACGTGCCGTGGAAGCGGATCGAGGGCCTGTTCACCACCCGTCAGCGGCTGGCGCTGGGCAACAATCCGCACGGCACCATGCGGGCCCTCATGGACGACGTCCTCGCGGCAGCCGTCGACGACATCGTGGCGCGGGATCTGCCGGACGGCACGGTGCGCGACGCAGCGCAGTTCGAGGAAGCGCTTCGCGCGGTGCGCCAGCAGGTCGCGCCACGGGTGGTCGCCGTCGTCGAGGCGCTGGCACCGGTGCTCGACCATGCCCGCGAGGTCCGGCTCGCGCTGGACGCGATGACCCAGCCGTCTGTCGCGCAGCTGCGTGCCGAGCTGGAGCAGCAACTGGCCGGACTGGTGCACCGCGGCTTCGTGGCCGAGGTGGGGGCCGCCCGGCTGCGCGACCTGGACCGCTACCTGCGGGCGATGCTCGAGCGCATCGACAAGGCACCGGGCGACCTGAGCCGTGACCGGCAGCGCGCCGAGGAGGTGGCGATCGTGCAGGAGGAACACGCCAAGCTGCTGGCCTCGCTGCCGGCGGCCCGCCATACCGACCCGGACGTCGTGGACCTGCGGTGGCAGATCGAGGAGCTGCGGGTCAGCCTGTTCGCGCAGCGGCTCGGGACGGCCCGGCCGGTCTCACCCAAACGCATCTTCAAGACCATGGACGCCGTGGAGGACGCCACCCGCCGGTGACGGGAATCCCGCGGAGTGCCGCGGCGTTCGCACTGGTGAAGACCCCGATTCCAGGAGTATGTCGTGCAAGACCCGCGAGAGCTCTACCAGCTCGAGACCGACACCCACGCGAGCGCGCTCGGCGCGCACACCATGGTGGTGTCGCTCGGCGGCCTGATCGACGCCGGCAACACCCAGCAACTGCTAACCGCGCACCTGCTCGGCACGCTCGAGCACACGGTCGTCGCGTCGTTCGACGTCGACCAGCTGCTCGACTACCGGGGCCGGCGCCCGGTGATGACGTTCGACCGCGACCGTTTCACCGAATACGCCGATCCCGCGCTGCTGCTCTACCGGATGATCGACGCGGACGGCACGCCGTTCTACCTGCTCGCCGGGCCCGAGCCGGACTACCAGTGGGAGCGGATGATCGAGGCGATCCGCCAGCTGATCCGCCGGCTCGGTGTCCAGCTCGTGGTGACCGCGCAGGGCATCCCGATGGGGGTGCCGCACACCCGGCCGATCGGGATGACGAAGTTCGCCAGCAACCCGTCGCTGATCCCGGACAACGAAGCGCTCTTCGGCGCCGTCCAGATTCCCGGCTCGCTCGACAGCCTCATGCACCTGCGCCTCGGCGAGTCGGGCGTCGACACAGTCGGTTTCGCCGTTCACGTGCCCCACTACCTGGCGCAGATGGACTTCGGCGATGCGGCCGTTACAGCGTTGCACGCCATCACCGGTCTCACCGGGCTCGCCATACCCGCGCAGGAGCTGGCGGCGATCGCCGGTCTCAACCGCGCCGAGATCGCCGCACAGGTCGCCGAGAGCGACGAGGTCGGCGAGGTCGTGCACGGGCTGGAGGAGCAGTACGACGCCTTCACCGAGGGGCTCAAACGGCAGAATCTGCTGGCCACCGAGATGGCGCAGCTGCCCAGCGCCGACGAGATCGGTGCCGAGCTGGAGCGGTTCCTGCGTGAGGAGGAGCCCGACGACCGGGGCAAAGGCTCGGAGGGGCCGGACTTCCTGCGTTAGTCCTTGGCCTCCGACCAGCGCTGCACGACCTTGATGTCGGCGACGAACCGGACCGGCGCGCCACCGGTCCAGCGCCGGGCCGCCGCCTGCAGCGCGTCGTCCACCGCCTGAGCGGTTTCGGTCGCGTATGCCGCGGGCGCGTGCACCAGGAGTTCGTCGTGCAGGCAGAGGACGATGCGGCCGCCGAGCGGCCGCACGGCATCGCGCACGGTGAGCGCCCAGGCCTTGAAGAACTCGGCCGCCGCACCCTGCACGACGGCGTTGCGGGTGAACCGGCCGACCGCACGCCGGCCCGTCACGTCGGACGCGAGCCGGCTGCGGACCAATCGCCCGCCATACGTCATGACCGGCTCGCCGCGTTCGCCGCGGTCCGCCGCCTCGTGCAGGTAGCGCAGCGCCCGCGGATAGGTGCGCTCCATCCGGTGCAGCGCGTCAGCGGCCGGACCCGAGGTCTGCCCGTACATCGCGGCCAGCACCGCGATCTTCGCGGCCGGCCGGTCGAGCTGCAGTTGCTGGGCGACCGTGGCGTAGAGATCGTCCTGGGCGGTGGCCGCCGCGAAATCCGGATCGCCCGAAACTGCTGCCAGCACCCGGGGTTCGACCTGCCCCAGGTCCGCACGCACCAGCACGTGACCGGCGCCGGCGGCGACCGCGGGTCGCAGCGGCGTCGGCAGGCTGTGCAGGCCGGCGCCCGCCGTCATCCGGCCCGCGCCGCCGTCGCACGCGGTCCACGACCCGCGCAGCCGGTCGTCCGCACCGACGAAGCGGTCCAGCCACGACCAGCCGTAGGTGGTGGCGATGCGTTCGGCCTTGCGCCACTCGAGCAGCGCACCGATCACCGGGTGCACGTCGCGGTAGGGCCGCAGATGCCACGCCCGGGTGTCGTCGACGCGAACCCCCAGCGACCGCAACAGCTCTCGCACGTGCGCCGGATTGCGCAGATCGGTCCTGCCGCGGCCCGGCACGTGTTGCAGCACCAGTTGGTCGCGGGCCGCCCGGATGCGTGCGGCATGCTCCTCGTCCCGCGGCCGGGGGCCGGCGACCGCGGTGATGAGTTGCTCCAGCACCGGCCGGTCGATCGGCAGCCCGTGCTCGGTCAGCTCCACGCACAACAGGGCGGCACCGGACTCGCTCGCCCCCGTGCTCACACCGTGCGGCCGGGTCGTCAGGAGCTCCTGCTGCCGACCGGCCGTCGTCAGCGCCAACCGCGCCAGGTCGGCCACGTGCTCCGCGCGCCAATCGTCCTGCACGTAGGAAGGATTCAGATAGCCGTCGACGGTCAGCACCGGCTCGTCGTCCGGAGCGAGGTCGAACAGGTCACCTGACGCAGGCGTGGGCCGCCCTGCGGGGTCCAGACCGGCCGCAACCGCCCAGATCTCGTCGGCGCCCGCCTCGAATCCGCCGACCAACAGCCGGTGTGCCTCGGTGAGATCCCAGGACCGGCGCACGTGCACTCCTGCGCGCACCAACGGGGCAGCCGCCTCACGCGCCGACCACCACACCCAGCGCGGCGGATCGCCGGCGGACGTCTCGGTCTCCGCGACGAACCGGACCACGTCCGCCACGGCTCCCTCGACGGGGATGCCGTCGGCGGAGGCGCACACGGCTCGATCGCCGTGCACGACAACGGCATACAGCGCACCGCGCATCCCGTCGCCTCCTTCGCAGACCCAGCCCGGACACAATCATTGCGGCGAGCCCCGACAGGGCCCGCCGCAATGATTGTGCTCGGTGCGTGAATCACTCAGCCGTCGCGGTCCACCGCTGGCCGGCCACCCCCTTGTCCGCCGACTGGGTGACGCCGCTGTCGGTGCCCGCGGTCAGCGCGAGGCCACTGTGCACGGCCTTCAGCACCAGCTGACCGCCGTCCTTGGTGACCAGCCACCGCTGATTGTCCGTGCCCGTGCAGGTGTACTGCCCGACCGTCTGACCGTCGGTCTTCGAGCTGTAGGGCACGTCGACGCACTCACCGGTCCCGGCGTTCTTCAGTTGATAACTGCCGTCCTCGGCATTCCGCGTGACCACCCACTTCTGCGTCGCGTCGCTGCTCGGGTCGCTCATGGTGAGCAAGCCGAGGTCACCGGTGGTCGCGGTCAACGCCTTGCCACCGGTCGTGAACGCGTACTGCCCGTCCGGCAGCGGCGGTGCGACGACCTGTTGCGTCCCGACCGCGAGGTCGAAGACGTGGAAGGCCGAGTTGGACGGCAGGGTCACCGCGACGACCTTCTTGGCCGGGTCGATCGCGAGTGTCGAGGTGTAGACGCGGTATTCGGTGGTCGGGTATGCCGGGCCGGTCGGCGTGTTCTTGCCGAGGGTGCGGATCGCCACCTCGGCGCCATAGCTGTTCTGTGCCAGACAGCACCAGTTCGGCATACCCACCGTGCCGGAGGACGTCGTGCCGTCGGCGTAGTAGACGGTCGCGGCGCCACCGGCGGAGCCGCTGGTGCCGGTCCCCAGGAAGGCCAGTGCGTTGCCGATGCCGCTCACCGAGATCGTCTGACCGCCGCCGGTCACGTTGTCCTTGGTGCCCGGCGTGACGTCGGGCCAGGTGAAGTCGAAGCCGTTCGCCGAGACCTTGGCACCGGGCGTTGCCCCTTGAGCCGCGAGCTTCTCGGCGAGGAAACTCGATCCGCCGCCGTCGATGTTGCCCGGTGAGGGATCGCTCGACGCCGTGATGCCGATGTTGTTGTATGCCGCTGCGGCGCTCGCGTAGGCGACCGTCGTGGTGGCTCGGTCAGTCACGGTCAGCGGGGTGCTGTGCGCGTTGTAGGTCACGGCCGCGGTCAGGTCGACCGAGCCGGGCTTCGCATCTGCCGGTGGCGTCAGCGTGTACTTTGCGGTGAAGGTCGCGCCGTTCTGCAGACTGCCCACGGTCGTCGGGCCGTTCGCGCTCAACGTCCAGCCGGCCGGTGCGGTGACCTTCGTGGCCGTGACGTCCACCGGCTTGCCGGTCTCGTTGGTGAACTGTGCCGAGACCGGACGTCCTTCACCGGCAACGGAAATCGCGGCCGGAGTGAGATCCAGGCTGACGTCGTGGTCCTCGGGGTGGGACCCGCCGACCGCTCCCGCGCCGGTGATCCGGACCGTCGCCGGAGCATCGGTCGACAACGACGCGGTCTTGACATGCGTGATGCCCGTCGTGCTGTCGTAGAACCAGCCGGAGTCGGCCGCGTCGAGCGCCTTCACTGAATCCTGTTCGACAAGAGCGGCTTTCCCGACGGTGATGGTGTCGGGCGTCTCGTCCGTGTGGACGGTCAGCCGGTAGTGCCGTGTGGTGGGCTTGCCGTCATACGACCCGGACAGGGCGCCGATGCCCACCTCGACCGGGCCCCGGCCGGTGACCGGAGCGGTGACGTCGAACTTCTGGGTCGCGGACTGGCCCTGCAGGGCTGCCTGACTGCGACCGTCGTCCTCGTAGTTGGTGAACGACGTGTTGCCACTGGGATAGACGTCCAGGTCGAGCTGGCCGGCCTTCTTGCCGGCGGCCCAGTCGGTGGTGCCCTTCGGGAATTGCGGCACGATCGCGCCGGCTTTGACGAAGAGCGGCAGGGTGTCCAGTGGCGCCTGGTAACCGTTGATCGTCTGGCCGCCCTGATAGATCCGGCCGGTCCAGTAGTCGATCCACTCGCCCCTGGGCAGGTAGATCCCGTCCCGCACGTTGGTGTCGGAGTAGACCGGTGCGACCAGGAAGTCGTCGCCGGCGAGGAATTCGTACTTCGCCGTGTCACCCCAGGTGTTCGGGTCGTCCGGGTAGTCCAGGTAGAGCGGCCGGGTCGGGCCGATGCCGTTCTTCGTCGCGCCCATCGTGTAGGTGTAGAAGTACGGCAGCAGCTGCTCGTGCAGCATCAAGTACTTCCGGTTGATGGAGGTGTAGGGCTCGCCATACGTCCACGGCTGCTTGTCGTTGTTGGCCCAGCCGCTCATGGCGTAGGTCATCGGCAGCATCATCTTCCACTGCAGATCGCGCACATAGGTCTTGGCGCTGCCGCCGAAGATGCCATCGACGTCGCCCGTGGTGACCGGCTGACCGGACATCGTGGAGCCGGCGTACGTCGGGATCTGCCACTTGATGTAGTCCCACGACCCGGACTGGTCGCCGGACCACATGGCGCCGCAGCGCTGGGTGCCCGCCCAGCCCTCGATGGTGAGGACGGTGGCGCGGTCGGTCGAGTTGTCCTGGACGCCGTCGCGGGCCTTCTCGCAGGCGTCCAGACCGAAGCGGTAGCCGGGGCCGACCCAGGCGACATCGGTCTTGCGGACCCGCACACCGGCCGCGACCTCGGACTTCTGCTCGGTCAGGTCGCGCTGGGTCCACAGGCCGAGCTCCGCACCGTGCTGGTGCAGCATGTCACCGGTTTGCGCGAGATCCTCGTATTCGCAACCGTATCCGTCGTTCACGAGCATCCAGCCGAGTGGCAGATCGTGCTTCTTGTAACCGTCCGCGACCGCTGTCGAGTCCGGAAGGGTATGGCGCTCACCGCGATTCGCGTTGTGCAGATAGCAATCCGCGTCGCCCAGCTCCAGCGCATACATCGGCAGCGCCAGCGGGCGTCCGGTCAACTCGGTGTAGTCGTTGATGACCTGTTTGGCGTCGCCGACGAAGTAGTAGGCGTCGAAGCGCTGCTCGGAATGCGTGGTGGTGACGGCCGATCCGAAGTCGTAGGTGCCTGGAGCGAAGGTGTCGCGCAGCACGCCATACCCGTTGCTGGAGATGTAGAACGGCACGGAGTTGGGCTGCCCGCCCTCGTCCCAGCCGTCCTTCGAGATGGAGATCTGCTGGCCGCGGTGGCTGAAGCTGCCGTTCTGCATGCCGCCGCCGAAGTACTGCTCGGTCGGGCCCTGGGCGAGGTGCTGCGTGGTGCCGGCGGAGTTCCACGACAGGGGAGCGGTCTCCTGCCACAACAGCGTGCCGTCGGCGCGCGTCATGGTGAGCGTGGCCGGCGACTTGGTGACGGTGAGCTTCGCGGCCGAGGTGGAGATGACGTATGCCGACCCCGTCTCCGTGAGATTCGAGGTGGCACCGCGGTAGTCGGTCTTGACCACGATGTTGGCGTCGGGCGCGCTGGGATCGCTCGGCTTGGTGTTGGCCGGGTCGGTGAAGGTCCCTCGGGCGCGACCTCGACCCGCCACAGGTCGGCGTCCTCGACCGTCACCCGCAGCCGAGCATCGCCGGCGCCGAAGACGTAGCTGTTGCCGTCCCGGTGTGCCGAGGTGATGGTGCCCAGTTGACCGGTCGCGGCGGACGCGCTCGGCGTGAGGGCCGCGAAGCCGGCCAGGGCGAGGACAGCGGTGCCTACCACCGCAATCCATCGCCGCAAATGTTGCTTGAACATGATTGGTTTCCTCCGATTCGATCACAAACGCGCGACTTCCGTGACCTTAGAGGATCCTGCACGTCGGATGGGAGGTTCGCGGCCGTCGAGATGTGCAAACCCCGCACCGCCGAAGCGGTGCGGGGTTCCCTTGTCTCGCCAGGCGGTCAGCTCAGTGCTGGTCGCCCTGTTGGTCGTCGCCCTGACCGGACTGACCCTCCGGCTGCTCATGCCGCGGCGTCCACGGGTTGTCCTGCCGCGGCTGCTGATCGTCGCCGACCGCCGGCACGGCGGTGGTGGCCTGCTCATGGATGTCTTCGGCATCGCCGGCCGGCTGCCCGCCGGTCGAGAACGGCAATCCCGAGATCGCCTGCGTCGGCTCCTCGGAACGGTCACCACCGTAGGACGGCTGACCCTGTTGCCCGCCCGTCGACGGAGCGGGCGAGCCGCTCTGGTAGCCGGGCTGCTCGTAGGCCGGCGTCGACGCCTGGCCGTAGGACAGCCGATTGACGTCGTCGCTGGAGACGGTCTGGGTGGGGGCTTCGGAACTGTCGCTGCCCGAGCCCCAGCCGGACTGCTGCTCCGGACCAGCCGATTGCCCACCCTGGCCGGTGACGTCGTCGGAGGACACCGCCTGGGTCGGTGCGTCCGAGACATCGCGCGGCTGCTGGGGTTGCGGGGCCGGTTGACCGTAGGACGGCTGCTGGCCGTAGGGCGCCGAGCCCTGCTGTCGGTAACCGGACGGTCCCTGCTGTCCGTACTGCTGCTGGCCGTAACCCTGCGGCTGGCCGTAACCCTGCGGCTGGCCCTGACCATAGCCGGGCTGGGCGTATGGCGTGCCGCCCTGCTGTTGACCGTAGCCCTGCTGGCCGTAGCCTCCCTGCTGACCCGGTTGTCCGTAGCCGGACTGACTCTGCGGGGCATAGGGCGCCTGCTGACCGTAGCCGCCCTGACCGTAGCCCTGTTGCCCTTGCTGGCCGTAACCCTGTTGCCCGTAGCCGCCCTGACCGTAGGGCTGCTGCTGGCCGTAACCGGGGAACTGGCCCTGTTGCTGGCCGTAGCCCACCTGCCCCTGCTGCTGGCCGTAACCCGGCTGGGCGTAGCCGCCGTGGCCGTAACCGGCCGGGCCTTCGGCGCCACCTGCGCCGGCCGGCTGACCGCCCTTCTTGCCGAGCAGGAAGAGCAGCGCCGCACCCACCAGGCCGAGGACGAGCAGGATCACTCCGATCACGATGCCGGCGGTGTGGAAACCGCCGCCGATCTGGTCGGCACGCTTGCCGGCAAACAGGGTGCCGGAGTTGCCGGTGCAGGTGACCGTGCCCTTGGACACCGTGCTGCGCGCGACCTCGTAGTACTTCGTGCCGTCGGCGCTCACCGAGAAGTCCTTGGTGGGCCGACCCAGCGTCGTGCCGTCGACCTTGCAGAACGTCGCGGTCCGGTCGGCAGCCGTCTTGCTGTAGACCGAGAAGCCGCCGTTCATCGACAGCGTGCTGCCGTTGGGGAACTGGGTCAGCTTCACGCTGGAGCCGCTGAGCAAACCGATGATCAGCAGCACCAGTCCGATCACCGCGACGACCGCGGGCACGGCAAGTAACTTCTTATTGCCCAAGGAGTTCATATGGCGAAACCTAACGCATTCGGTGTCGGTGTCGTGGGCTCCCGCGCGCCGCGTCAGCCGGCCAGTTGCGCCCGGGTCTGCCGCTTGATCCTCGAGAGCATCGCAACCATGCCGCGCATCCGCAACGGGGAAACGGCCTCGGCGAGCCCGAACCGGAACGGCACGTCGTCCGGCACGTCGAGCACGGTCGCGGCCGGCTGCCCGTCCAGCCCGGTGTGCAGAATGCCGGCGAACCCGCGGGTCGTCGGCGCCTCCCTCGGTGCGTTGAAGAAGAGGTGGACGGTGCCGTCGGTGACCTCGACCGCCAGGAACAGCGGCGTCTGGCACTCGTGCACCTGCTCCAGCTGGTCGGGATGCTCGGCATACCGCGCGGGCAGCTCGGGCAAGTCCTCGCTCAGCTCCAGCAGCAGCTGCAGCCGGTCCTTGGGCCCGACCGCCGCGAAGTCGTCGATCAGCTCGGCGAGCGCGCCGGGAACGTCACTCGCGTCCGTCATACCTTCTGCTCACCTTTCATCTGTCGCGCCTCTTCCCTCGCCTCCGGGCCTCACTGCGTTCGTGTCCTCACCTCGGTCGGCGCTCCCTGTTCAACCGGCACCCGCACCGAGTTCCCCCACTCCGTCCACGAGCCGTCGTAGTTGCGGACGTTGCCGAAGCCCAGCAGCTGCGTCAGCACGAACCAGGTGTGCGACGAGCGCTCGCCGATCCGGCAGTAGACGACGACGTCCTCACCGGGCTGCAGCTGCTGTTCCTTCTGATAGAGGTCCTCGAGGTCGGCGCGGCTCTTGAACCGGCCGTCCTCGCGGGCCGCCTTGCCCCACGGGACCGACCGGGCGCCGGGGATGTGACCGCCGCGCATCGCGCCCTCCTGCGGGTAGTCGGGCATGGCGAGCAGCTCACCGGTGAACTCACCAGGGGAGCGGACGTCCACCAGCGCATTGCCCAGATGGGCGAGGACGTCGTCCTTGAAAGCACGGATCGGCGCGTCGTTGCGCTCGATGACCGGGTAGTCGGCCGGTTCGGCGGTCGGCACCTCCCGGGTCAGCGGGCGGTCCTCGGCCATCCAGGCGGAGCGGCCGCCGTCGAGCAGGCGAACGTCCTCGTGCCCGAAGAGGGTCATCACCCACAGAGCGTATGCCGCCCACCAGTTGGACTTGTCGCCGTAGATGACGACGGTGGTGTCGCGGCTGATCCCGCGCTCGGACATCGCCTTGGCGAAGCCCGCACCGTCGACGAAGTCGCGGGTGACCGGGTCGTTGAGGTCGGTGTGCCAGTCCAGTTTGAAGCTGCCGGGGATGTGGCCGGTGTCGTAGAGCAGGACGTCCTCGTCGGACTCCAGGACGACAAGGCCAGGGTGGTCGCCGGCGAGTTGCTCGGCCAGCCAGCCGGTGGTGACCAGGCGCTCCGGATGTGCGTAGTCAGCGAGCTCGGGGCTCGGATCGGTGGGGTAAGCCATAACGCCACGTTACGCGCCCCCGTCGTGCGGGTTCACCCGGCGGTATGCCGCGGGTCGTGCACGGCGTCGAGTGCGGCGGTGGCGGCTGGCAGGATGGAGGAATGTTCGGCGCCAAGAAGAGCAAGAAGAACGGCAACCAGCCCGTCCCGCTCGACAAGGGTCCGCTCGGCGGCACCGCCCTGAGCCTCGCGCAGCGGCTGATCTCGGTCGGGATCGACGGCAAGGCCGGGTTCGACGATGCGCAGCAGGTGGCGGAGGAGGCGCTCGCGAAGTTCCCGGCCGACCGGGAACGCGCGATCGACCACGTCGTGTCGCAGCACCGCCGTCTCGCGGCGAGCGCCGGCTTCGTGACCAGCCTGGGCGGGTTCGTCACCATGGCCGTCGCACTGCCGGTCAACCTGGCCGGTTTCTACGTGATCAACACCCGGATGGTCGCGGCCATTGCGCAGCTGCGCGGCTACGACCTCGCCGACCAGGGGACGCGCACCGCCATACTTTTGACGCTCGTGGGTGGCGACGCCGACGACGTGCTCAAGAAGGCAGGGATCGTGAGCACCGGCCGTCTGGCGAACCTCGCGAGCAGCCAGCTCCCACCGCCGGCCGTCATGGTGGTCAACAAGGCCGTCGGTTTCCGGCTGATCACCCAGGTCGGCGACAAGCTGTTCACCAAGCTCGGCAAGGGCATCCCGCTGGCCGGCGGGGTGTTGGGTGCGGGGCTGGACGCGTTCCTGCTCTCCCGCATCGCGAAGGGTGCCAAGGCGGAGTTCCCGCCCCGCGACCGGCTGCTGCGCGCGGGGAAGCACTGACCATGGCGCGTCTGCCCAGCCTGCGCTGGGCTGCCATGCGCCGCATCTCGGACGCGCTGCAGGACGCCACGGAGCCGGGCGGCCCGGCGGTCGCAGTGCGGGTGGCGTGCCTGCCGCGGATGACGAGGGCGGTCGCTCGCGGGGAATACACCGCGATCAGCCCCGGGCATCTCGCGCTGCTGGCGGCGGCCGCCGCGTATGTCGTCTCTCCGGTCGACCTGCTGCCGGAAGCCCTGGTCGGGGTCGTGGGTCTTGCCGACGACGCCGTCGTGCTGGCCTGGCTGGCCCGGACGCTGGCCCATGACACCGACCGCTTCCTGGAGTGGGAACGGCGACGGGGCGACACGATCCAGGGCGAGCGGCTGTCCTGACGCACCTCGTCCACATCCCGGTTCCGGCGGAAGACGCCGTGCACAACCCCGCCTCGAGAGGCTGGGGCGGTGGGCCGACGCGCCCGCAGGCTGCGAGGCATGGCATCCCTGTGCAGCATCGGCGAGATCATCGCCTACCTCCCCTACCAGCTCGGTTTCGTGCCCACCCATTCGCTGGCGGTGATGGGGATGCGCGACCACAAGATCGTGGTCACCGCCCGTGTCGACCGCCCCGACAGCGGCGCCGCGGTCGGGACGGCCCGGCACATCGCGGCCGCCTTCACCCAGGTGCAGCCGGACGACGTCCTGGTGCTCTGCTACGACGGCTTCGGCGCGGCCGACCGGCTCTTCGTCATGGAGTTGCGGTCGCTGCTCGGTGAGCTGGCTGCCCAGCTGTCCCACGTCGCGCACGTCCGGGGCGTCGCCGAGTGGCGCGCCGAACAATGCGGCTGCGGCGACTGTCCACGGGAATGGCAGCCGGTGCCGCCGGCCGCCGGTGTCGAGCCCGTGGCCGAACGCGTCGTGCAAGGTGTCGTTCCCGCACGGAGCAGAGCCGAGCTGGCGCACCGGCTGGAGATCCGGCACCCGCTGGTGGCGCGCGCGGTCGACGCCCGGCTCGCCAGTCCTGAGCCGCTGGAGATCCGCACCGCCGAGGTGTTGCCACCGGTGCTGGTGGACGGAGGCACACCGGTCCACCGGCTGCCGGTCGACGTGCTCGCGGCTGCGTCGGTGGCGGTGCAGGACGTCCGGATCCGGGACGAGGTGCTGTCCTGGCTGATGCCGGACTTCCTGCCGGGCGACATGGTGCAGGCCGGCGACCCGATCGACCCGCACCACCTGGGCCTGCCGCCGATATGGCTGCGGGACGTCGACTCGTTCGACGACCCGGTGGCGACCGTCGCGCATCGTCTGGAGGAGTGGGTGGCCTGCATCCCGCACGCGCTCAGCGTGCCGGTGCTGCTGCTGGCCGCTGGGCTGCAGTGGACCACCGGCAACGGCGTCGTGGCCTGGCTGGCGGTCGAGCGCGCCCTGGAGATCGATCCGACCTGCCGGCTGGCGCGGCTGCTCGAGCGAGCGCTGGACGCGGGACTGCGGCCGACCCGTCCCGAGCAGCGTCCGGCGTGAGCTGCGAGCTGCTGCGCGCGCGGCCCGCCCCGTGAGACGCCGGGGTTGCTGCTTCGACGCCGTCACCCGATTTTGCTACCGTCATACCCGTCATGAGTCCCAGCGTCCGCTGACCTGACCTGCCGAAGCGCGAGCACGGCATTCGTCCACAGCGGACACAGCCCCGGCTGGCTGGGCGGCAACCCTCCACCGCGGTGGGGTGCCCCGGGTGAGGACAAGGCCGACCGCATCGTGCGGCTCGGCAAGCGCGGGGCCACGCGGCCCCTTGGGGCTCGAGGAGTGGCAGGTGACCGTCATACATCCGGCGACGCAGTGGTGCGCCCCGCCGCGCGACGCGAACCCCGACGCGCGAGCGATCCGGCTGACCGACGTCGTCCTGGAGAGCGGCGAGGTGCTGCCGGAGGTCGTCGTCACCTTCCAGACCTGGGGGCGGCTGGCACCCGACGCCGGCAACGCGGTGCTCGTCGAGCATGCGCTCACCGGCGACTCGCACGTGGTGGGCGACGCCGGACCCGGACAACCGACCCCCGGTTGGTGGCCCGGTCTCATCGGACCGGGCCGGCCCCTGGACACCGACGAGCTGTATGTCGTGGCGATCAACGTGCTCGGCGGCTGCCGCGGCACGACCGGGCCCGGCTCGATCGCCCCGGACGGGAGGCCATGGGGTTCCCGCTTTCCCCGGACCACGATCCGAGACCAGGTCGCGGTCGAAGCGGCCGTGGCCGACGTGCTCGGGATCGACGCGTGGTTCCTGGTGCTCGGCGGCTCGATGGGCGGCATGCGGGCGATCGAGTGGGTCGGCGGGCATCCGCAGCGCACCGGTGCTGCGCTGGTCCTGGCCAGCGCGGCGCACGCGACCGCCGATCAGATCGCCTGGGGGCAGGCACAGAACCTCGCGATCACGTCGGACCCGGACTATCTGGCCGGCGACTACTACGGGACCGGCCGCAGCCCGGACGCCGGGCTCGGCATCGCCCGCCGGATCGCGCACACGACCTACCGGTCCGCCGACGAGCTCAACGGCCGGTTCGGCACTCGGGCCCAACCGGGAGAGGACCCGTTCCGCGACGGCCGGTTCGCGGTGGAGAGCTACCTCGACCACCAGGCCGGCAAGCTGGTCGGCCGCTTCGACGCCGGCGCCTACGTGCAACTCACCGCGGCGATGGCCACGCACGACGTCGCGCGCGGCCGCGGCAGTCTGGCGGAGGTACTGGGCTCCTACCGTGGTCTGCTGCGGGTCGCCGCGGTCGACTCCGACCGGTTGTTCCCGGTCGCGCTGTCCGAGGAGATGGTCGAGGCCCATGGTCGCGGAAGGGTGCGGCTGATGCGCTCCGGCCACGGGCACGACGGCTTCCTGATCGAGACCGGGCAGGTGGCCGCCATCGTGACCGAGACGGTTACCGACGCCCGCCGGCACCAGGAAACGGTGCCCGTCGCCGGCTGACGTGACGTGCGTCACCTCACCTGGCGCCCGCGGCCGGCACCGGTCCGGTACCGTCGGCCGTATGCCTCCCCGGACGGGGTGTGCTGGAAGAGGTGATCGCACAGTGGCTGTCGTCGTCGGATATGTGCCGACCAAGGAGGGCGCCGCGGCGCTGCGGCGCGCGGCGGCCGAAGCTGCGGTGCGCGGCACCCCGCTGGTGGTGCTGGACTCCGCGCGGTCCGAGGACGAGGAGCAGGCGGCTGATGCCCGCGCCCAGCTGGAACAACTGGCCGATCAGGACGTCAGCTACGAGGTGCGCACGGTTTCGGCTGGCCAGGACGCGACCGATGAGCTGCTCCGCATTGCGGAGGACGAGTCGGCGGATCTGCTGGTGATCGGGCTGCGCCGCCGGTCGCCGGTCGGCAAGCTCATCCTCGGCGCCAACGCGCAGCGCATCCTGCTGGACGCAGCGTGTCCGGTGCTCGCCGTCAAGCCTTCCCAATAACTGCAACGCGACGGATCCGCTTGTCAGCCAAGCGTTTTGCGGAACCGCACCGCTTGGCTGCCGCCCGCGGTGACGGGCCGATGGAATGTTCTGCGCCGCGACTCGTTTTATAATGGTGATGAAGTGCTCGCAACCGGGTCGGACCAGCCCGGTTCAGCGGTCGCCTCGCAACCCCAACCTCGGTCAGCCGTCGTCCCCGGACGGCAACGTAGTGGTGTCCGTAGACCTGCGGGCCGACAGTTTTGGAAGGTAGTTGGTGGACCCCGTGTCGAAAACCCCCGCAGCCCCGGCCTTGCCGGCGGAGTTCGCGCATCCCGCGCTGCAGCAGCTGATGGCCGCCGGCCTGGCGAACGGCTCGATCGACAGCACGCAGCTCAAGGGCGCGCTGGAGGCCAGTGAGATCGCGCCCCAGCGGATGAAGACCGTGCTGCGTGCACTGGACGAGCAGGGCATCGCAGTCACCCTCGACACCGAGCACGCGGCCCGTGCGGTTGCGACGACCACCACCCGGCGGGGCACCAGCCAGAAGGCCGCGAAGTCCACCGCGAAGAAGGCGACCGCCGGTGACGGCAAGGACGACGACGAGAAGCCCGCGGCCAAGAAGCCCGCGGCGAAGAAGGCCGCGCCGGCCAAGACCGCCGACACCGAGCTCAGCGACGACGAGGTGGCCGAGTCGGCAGCCTCGAAGCCGGCGGCCAAGAAGGCTGCGGCGAAGAAGGCTCCTGCCAAGAAGGCCGCGGCCGGCCGGAAGAAGGCCGACGAGGACGAGATCGAGCTCACCGACGAGGAGACGCCCGAGTCCGACGCCTTCGTCATCCGGCAGGACGACGAGGACGACGCGCCGGCCCAGCAGGTCGTGACCGCCGGTGCGACAGCCGACCCGGTCAAGGACTACCTGAAGCAGATCGGCAAGGTCGCTCTGCTCAACGCCGAGCAGGAGGTCGAGCTCGCCAAGCGCATCGAGGCCGGCCTGTTCGCCGAGGAGAAGCTCAACTCCGGCGAGAAGATCGACATGAAGCTCAAGCGCGAGCTGTGGTGGATCGCGCAGGACGGCAAGAAAGCCAAGAACCACCTGCTCGAGGCCAACCTGCGACTGGTGGTCTCGCTCGCCAAGCGCTACACCGGCCGCGGCATGCTCTTCCTCGACCTGATCCAGGAGGGCAACCTCGGTCTGATCCGTGCGGTCGAGAAGTTCGACTACACCAAGGGCTACAAGTTCTCGACCTACGCCACCTGGTGGATCCGGCAGGCGATCACCCGGGCGATGGCCGATCAGGCACGCACCATCCGCATCCCGGTGCACATGGTCGAGGTCATCAACAAGCTGGCGCGGGTCCAGCGGCAGATGCTGCAGGACCTCGGCCGCGAACCCACTCCGGAAGAGCTCGCCAAGGAGCTCGACATGACGCCGGAGAAGGTCGTCGAGGTGCAGAAGTACGGCCGCGAGCCGATCTCGCTGCACACCCCGCTCGGCGAGGACGGCGACAGCGAGTTCGGTGACCTCATCGAGGACTCCGAGGCCGTGGTGCCGGCCGACGCCGTCAGCTTCACGTTGCTGCAGGAGCAACTGCACTCGGTGCTCGACACCCTGTCCGAGCGCGAGGCCGGTGTCGTGTCGATGCGCTTCGGTCTCACCGACGGCCAGCCCAAGACGCTGGACGAGATCGGCAAGGTCTACGGCGTCACCCGCGAGCGGATTCGGCAGATCGAGTCCAAGACGATGAGCAAGCTGCGGCACCCGTCGCGCTCCCAGGTCCTGCGCGACTACCTGGACTGAGCCTTCATCGCGTTGAGCGGTCAGCTTGCGCATAACTCGCGACCGTCGCGACTTGTGCACGGGCAGGACGTGAAACCTGCGCATAACTCGCGACCGTCGCGACTTGCGCACGGGCAGGACGTGAAATCTGCGCATAACTCGCGACCGTCGCGACTTGCGCACGGGCAGGACGTGAAACCTGCGCATAACTCGCGACCGTCGCGACTTGTGCACGGGCAGGACGTGAAACCTGCGCATAACTCGCGACCGTCGCGACTTGCGCACGGGCAGGACGTGAAATCTGCGCATAACTCGCGACCGTCGCGACTTGCGCACGGGCAGGACGTGAAATCTGCGCATAACTCGCGACCGTCGTGACTTGCGCACGGGGCCGTCGTCCTTTACCGCACCAACTACTGGACGCACGCGCGATTTCAGTCATCCACGCCTGACGTCCAGTAGAAAGTGCGCTCCGCCGCACCAACTACTGGACCTCACGAGTCCGGCGTCATTCCTCCGGGTCGCAAGGCTGCCGGAGGATGACCCGGGACGGCCATTCGACGACCCGCCGGAACCCTCGGCCGAACGCCGCGCGGCCGGTGCCGGGCAGCACGGTCGACCCGAAACGCTGCACCCACGACTGCTGCCGTCGGATGCCGCGCAGGATCTCGTGCGCCTCCGGGTCGATGGTGCTGGGGCCGGTGCCGGGCGCGGCATACCGCTCGGTCTCCAGGGACCGCATCGCCGTGTGCAGTGCCGCGACCCCCTCCTTGGGGAGGGCGGCGCGCGACCGGTAGTAGCGCTCGGTCGCCCGTGGCGAGCCCTCCGCCTCCGGCGGCGGGATACCGAGGTCGTGCAGCCGGGTCTGCAGGACCTGCCACTGCGCTTCGACCGGGCGGTGCTCCCGTAGCCGCGCGCTGATCGACTCCCGCTGCCGATGCGCGATGAGCGGCAGCACCAGCGCCCCGAGCAAGCCGAGCACGAGCACACCGAGCACGATCAGCAGGTCGCGCAGCAGGTGCGGGTGGCCGGTGCCGGTGGTCGCCGGCGGCGCGGCCGACCTACTGGGCGCGGCACTCGATGACCGGGACGGCGCCGCCGACGACGAACTGCTGCTCGAGCTCTGTCCCGGGACGCGACCACCGCCCGGTGCCGTGGTGCTGTCGGTGTATGACGGCGCAGCGCCCGACCGGTCCGCCGGTGTCGGCTCGAAACGCGTCCATCCCATGCCCCGCAGGTAGAGTTCCGGCCACGCATGCGCGTTGGACTGCGTCACGGTGTAGGTGCCGTTGGCGGCCGGCACACCGGGCAGGAACCCCAGCGCCATCCGCGCAGGTATGCCGTCGGCCCGGGCCAGCATGATCATCGCCGTGGCGAACTGCGTGCAGTAGCCCAGCCTCGTGACGAGGAAGTTGGACAACGGGTCCAGCTTCTTGCCGTCGACGACGCGGCGCGGCGCCAGGGTCAGCGAATAGGTGAAGGCGTCCGAGCGCAGATAGTCCTGGATGCGCACGGCCTGGTCGAAGGGATCGCTGCCGCCCAGTTTCGCGGCGAGAGCCCGCACCCGGGAGGCCGACGCGGAGTCGACCTGCAGCTCGTCCCCGAAGTCCTTGGGGTCGGCGAGCCGTCCCGGCTGATAGGCGTCTCGCTGGGGGATGTAGTAGCTGACCGAGTAGGCCTTCACCGACCGGGAGACGTATGGCTGGTCGGTGGCGCGCGAGTAGCCCCAGTCCGCCTGGCCGAAGTCGCCTTGGGAGATCGGGAACGGCACCGGCACGTCCGGCGCCTCCATGGTGTTGGCGGAGACCTGCATGTCCTCGACGGCGTCGCCGGCCGTCTTCACCGCACCGACCGGCAGGGGTATCGGCGCGCCGTTCTGCGCCCGGGTCAGGTTGTCGGCGCTGGGGAAGCCGGACCATTCGCCGTCGGAGTAGCGACCCCCGGCGGTCACCCGCAGCGGTGGCGGGGCCAGGTCCGACGTCGTGAAGCTCAGCACCGGCGTGCCGTCGGTGCTGCGCAGGTCACGGGCCAGGCTGACCGTCGTGCTGAACGCGACGACACCGCTGCCGCCCTTGCCGCCGCGACCCAGACCCTGTGCGAAATAGTGCGGGTCGGCGCGGGGGAGCAGCACCGGAACGATCACGGCGAGCACGATGGTGACGATGCCGAGCGTCCGTGCGGCGGATGCCAGGCCGCCCAGCCCGAGTTGATCCTCGTGCAGCGTCGGCGTCAGCGCGCGGGCGCGGACCGAGGACCACGCACGGACGAGCACTCCGGTGCCGTGCGCGAGCATGGTCAGCCAGGCAGCGGCCAGCAGAATGAAGAAGATCGGGTTGAGCGCCTTGCCCGAGTTGGACGTCGACAGCATGTAGATGACCGCCATCGGCACGCCGGCGAGCGCCGGCTGCCGGCACGTGACACCGAGGAAGTCGACGCCGACCGCCAGCCCGGGCACGATCACCTCGAGCATCATCAGCAGCCCGGGCGTCACGGGCGCGGGCACCGCCGAGTGCTGCACGGTGTCGTCCGCCTCCCGCACCAGGTCGTGTACGACACCGAAGAAGGACGAGTCCAGGTGGTCGTGGACATTGAGGAGTATGACGACGACGAGCAGCGCCACCACCTGGACGGTGAGCACAGCAGCGGCCGACGCGCGCGTCAGCCGCATCGCCGACCCCACCGCGCCGACGAAGACGCACAGCAAGATCAGCGCCCAGAGCCAGGTGCCGCCCTGCAGCAGCGTGGTCAGCGGCCACATCGCGACGACCGAGCCCAGCAACGCCAGGCCGGCCTCGCTCAACCGCGCTCGCCCGATCACAGCGAACCCACCTGCACCAGTGCCTTGTTGGTGACCGTGGTCCAGGCATCGATGATCGGCAGCTTCGCGTCGACGATGACCACCCGCCAGCCGGCGGTCGCCAGGTGGTCGCGTATCCGTCGCGCGGCCTCGCTGGGGCCGGTGCCGGCTCCGCCGCGCCGTCCGTGCGCGAAGCTCTCCGCGTCCAGCACGAAACCGAGGGCGGCCGCGCCCGGCTGGCGCAGGCCGGCCAGTTCGAGCGCGGCGTCGTCGTCCCCGGCGGCCACCACCGCGACCGCGAGGCCGCCGGCCGAGACGTGGTCGAGCGCCGCGGACAGCACCTGCTCGAAGTCCTCGTCGTTGCCGAGCGAGACGAGGGCCAGGTCGGTGATCATCTCCTCGGTGGAGCGCTCGATGAGTCCGGTGTTGGTCGCGTGCAGCGCTTCCCGGGTGATCAGCTGCGTTCGGTAACCGAGCTCATCGAGCCGCACCAGGACCGACGCCGCTGCGCTGACCGCCCACTCGAACGAGCTGGTGGCACCGGTGCCGGCGTGCGCCGACTCCCGGGAGTCGAGCACGACGAGCGCCGACCGGCGGGCCGGCCGGTCCTCCTGGCGCACCATCAGCTCGCCGCGGTGCGCGGTCGCCGGCCAGTGGACCTTCCGCAGGTCGTCGCCGTCGTGGTAGTTGCGGATCGACACGTCCTCCTCGCCGTGGAGGGCGATCATCTGCGGGGTCTCGCCGTCGTTGCCGACACCGGACCCGGGCGGGTGGCTCGCGCCCAACGGGACGACCCGCGGCAGCACGAGCAGCTCGTCGGTCGCGGTGAGCGACCGGGTGACATGGGTCAGCCCGAACGGGTCGCGCTGGGTGAGGGTGATCGGACCGAGCTGGTAGCGGCCGCGCAGGTGACTGCGCACGACATACCGCACCTGCCGGGCGGCGCCCGGCTCCAGTTTCGCGACCACGAACCGCGGTCGGTCACCGAGCACGTAGTCGATGCGCTCCTCGGCGAGGTAGAGGCGGCTGGAGCGGTGGTCGGTGTTGGTGAAGGTCACCTCGACCTCGGCCCGCTCGTCCGGTACGGCGGTCGGCGGCGTCACGGTCCGGCGCACCTCCAGGCGGGGCGCCGGCCGGCGGGCGAAGACCAGCGCACCGACCGCGAGCAGCAGGAGCAGCACGCCGATGCGCACGATGTCCTCGAAGCCGAGCACCAGCCCGGCGAGGGCGAGGACGATGCCCGCGCTGAGGAAACCGCGGCCCAGGCCGGTGAAGGTGTGCCGCCGAGTCGTGCCCATCAGCGCGCGCCGGAGGGCACCGCCACGTGTCGGACGATCTCGGTGAGGACACCGCCGACTCCGCGATGCAGGTGCTGGTTGTCGCTGGACAGGATGACCCGGTGGGCGAGCACCGGCTCGATGAGGTGCTGGACGTCCTCGGGTATGACGTGGTCGCGGCCGTCCAGTGCGGCACCGGCCCGGGCGGCGCGCAGCAGGTGCAGCGACGCACGCGGGGAGGCCCCCAGCCGCAGAGCCTTGCTGCCGCGGGTCGCGCCGACGATGTCGACGATGTACTGCCGCAGCGCCGGGCTCGCGTGCACGGAGGCCACCCGGCGGGCCATCCGGGCGACGGTGTCGCCGTCGGTGACCGGCTGCAGTCGTTCCAGGGGTGACGCCCCACCGTGCACGTCGAGCATCTCCAGCTCGGCGGTCGGCGTCGGATAGCCCATCGAGATCCGGGTCATGAAGCGGTCGCGCTGCGCCTCCGGCAGCGGATAGGTGCCCTCCATCTCGATGGGGTTCTGAGTGGCCATCACGAGGAACGGTGCCTTGAGCTGGTAGGTGTGGCCGTCGACGGTGACCTGACCTTCCTCCATGCACTCCAAGAGCGCCGACTGCGTCTTGGGGGAGGCGCGGTTGATCTCGTCGCCGACCACGATGTTGGCGAAGATCGCGCCCCGGCGGAATTCGAAGGTGCGGCTGTCCTGGTTGAAGACGCTGACGCCCGTGACATCGCTCGGCAGGAGGTCGGGGGTGAACTGGATGCGCCGCATCGGGCAGTCGATCGAGCGCGCGAGCGCCTTGGCCAGCATCGTCTTGCCGACGCCCGGCACGTCCTCCAGCAGCAGATGACCGCCGGCGAGCAGCACCACGACAGCGGTCCGGATCACCTCGGACTTGCCCTCGATCACCGAGGACACGGCGCGGTGGATGGCGGTGGCGACCCGCTGGACGTCTTCGATGGTGGCCGGATCGTCAGCGGGGAGGGGAGCCGGGGTGACGGGTCCCGTGTCGGTCGTGAAGGACATGCATCGATCCTGCCTGATGGTCGGGCGCTGGTCACCTCATTCACCCAACGACCGCAATCCAATCGTTGCACGGTCCGGCCCCGAAGCTGCCTGGACGATCCGGCAGGTCGCTCCACTTCTCCCCACCCGCCCCGGCATACCGACCGACGGGAGCACAACCGGACCGAGGGGAGTGGCAAAACCGGTCGTTGTGCCACTCCCCGCGGTCGATGAGTGCTCCTGTCGGGCCAAGGGGAACCGGCAGCAGGGCACGGGACCGCCGAAACCCCTCCACCTCGCTCCACAGCCGTGACCTGCGCAGATGTCCGGGATCACGCGCGAAAGCCGGCATTCGGGGCGACAGGTGGGGGAAAGTGGAGTACCGTGGGGCCTGTTGGTGAGTAGCGGCGCGCGCGTCAGGGATCGAGGAGGAGGTGCGGTGCATGTTTCTCGGCACGCACACCCCTCGGCTGGACGAGAAGGGGCGCCTCTTCCTGCCCGCCAAGTTCCGCGACAAGCTCGCCGGCGGCCTGGTCATCACGCGAGGCCAGGAGCGCTGCCTCTACGTCTTCGCGATGGCCGACTTCGAGCGGCTGGCCGCCGAGATGAACAACACGCCGGTCACCAACCGCGCCGTGCGCAACTTCCAGCGGGTGCTGCTGTCCGCCGCGTCCGACGAGATCCCCGACAAGCAGGGCCGGGTCACGATTCCGGCAGTGCTGCGTGAATACGCCGGGCTGACCAAGGACTGCACGGTCATCGGCACCGGCAACCGGGTCGAGGTCTGGGACACCGCGGCCTGGAACGACTTCCTCGCGGCAACCGAGGACGACTTCGCCGATCAGGGCGAGGAGGTGATTCCTGGCGGGTTGTTCTGACCCCCGGCCTCCATCCGCTCGGCACTCCCAGCGGTTCCGGCACACCTTCCCCGGTGCCGGAGTCGCGGGCACAGCCAGAGAGCGGCTGGGGACCAGGGTTCAGAAACACCACCAGGGATCACCAGGCACGACCGATGACGACCGGCACGCGCGTGATGACCAAGGAGATGGGTGTGGCTGCTGGAGGCGCCGCTGACCGGCACACGCCGGTGCTCGCGGCCCGCATCACCGACCTGCTCAGGCCCGCACTGGCCAAGGAGGGCGCGGTCTTCCTGGACGGCACCCTCGGCATGGGCGGCCACACCGAGTCGATTCTCGCGGCCTGCCCGCAGGCGACCGTCTACGGCGTCGACCGGGACACGGAGGCGCTCCACCTGGCAGGGGAGCGGCTCGCGGCATACGGCGATCGCTTCCGGCCCGTGCACGCGGTGTATGACGAGGCGATCCCCGCGCTCGCCGAGCGCGGCGTCAGCACCATCGACGGCGCACTCTTCGACCTCGGCGTCTCCTCCCTGCAACTGGACGAGGCGGGTCGGGGGTTCGCCTACAGCGTGGACGCCCCCCTCGACATGCGGATGGACCAGACGACCGGTCCGACGGCCGCCGACGTGCTCAACACCTACTCGGCCGCCGATTTGGAGCGCATCCTGCGCGGGTATGGCGAGGAGCGGTTCGCCCGCAAGATCGCCGCGGCGGTCGTGCGCGAGCGCGAGCAGCAGCCGTTCACCACGTCCGCCCGGCTGGTCGAGTTGCTGCGGCGAACCATCCCGGCCGCGTCGCAACGGACCGGTGGTCACCCGGGCAAGCGCACCTTCCAAGCCCTGCGGATCGAGGTGAACGGCGAACTGGCCGCCTGGGAGGCCGCCCTGCCCGCGGCGATCGACGCGCTCGCCGTCGGCGGCCGCATCGCCGTGCTGTCCTACCACTCGCTGGAGGACCGCATCACCAAGCGCGCCCTGACCGCCGGGGCCAGGAGCACCGCCCCGCCCGGACTGCCGGTCGAACTGCCCGAGCACGCGCCCTACCTCAAGCTGCTCACCCGGGGGGCCGAGCAGCCGACCGAACAAGAAATCGCCGACAACCCGCGCGCCGCCTCCGCCAGGTTGCGCGCTGCAGAACGCATTATGAAGGGATCACACCGATGAGCCAGATGACTGCGCTGCCACGGCCCGCCGCCCGGGCCGCTCGACCGGCGCGCCCGGCACGGGCGCCGCAGGCCCCTCGCCTGCGTCTGGTCGAGACCAAGGACGCCGCCGAGCACACCGGCGCTGGCTTCGTGGTGCTGTGCGTGCTGTTGCTCGTCGGCGGCCTGATCAGCCTGCTGTTGCTCAACACCAACCGGGCGCAGGAGTCCTTCGCCATCGAGAAGCTGCAGGCGAAGTCGGCGAGTCTCACCGACCAGCAGCAGCAGTTGTCCAGCCAGATCGACGCCATGTCGGCGCCGCAGCAGCTCGCGCTGCAGGCGCAGCGCATGGGGCTGCGCCCGGCGACCAAGATCCGCTACGTCCGCGCGTCCGACGGCAGGGCGCTCGGCGTGGCGAAACGGTCCTCCGCGGACTCGGCGCTTACGGTGGACACGCTGCCGTCGACACCTGCTTCGCAGGCCGCCGGCGTGGCCGTCAGCGCCGCCTCGTCCGGCCTGCTGGTGACCAAGCCACTGGCGCCGGTGGTGAAGGCGAAGTCGGACGGCGCCGCGACCAGCACGAAGCCGAAGAAAGCCACCAAGAACGCTGCGAAGAAGTCGACCGGCAAACCCACCACATCGTCCGGAAAGTCTTCAGCACGCGGCAAATCCACCCGCAAGTCCGGCACCAGCTCCAAGTCCACCAAGTAGCGTCAACCCCGCGAGGTAACAGTGACCACGTCCCGACAGTCCGGGGTGCGCCCCGCACGGTCGACCGGCTCGTCCCGGGGCGCCGCCCCACGGGGTGTGGCGCGGCCCGGCGGACACGGACGCAAGGGCCCGTCGGCCGGCGGCGGGACCAAGCCGCCGAAGCGTGCCGGCACCCAGTCGGCCCCGCCGTCCCGGCCGCGCCGGCCGGTCGCGCTCGGCGTCGGGCACCCGCGGCGCCGGGCCCGGATGCTCATGGTGGTCACGCTCATCGTGTTCAGCCTGTTCGGGGCGCAACTGCTGCGCATCCAGGGCCTGGACGCCAAGGGTGTCTCGCAACAGGCGCTCGACTCACGGCTGCACTCGACCGTCATGCCGGCGCTGCGCGGCTCGATCGTCGACTCCCACGGCGTCGTGCTCGCCTCCAGTGTCGACCGGTTCAACGTCACCGACGACCCGACCGCGACGGTCACCTACCGGAAGCGGATCGACGGCCAGGTGGTGACCGTCGGTCTGGCGGGAGCAGCGAGCGACATCGCCGACGCGCTCGGCGCGCAGCCGCAGCCGATCCTGAGCGCCATGGAGGCGGCATACAAGAGGAAGTCGCGGTTCACCTACCTGGCCAAGCAGGTCACGCCCCGCCAGTGGCAGCAGATCGCCGACCTCGGCATCCCCGGCATCTACAGCGAGACCACCAGCGAACGCAACTACCCCCAGGGCACCTCCGTCGCGCCGTTGCTCGGCTGGGTCGGCGGTGACGGCAAGGGCGGCGGCGGCCTGGAGCAGATGGAGCAGAAGGTGCTCAACGGCACACCGGGCAAGCACGTCTACGAGCAGGCCCCGGACGGCACCGTCATCGCCACCGGTGACAACCAGGACACGCCCGCCGTCAACGGCGACAACGTCAAGCTGACCCTCGACAACGACCTGCAGTGGTATTCCCAGAACGCCATCGCGGCCGCGGTCAAGAAGACCGGTGCGCTGTCCGGCGAGGTCGTGATCATGGACACGCAGCAGAACCTCAAGGCCGTGGCGAGCTACCCGAGCTTCGACAACAACAACGTCGCGACGGCGACGCGCAGTGAGCTGCAGTCGGGGCCGTTCACCGACGCCTACGAGCCCGGCTCGACCAGCAAGGTGATCACCATGGCGGCGCTGCTCAACGAGGGCCTCGCCTCTCCCACCACCCCCGTGGTCGTTCCGCCGACGCTGACCCGCGCCGGCACCACGTTCCACGACGCGGAGGTGCACGGCACCGAAAACCTCACTCTCGCAGGGGTGCTCGCACAATCGAGCAACATCGGGACGATGCTCGAGGGCGCGAAGCTGCCCAAGGGCACGCTCTACAAGTACCTGCGTGACTTCGGCCTCGGCCAGACGTCCGGCGTCGGTTACCCCGGCGAGTCGGGCGGCCTGCTGACGTCATACAAGAACTGGAGCGCGACCCAGCGCTTCACGGTGATGTTCGGGCAGGGTCTGGCGGGCACCGCGATACAGGAGGCGTCGGTGTTCGCCACGGTCGCCAACGGCGGCGTGAAGGAGCCGGTCAAGCTCATCGCCGGTGTCGGCCAGGGCGACAACTACACCGCTCCCACCGACGACCGGAAGGCCAAGCGGGTCATCTCCAGGGCGACCGCCGACAAGCTCAAGAAAATGATGGAGGGCATCGTCTCCAAGACCGGAACGGCGCCGATGGCGGCAGTCGCGGGCTATTCGGTCGCCGGCAAGACCGGCACCGCCGACCGCTACGACGCCGCGCTCGGCCGCTACAACGGCGTGACGGCCTCGTTCATCGGCTTCGCGCCGGCCGACAACCCCCGTTACATCGTCGCGGTCACGCTGCAGCGGCCGACCCGCGGCAAGTTCGGCGGGGACCTCGCGGGGCCGGTGTTCTCGCAGATCATGGGCTACGCGCTGCAGGAGGGCGGCGTCGCGCCGACCGGCAAGCAGGCCTCGCCCTACCCGCTGACCTTCGAGCCCGCCGCCAGCCGCAAGCCGTGAGCAGGTCATGATCCCGTTCACCCTGCACGAGATCGCGGCGGTCACCGGCGGCACGCTGCACGGCGACGACCGGCTCGTCGACGGTCCGGTCGTCACCGACTCGCGGGAGGCCGCACCCGGCAGCCTGTATGTCGCCCGCGTCGGCGAATACGCCGACGGCCACGATTTCGCCGCGTCCGCCGTCGAGGCCGGCGCCGTCGGTGTGCTGGGGTCGCGGCCGCTGCCCGGCATACCCACGGTCGTGGTGACCGACGTGCAGCAGGCGTTCGGTGAGCTGGCCCGTGCGGTCGCCGACCGGGCGCCGCACCTGCGGATCGTCGGCATCACCGGCAGCTCCGGCAAGACGTCCACCAAGGACCTGCTCGCCCAGGTCCTTGCACCGCTGGGGGAGACCGTCGCCCCGGTCGGCTCTTACAACTCCGAGGTCGGAGTGCCGCTCACCGTGTGCCGGGTCACCGCGAGCACCCGTTTCCTGGTGGCCGAGATGGGCGCCACCAATCTGGGCAACATCGCCTACCTGACCCAGATCGCACCGCCCTCGATCGGCATCGTGCTCAACGTCGGAACGGCGCACGTGGGAGAGTTCGGCTCGGTCGAGGCGATCGCGCAGACCAAGGGCGAGCTGGTCGAGGCGCTGCCGGAGTCCGGGGTCGCCGTGCTGAACGCCGACGACCCGCGGGTGGCGGCGATGCAGACCCGGACCAGGGCGCGCGTGGTCACCGTCGGCCGCAGCGACGACGCCGGGGTGCGGGCGACCGACGTGGTGCTGGACGAGCAGGACCGCGCGTCGTTCACGGTGGCCGGACTGGACGGGCTCGGCCCGTTGCCGGTCCGGCTGGGGCTGCACGGGGAGCACCAGGTCGGCAACGCGCTGGCGGTTGCGGTCGCGGCGCGCGCCCTGGGCGCGACCGGCGAGCAGATCGCGACCGGCCTGGCCGGGGCCCGTCCGGTGAGCCGCTGGCGGATGGAGGTCCATCAGCTGCCCAGCGGCGTCACCCTGATCAACGACGCCTACAACGCCAACCTCGACTCCATGCTGGCCGCGCTGCGCGCGCTGGAGCGGATGGGCCGGGGCCGGCGCACCATCGCCGTGCTCGGGGAGATGCGCGAGTTGGGCGATTTCAGCGAGCAGGCACACCACGAGGTGGGGGCTGCTGCCGCGGAGCTCGGCATCGGCGGGGTTGTGGCCGTCGGGACGGGAGCGGAGCCGATCGCGGCCGCCGCGGCGGCAGCCGGCGTGCCGGTGCAGCGTGCCGCGGACGTCGACGAAGCACACCGGGTTGTCGTGCAACTTCTGGCGCCGTCAGACGTCATACTCTTCAAGTCAAGCCGCGACTCCGGGCTGCGCTTCCTCGGCGACCGAATCACTCTCGAGCAAGGTGGGTACCTCCAAGAACATGGACCGACGCATGCGTAGGCCCGAAGCGCCGTTGACGGCACGGTCACGACGCGGCACGACGACCCTCCCGAGGACTCGCCGGTGAAGCTCGTACTCATCGGAGCGCTCATCGCGCTGGTGATCGGACTCGTCGGCACCCGCTCCTTCATCTCACTGGCCAAACGGCAGGGTTATGGGCAGTTCGTCCGCGATGACGGTCCGACCAGCCACCACACCAAACGCGGCACCCCGACGATGGGCGGCGTCGTGATCATCGCCGGCACGGTCGTCGGCTACGCGCTGGCCCACCTTGTCACCTGGTATCCACCGACCGCGTCCGGCGTCCTGGTCCTCTTCCTGATGGTCGGCCTCGGGGTGGTGGGCTGGCTGGACGACTGGATCAAGATCTCCCACGAGCGCTCCCTCGGCCTGCGGTCCGGGGAGAAGCTGCTCGGGCAGACGGTGGTCGCGGTGGTGTTCGCCATACTTGCGCTCAAGTTCTCCCGTAACGGCATCAGCCCGGCCAGCTATCACATCTCGTTCGTGCGCGACACGTGGTTCAACCTGGCGTTCGCCGGCTCGGTGATCGGGGTGATCCTCTTCATCCTGTGGGCCAACCTGATGATCGCCGGCACCAGCAACGGGGTGAACCTCACCGACGGCCTGGACGGCCAGGCGGCCGGCGCGTGCGTGATGGTGTTCGGCGCCTACGTGCTGATCAGCGTCTGGCAGTTCAACCAGAACTGCCAGTTCCACCACGTCGCGAAGTGCTACGACGTGCGCGACCCGCAGGACCTCGCGGTCGTCGCGGCCTGCGTGATGGGCGCCTGCTTCGGCTTCCTGTGGTGGAACGCCTCACCGGCCAAGATCTTCATGGGCGACACCGGCTCCCTCGGGCTCGGCGGAGCGCTCGCCGGCCTGGCGATCACCACCCGCACCGAGCTGCTCGTGGTCATCCTCGGCGGCCTGTTCGTGCTGGAGACCATGTCGGTGATCCTGCAGGTGAGCTACTTCAAGCTGACCAAACGCAGCAACGGCGGGGTCGGCAAACGGCTGTTCCGCATCACGCCCATCCACCACCACTTCGAGATGCTCGGCTGGGAACAGGTCACCGTCACGATCCGGTTCTGGATCATCTGCGGGCTCTGCGTCGCGGCCGGCCTCGGGATCTTCTACGCCGAATGGGTCGTCGGTGGCGTCGTCTGAGTTCGGCGAGAAACGCCCAAGTAAGGAATCGGGGTCCCCGCGAAGTATCGGAGGAGCGAAGCGGGGGAGAACTTCGTGGGGTGACCTGACCCATCGGGACGCCGACTGGTCGGGTTTGCAGGTTGTCGTCGTCGGGCTGGGGTTGTCCGGCTTCGCCGCGGCCGATGCGCTGCTGGAGCGCGACGCCGTCGTCACCGTCGTCAGCCGGGACCACTCGCCGGCGATGGACGAACGCGCCCGGATTCT
The DNA here is from genome assembly GCF_058148645.1 of Flexivirga sp. YIM B11880. Classification (NCBI taxonomy): domain Bacteria; kingdom Bacillati; phylum Actinomycetota; class Actinomycetes; order Micrococcales; family Dermacoccaceae; genus Flexivirga; species Flexivirga sp. YIM B11880. The sequence continues at coordinate 220,272 of NZ_JBMAMH010000002.1, forward strand.
CGACATCCTCGGTGCCACGGTGCTTTTCGGTGCGGAGGTGCCGTCCGCGCCGCCGCCGGGCACCCAGCTGGTGGTCACGTCGCCCGGTGTGCCACCGGCCAATCCCTTTCTGCGCGCTGCGGATGCGGCCGGCATCCCGGTGTGGGGCGAGGTCGAGCTGGCCTGGCGGATGCGTCCGGCCGACGGTGCCGCGCCGTGGCTGACGATCACCGGCACCAACGGCAAGACGACCGCGGTCACCATGCTGGAGTCGATCCTGCGGGCCGGCGGGCTGCGCGCCACCGCGGCCGGCAACGTCGGCACCCCGATCCTCGAAGCGGTGCTGCATCCCGAGCCGTATGACGTGCTCGCCGTGGAGCTGTCGAGCTTTCAGATCCACTGGTCGCGGAGCATTTCGCCATACTCCTCCTGCCTGCTCAACGTCGCCCCCGACCACCTCGACTGGCACGGTTCGTATGACGAATACCGGCGCATCAAGGGCCGCGTCTACGAGCGGACCCAGGTGGCTGCCGTCTACAACGTCCAGGACCCGGTGACCGAGCAGCTGCTCGTCGAGGCCGAGGTCGTGGAAGGTTGTCGCGCCATCGGTTTCACCACCGGCATACCGGCGATCTCGATGGTCGGCATCGTCGACGACGTGCTCGCCGACCGGGCGTTCATCGAGGACCGCCGGACCACCGCGGCGGAGCTCGGGACCGTCGACGACCTGTCGGTCGGGGGAGTGCGGCCGGCACCCCATTACCTCGCCGATGCACTCGCGGCTGCGGCGCTCGCCCGGTCGTTCGGAGTTGCGCCGGCGGCGGTGCAGGCGGGCCTGCGCTCCTACACGCCGCAACCGCACCGGGTGCAGGACGTCGCCACGGTCGACGGGGTCCGCTACGTCGACGACTCCAAGGCCACCAACGTCGATGCCGCACGGGGCTCGGTGACGGCGTTCGACCACGTGGTGTGGCTCGCCGGCGGGCTCCTCAAGGGCGCCGACGTGGAGGCCTTGGTGCGGGCCGCGGCCCCGCATCTGCGCGGGGTCGTGCTGCTCGGCCGGGACCGGGCCCAGCTGGCCGACGCATTGTCCCGACACGCCCCCGATGTCCCGGTGGTCGACGTGGCGAGCACCGACACTGGGGCCATGTCCGAAGTGGTCCGCGCCGCCCAGACCCTCGCCCGGCCCGGTGACGTGGTGCTGCTGGCGCCGGCGGCCGCCTCGATGGACATGTTCGACAACTACGGCGCGCGCGGTGACGCGTTCGCCGCGGCCGTCCGTGAGCTGGAGCAACAATCATGACGGCGCCCAGCGAGACCAGCTCGGTCGACCTGTCCCGTTTCCAGCCGAAGGCGCTGATGCGACGGCTGGAGTCGCCGGTGGCGCCCTATTACCTGCTGCTCGGCTCGACGGCGATGCTGCTGCTGTTCGGCCTGGTGATGGTGCTGTCCGCGTCGAGCGTCACGTCATACCAGGCGAGCGGCTCGTCATACACGGTCTTCAAGAACCAGGCGATGTATGCCGCGATCGGTGTCGTCCTCGCGCTCGTCGCCACTCGTGTCTCGACCAAGGTCTGGAAGTGGCTGGCGCTGCCCGCCTTCGCCGGCTCAGCGCTCCTGCAGCTGGCCGTCTTCTCACCGATCGGGCGCACGGTGCAGGGCAACCGCAACTGGATCGGGTTCGGTGGCTTCACCGTTCAGCCGTCCGAGGCCGGGAAGATCGCGATCATCCTGGTGGGAGCGATGATTCTGACGCGCAAGCGCAGGGTGCTCGGCGAGTGGCGGCACGTGATCATCCCGTTCGTCTTCCCGCTGGCGTTCGTGCTGCTCGGGCTGGTGCTGGCGGGGCATGACCTGGGCACCACCATGGTGCTCGCCTCGATCGTCGGCGCGATCCTCTTCGTGGCCGGGGTGCGGCTGCGGGTCTTCGCGTTCTTCGGCGGCTTCTTCGCGATGGTCGCGCTCGGGTTCGTCGCGACCAACAGCAACCGCACCGGGCGCCTGGACGCCTGGCTCGGCACCTGCATCAACGCCCAGACGGAGGGCTGCTACCAGAAGATCCACGGCCTCTACGCGATGGCCGACGGCGGCTGGTGGGGCGTCGGTCTCGGTGCCAGTCGCGAGAAGTGGTCGTGGTTGCCGGAGGCGCACAACGACTTCATCTTCGCCATCATCGGCGAGGAGCTCGGCCTGCCCGGCACGCTGGCGGTCATCGCGCTGTATGTCGCCCTCGGCTACGCCTGCTATCGCATGATCGTGACGAGCAACGACTTCTTCGTCCGGCTGGTGACTGCCGGGGTCATGACGTGGATCCTCGTGCAGGCAGTCGTCAACATCGGCTCGGTGACCGGCCTCTTGCCGATCATCGGTGTTCCGCTGCCGTTGGTGTCGTCCGGCGGATCGGCCCTGGTGACAACGCTTTTCGCGCTCGGGATCCTCATCTCGTTCGCGCGCAACGAGCCGACCTGCAAGGCCGCCCTCGCGGCGCGGCCCAATGCCGTGAAGCGCACCCTGGCGGTGCTGCCGTTGGGCCGCCGCTGACCGCGCCCGGCACAATACGTCCATGAGCGAGCGCAGCGAGCGACCAAAGGCCTCCGCATCCTCCGCGCCGCTGACGTCTGTCCTGCTCGCCGGCGGGGGCACCGCCGGACACGTCTCACCGCTGCTGGCCACCGCCGACACGCTGCGCCGCCGGCACCCGGACGTGCGGATCACTGTGCTGGGGTCGCACGGCGGGCTCGAGGAGACCCTCGTGCCGGAACGCGGCTATGACCTGCAGCTCATCGACAAGGCCGCCTTCCCGCGCCGCCCGAACGCCGACGCGGTCCGCTTCCCGCGCACGTTCCTTCGGGCACGTCGCGATGCGGCCGCCCTGGTGCAGGAGGTCGACGCGCAGGTCGTGGTCGGCTTCGGCGGCTACGTCAGCCCGCCGGCGTTCCTGGCCGCCCGCAAACTCGGAGTACCGATCGTCGTCCACGAGGGCAACGCGCTGCCCGGCCTGGCCACCAAGCTGGGCTCGCGGTTCAGCCCGTATGTCGCCACCGCCTTCTCGGTCACCAAACTCCCGCACGCACAAGTGGTCGGTATGCCACTGCGCCGTGAGATCACCCGGTTGGACCGGGACGCGCTGCGTGCCGAGGCGCTCGACACCTTCGGGCTGCGCGGACACCTGCCGACGGTGCTGGTCACCGGCGGATCCAGCGGGGCGGTGCGGATCAACGAGCCGGTGGCCGCCGCTGCCGTTGCCTTCCGCGACGCGGGAGTACAGGTGCTGCACGTCACCGGCATGGGCAAGGAGGTGCAGGTGCCGCCCGCCGGCCCGAACGATCCCGCATACATCGTGTTGCCGTATGCCGAGCGCATGGATCTCGCCTACGCGGCCGCCGATCTCGTGGTGACCCGCGCCGGCGGCAACATGGTCTGCGAGACCTCGACCATCGGGCTGCCCGCAGTGTTCGTGCCGCTCCCCGTCGGCAACGGCGAGCAGCGACTCAATGCTGCCGACGTCGTCGATGCCGGCGGAGCGGTGCTGATCGACAACGACGACTTCACCCCCGACTACATCGAGCGAGAGGTGATCCCGCTGGCCATGGACCGTGCCCGGCTGGCCGCGATGTCCGAGGCCGCCCGTGCTCAGGGCCACGGCGACGCGGACGAGCGGCTGGTCGACCTCATCGAGCAGGCAGTCCTGAACGAGCACCGGGCATGACCGTTCAGCCCGCAGACGGCATCAACCGCCGCTTCGATTTCACCGCCCCGCTGCCGGGGCTGGCCGACCTCCGCGCCGCGCACCTGATTGCCATCGGTGGCTCCGGTATGTCGGGCGTCGCGCGCCTGCTGCTCGACGCGGGCGTGGCCGTCTCCGGTTCGGAGCGCAGCGAGACCCCGGTGCTCGACGAGCTGCGGGCCGCCGGTGCCGAGGTGTGGATCGGCCAGACGGCGGAGGGCGCCGCGCGAGTTCGCGACGATGCCGTGGTCGTGGTGTCGTCGGCGATCGCCGAGGACAACCCGGAGCTGGCCGGCGTCCGCGCCCGCGGCCTGCGGGTGCTGCACCGCGCCCAAGCGCTCGGTGTGCTGATGGCTGGCCGGGCAGCGCTCGCGGTCGCCGGGACCAGCGGCAAGACGACGACGAGCGCGATGGCGACCGTCGCACTCCGTGCGTGCGGCGCCGATCCGTCGTTCGCGATCGGCGCGCCGATCGCCGGCATCGGCGCCAACTCCGGTGTCGGACAAGGCGACTCGTTCGTCGTCGAGGCCGACGAGAGTGACGGGTCGTTCCTCGTCTACCACCCGCAGGTGGCGATCGTCACCAGCGTCCGCGACGACCACCTGGATTTCTACGGCACCTCCGAGCGGGTCCAGCAGGCGTATGCCGACTTCGCCGACACCGTCCGCGACGGCGGGCTGCTGGTGGTCTGCGCCGACGACCCGGGTGCCGCCGCACTCGGATCACGGCACCGCGAGCTCGGCCGCCGGGTGCTCACCTACGGTCGGACGGCCGACGCCGACCTGCGCCTGGTGGACGAGTCCGGTTGCGGGTTCGACTGGTCCGCGACCCTGCTCCCGGCAGACGGTGGCCGGATGCCCTTGCGCCTCAAGGTGCCTGGCGCACACAACCTGCAGAACGCGACCGGTGTCGCCCTCGCCCTGAGCGACGGTTTCGGGCTTCCGCTGGAGCAGGTGGTGGCCGGGCTCGGGCAGTTCACCGGTTCGGCGCGTCGGCTCGAACCGCGCGGCGAAGCCGGCGGGGTGCGGGTCATCGACGACTACGCGCACAACCCGGACAAGCTCGATGCGGCGATCCGTGCCGGTCTCGGGCTGCGTGACGGGGGCCGGCTGATCGCGGTGTTCCAGCCGCACCTCTTCTCCCGGACCCAGCATTCCGCTGGCGGTCTGGCGGCGGCGCTCTCCCTCGCCGATGTCGCGATCGTGCTCGATGTCTATCCGGCCCGTGAGACACCGGTGCCGGGAGTGACCGGAGCGCTCGTGGCCGATCGGGTGACGACCGGCGGGGTCGTCTACGCTCCGTCGCTCGACGACGCGCTGCAGGCCGTCCTCGACCGGGTGCGCCCGGGTGACCTGGTCCTCACCGTCGGCGCGGGCGACATCACCACGATCGGTCCCCGGCTGTTGCAGTCGCTGGCGCGGTGAGAACGCCCATCCCGGCACGGCCGCCGGTCGGTGCGCGCTCGTGCCGTCATACACCTCACCGTCAACCTCAGGTCCATACTCGCCGCGCCGGAATCCGCCGCGTAGCATGCCTGGGATGCTGCTTGTGTGAGGCTCCACTCGCCGCGGCACGGTGTGTCGGCTAGGGGAGCGTCGCTCACAAGGTCATCATCATGGTGACTCCCGTGGTATCCGCGTTTCGGCGTGGAGATCGCAGTCGGCATACTGCTTGCTCACATCGTCTAACGCTGGAAAGGCCCTTCCCTCGTGGCAACTCCGCAGAACTACCTGGCCGTCATCAAGGTCGTCGGCATCGGCGGCGGCGGCGTGAACGCCATCAACCGGATGATCGAGGTCGGTCTGAAAGGCGTGGAGTTCATCGCCATCAACACCGATGCCCAGGCCTTGCTGATGTGTGACGCTGACGTGAAGCTTGAGGTCGGCCGGGAGCTGACCCGCGGCCTCGGCGCCGGCGCGGACCCGGAGGTCGGCAAGAAGGCGGCGGAGGACCACGCAGAGGACATCGAAGAGGTGCTCAAGGGCGCCGACATGGTGTTCGTGACCGCCGGCGAGGGCGGCGGCACCGGCACCGGTGGCGCCCCGGTGGTCGCCAAGATCGCCAAGAGCCTCGGCGCGCTCACCATCGGTGTGGTGACCCGGCCGTTCACCTTCGAGGGCCGGCGCCGCGCCAACCAGGCCGACCTGGGCATCAACTCGCTGCGCGAAGAGGTCGACACCCTCATCGTCATCCCCAACGACCGGCTGCTGTCGATCAGCGACCGCAACGTCTCGATGCTGGACGCGTTCCACAGCGCGGACCAGGTGCTGCTGTCCGGTGTCCAGGGCATCACCGACCTGATCACCACCCCGGGCCTGATCAACCTCGACTTCGCCGACGTCAAGTCGGTCATGCAGGGCGCCGGTTCGGCGCTCATGGGCATCGGCTCCGCACGCGGCGAGGACCGGGCCGTGCAGGCCGCCGAGTTCGCGATCTCCTCTCCGCTGCTGGAGGCCAGCATCGACGGCGCGCAGGGCGTGCTGCTCTCGGTGCAGGGCGGCAGCGACCTGGGTCTCTTCGAGATCAACGAAGCGGCCCGGCTGGTGCAGGAGGCCGCGCACCCGGAGGCCAACATCATCTTCGGTGCCGTCATCGACGACGCGCTCGGCGACGAGGTGCGCGTGACCGTCATCGCCGCCGGCTTCGAGGGCGGCGCGCCCAACAAGCGCAGCGACGAGCGCGCGCTCGGCCAGATCCAGGGCGCTCCGGTGCCCGCCCGTCAGCAACTGCCCAAGCAGGCGCCGCAACAGCAGCAGGCGGCACAGTCCGGTCAGCAGGCCGCACCGGCCAACGCTCCCCAGCAGACGCCGGCCGCGTCCAACGGACAGCAGGAGCAGGCCGACCAGCCGGCACCCGCCAACCCCGGAGCCGTGCAGCAGGCGGCCACCAGCCGCCCGCCGCGCGAGGTGACCTTCGACGACAGCCAGGACCTCGACGTCCCCGACTTCTTGAAGTGACCTCGTCGAGCCCGATCGTCGGTAGCTCGGTGCGCCGACCCGCTGGTTTCGATACGGCCTGCGCTGGCGCTCCGGCCTACTCGACCGACGCGGCCTGAGCAAGGCACGGCGATGTGGTGGTGGCGTGACACGCTGGCCGGTCCGGCCGGCCGGACGATCGACGTCGGTTTCACCGACACCTCCGGGGGAGTGAGCGCCGGTCCGCTGGCCACCCTGAACCTCGGCGGCCGCGTCGGTGACGACCCCGCCAACGTCGCCCACAACCGTGCGGCGGTTGCCGCGTCGGTCGGTGTCGCACCGGATGAGCTGGTCTTCATGCACCAGAGCCACAGCGACCGCGTGCTGACCGTCGAGGCCGATGCGGGCGACGAGGCGGACGGTGACGGCATCGTCACCGCGTCGCCCGGGCTGGCGCTCGCCGTGCTCGTCGCCGATTGCACCCCGGTGCTGCTCGCCGACCCCGACGCCGGAGTCGTGGCCGCCGTGCACGCCGGCCGACCCGGCATGATGGCGCGCATCGTCGACCGCGCGCTGGACCGTATGGCGGATCACGGCGCAACCGATCCGGTTGCGATCGTCGGCCCTTCGGTGTGCGGCCGGTGTTACGAAGTGCCGTTGGAGCTGCGCGAGGAGGCCGCGGCGGCGACCCCCGAGAGTCGCACCGTCAGCTGGACCGGCACGCCGGCGATCGACGTCGCCGGCGGCGTGGTCGCCCAACTGCACGCCCGCGGCGTGCCGACGACCTGGGTGCCCGGCTGCACCCGGGAGAGCGACCGCCTGTTCTCCTACCGGCGCGACAAGCAGGCGGGCCGGTTCGCCGGCGTCATCGTCCAAAGGGCCGCTGATGGATAACGAGAGCCGGCGCGAGACGCTCGCCGCCAACCTTGCCGAGGTCCGCGCCCGCATCGACCGGGCCTGCACCGACGCCGGGCGTGACCGCCGGGACGTGACGCTGATCGCAGTGACCAAGTTCTTCCCGGCCTCCGACGTGGAGCACCTGGCCGCGCTCGGTGTCACCGACGTGGGGGAGAACCGCGACCAGGAAGCCGGTGCGAAATTCGCCGAGCTGCCGGAGGCCGTCCGTAGCGAGCTCACCGTCCACTTCATCGGCCAGCTGCAGTCCAACAAGGCTGCGCACGTGGTGCGCTACGCCGACGTCGTGCAGTCGGTGGACCGGTCCAAGATCGCGACCGCACTCGACCGGGCGGCCACCGCGCAGGAGCGGACGCTCGACGTCCTGGTGCAGATCGACCTGTCCGGCGCGACCGGACGAGGCGGGGTGGCGCCGCAGGACGCGCAGGCGCTGGCCGACCACGTCACCGGCTGCGCAGCGCTGCGGTTGCGCGGCGTGATGGCGGTGGCGCCGCTCGACGCCGATCCCGCCGAGGCGTTCGAGCGCCTGTCGGCGGTGGCGGGCGCCATACGATCCGATCACCCGGAGGCCAACTGGCTGTCGGCCGGGATGAGCGGTGATCTGGAGCAGGCGGTCGCTGCCGGCGCGACACACCTGCGTGTCGGCAGCGCAATCCTCGGATATCGCCCGGCCCCCCGGTAGCGTCGTTCGCGACCGACCGACCGACCCGGGACTGGCCTGCTCCCGCGGTGAGAAGGAGTGCAATACATGGCTGGGAAGCTGCGCGCCACAATGGAATACCTCGGTTTGGCCGAGGCCGACCCGCACTACCGCGACGACGAATACGCCGGGGAGTGGACCGAGGACCAGTACGACGAGGCGCAGGACAGCGGCTACCCCGTCGAGGAGCAGCCGCACCGTGAGCCGGCACCCGTCACCCACCTGCACACTTCGCCGGCTGTCCCGGCACCGCACCGGCAGGAGGCCGGCGAGATGAGCCGCATCAACACGATCCACCCGCGCACCTACAACGAGGCGAAGGAGATCGGCGAGAGCTTCCGCAGCGGTGTCCCGGTCATCATGAACCTCTCCGACATGGACGACACCGACGCCAAGCGGCTGGTCGACTTCGCCGCCGGTCTGGTCTTCGGCCTGCACGGCACGATCGAGCGGGTCACGAGCAAGGTGTTCCTGCTGTCGCCGCACGGCATCGAGGTCGCCACCAGCGGGCCGGAGGCCGGACGCCCCACCGGTCGCCTCTTCAACCAGAGCTGAGCGCCCGCAACTCCTGAGGGCGCGCGGCCCCGGCGGGCTGGTGGTCGGTTCCGGCCCGCTCATGCCGCAGAATGGAAGCATGTCGGTCGTTCTCGCAGTGGTGTCACTGCTGCTCTACGTCTTCTTCATCCTGCTGCTCGGCCGACTGGTGCTGGACTGGGTGCAGGTCTTTGCGCGCTCCTGGCGTCCGCGCGGGCCGGTGCTCGTCGTTGCCGAAACCATTTACACCACAACGGATCCACCGCTCAAAGCGTTGCGTCGTGTGGTGCCGCCGCTGCGGCTGGGGCAAGTGCGCCTCGATCTGGCCTTCCTGATCCTGATCGTGGCTGTCTCTTTGCTGCTCGGTATCCTACAGTGAGCACGTTTATTTATCCGATTGATAGCAGTGGCTCTTGCGCGCGTGACAACGGCGTGATCCGCTGCCGACTTCTTACCGAGGTGAACAGATGGCGTTGACGCCAGAAGACGTGGTGAAGAAGGAGTTCACCAAACCGAAGGGTTTCGGTCGTAGTGGTTACGACGAGATCCAGGTGGATGACTTCCTCGACGAGATCGTGGTCGAGCTGCGCCGGCTGAACGCCGAGAACGAAGACCTGACCGGCAAGCTCGAGGACTGCCGTCGGTCCAAGGGTGTTCCCGGTCGAACCGAGGCCGAGTCCGGCCCGGCGGCGAACACGCCGTCTCCGGCGGCCGCGGTGCCGGCGCTCACGCCGGTGAACGGCGGTGACGGCGACAAGACGCAGGCCGTCCCGACGCTGAAGGACGTGGAGGCGGCGAAGGCGGCCAAGGCCGACCTGGAGAAGACCCAGGGCGAGCTGCGCGCCGCGCAAGGGGAGTTGCGGACCACTCAGGAGCAGTTGACCCGTGCCAAGGCGGAGCTGCAGCAGGCGCAGACCGCGCTCGCCGAGGCGAAGAAGGAGCAGGCGGCACTCAAGGACCAGGCCGCTGCTGCGGGCAACGCGCCGAAGCCGGCCGAGCAGAACACCAAGGCTGCCGGTCAGGCCGGCGATGTGGCCGCTGTGGCGGCGACCGAGGGTGCGGCCGGTGTCATCGCGCTGGCGCAGCGGGTCCACGACGAGCATGTCCGCGAGGGCGAGACCAAGCGCGACAAGCTGATCAGCGAGGCGCAGGCGCACCACGAGAAGGTCATCCGCGAGGCCAACGCCAAGCGCGACGAGCTGGTCGGCGCTGCGCACATCAAGCACGACGAGTTGATCAGCGCGGCGCAGAGCCGGCACGACGAGCTGATTTCGACCGCGCAGAGCCGTCACGACGAGCTGCTCTCAACCGGTCAGAGCAAGCACGACGAGTTGGTTCGCACCGGCACCGAGAAGTCCGAGCGGATGGTGCGTGAGGCCGAGGACCGCAAGAACACCATCCTGGGCGAACTCAACGCCGAGCGGGAGAAGGTCAGCGGTCACATCGAGCAGCTGCGTTCCTTCGAGGGGGACTACCGCACCAAGCTGCGCGGCTACATCGAGGACCACCTCTCGCGGCTGGACCAGACCGCGACGGACGACAAGCCCAAGTCGAAGGAATGACGTCGGTCTGAGACGCTGACCCCGGCAACGGGGTATTAACCGCCGGGAGGGGCCGTCGATCCGTTATGGTGAGGCGCTCCTGCCCGGCGGTTTCGGCCGTCGGGCACCGTGTCGCCACAGGAAGGGATCCGATGCCAGCCAAGAAGACGGCCACGGGCACGTCCAGCACGGGTCGCTCCCGCGTGACCACGGCGCTGCGGAAGGCCACCGGCGTCGTCGCCAAGGCCGCGGGGCGCGGGTCCGCGTCGTCGGCCGGCAACACGAGCAAGCAGACCGCGGGCCAGAAGACGACTGCCAAGCAGGCGGCCGGCACGAAGGCCGCGCCGAAGAAAGCGGCGGCGAAGAAGGCAACGGCGAGCACGGCACCGGCAAAGAAGAGTGCGGCCCGCACGACCACCGCGGCCAGGGCCGGGGCGAAGAAGGCGGCCGTGCAGAAGTCGGTCACGACGAAGGCACCGGCCAAGGCAGCCAAGGCCCCCGCTGCCAGGACTGCGTCCGCCAAGGCGGCCGCGAAGAAGACCACTGCCAAGAAGGCCGTGACCAAGAAGGCTGTCACGAAGAAGGCGCCCGCCGCGACCAAGGCGGCAGCGAAGAAGGCGACGAAGACGCCCGCGAAGAAGTCAGCCGCCGAGCCCGCAAAGGTTTCGGCGAAGAAGACCGCGCCGGCAGCCACGAAGGCCGCGCCCCGGAAGACAACAACGCCCAAAGCAACAACCACCAAAGCAACAACCACCCAGAAGACGACTGCGAAGAAGGCTGTGGCGAAGAACACCCCCGCACCGACCACCGGGCCCGTGTCGAAGACCGGTGCCGGCACGCTCCGCGTCCGCGACGACGAATCCCCATGGACCGCAAAGGAACTCGAGGCCGTGAGGGCGGAGCTCGACGGTGATGTCGAGCGTCTCACCCAGGAACTCAGCGGTTTCGAGGACGACATCGCCGGACTCATCAAGGACAGCGGCGACGGCGCGGGCGACGACCAGGCCGACACCGGTGCCAAGACGTTCGAGCGCGAGCACGAGGCCTCCCTCGCGCAGAACTCCCGGGACCTGCTGGAACAATCGGTGCATGCGCTCGAACGCATCGACGACGGCACCTACGGAGTTTGTGAAAACTGTGGCAACGCGATCGGCAAGCTCCGACTGCAGGCTTTCCCCCGGGCGACCTTGTGCCTGAGTTGCAAGGCCCAGCAGGAGCGGCGCTGACCCCCGAGGCTCCCGCCGACGAGCCGACCTCTGCACCGCCCGAACCGAAGCGGCCGTCCGCCCAGCTGATCGCGCTGCTGGTCGGTGTCGCGGCCGTCTGTTACGCCCTCGATCAGGCGACCAAGGCCTGGGCTTCCTCCGCGTTGGACCCGTTGCGCCCCAAGCACGTGGTCGGCACGCTGTTGCAGCTGCACCTGACGAACAACCCCGGTGCGGCATTCTCGATCGCCACCAACGCGACCTGGTTGCTGACGATCATCGCCGCCGCAGTGATCATCGCGACGATTTTCATCGCCCGTCGGTTGCGGAGCAAGCCGTGGGCGTGCGCGCTCGGGCTGCTGATCGGCGGGGCGCTGGGCAACCTCACCGACCGCTTCGTGCGGGCGCCCGGCGGTGGCCGCGGCCATGTCGTCGACTTCCTCGAGCTGCCGCACTGGCCGATCTTCAACGTCGCCGACTGCTGTGTCGTCACCGCGGCCTGCCTGATCGCGCTGCTGGCGTTCCTCGGCATCGGGATCGACGGCCGCCGTGCCGGACGCGAAACTGCGAACGAGGCGAAGGATGCCGATCAACCGTGACTGAGGTGAAGGCGCTCGGCATACCCGACGGTTTGGAGGGTGAGCGGGTCGACACCGCGCTCGCGCGGCTGCTCGGCTTCTCTCGCACGCAGTCCGCGCAGCTCGCCGCGGACGGCGAGGTGACGGTGGACGGCAAGGTGGTCGGCAAGTCCGACCGGGTGAGCGCCGGCCAGTGGCTCGAGGTGCAGATGCCGGACCGGGTCGGGCCGCGGGTCGCCGAGGTGAAGCCGCAGCTCGTCGAGGGCCTGACCATCGTGTATGACGACACCGAGATCGTCGTCGTCGACAAGCCCGCCGGCGTGGCGGCACATCCGAGCGTCGGGTGGAACGGGCCGGATGTCGTGAGCGGCCTGGCCGCTGCGGGATACCGGATCTCGACTTCCGGGGCCGCCGAGCGGCAGGGCATCGTGCAACGCCTCGACGTCGGCACCAGCGGGCTGATGGTGGTGGCGAAGAGCGAGCGCGCCTACACGGTGTTGAAGCAGGCGTTCCGCGACCGGACCGTCGACAAGACCTACCACGCGCTGGTGCAGGGGCTGCCCGATCCGGTGGTCGGCACCATCGACGCTCCGATCGGCCGGCACCCCGCGCACGACTACAAATTCGCGGTCATGCAGTCCGGCCGGCACAGCCTCACCCACTACGAGCTGCTCGAGGCGTTCCGATCCATGAGCCTGCTCACGATCCATCTGGAGACCGGCCGCACCCATCAGATCCGGGTCCACTTCGCCGCGCTGCACCACCCGCTGGTCGGGGACCCGCTCTACGGCTCCGACCCGACCGTCGCCAAGCGCCTGGGTCTGGACCGTCAGTGGCTGCACGCCGTCGAACTCGGCTTCGTGCATCCCGGATCGGGGGAGTGGGTCACCTTCGAGAGTCCCTACCCGCAGGACCTGTCGCACGCGCTGGACGTCGCCCGCGACGGCTGACTCCCCGCCGTACCACCCGCCTCATTCGTCCCACCCGCGCGCGTCCCTGCCGGCCTGTCCGAGGCTCGATCTAGACTCGTCGCGATGTCCGATCCTGCCGCCTCCGCCACCTTCGTGCACCTGCATGTGCACACCGAATACTCCATGCTCGACGGGGCGGCGAAGGTCAAGCCCATGTTCGCGGAGGCCGAGCGGCTGGGCATGCCGGCGATCGCGATGAGCGACCACGGCAACATGTTCGGTGCCTACGAGTTCTTCGGCGCCGCAAAGGATTCCGCGGTCAAGCCGATCATCGGCATCGAGGCCTACCTGGCGCCGAGCAGCCGGTTCTCCCGCAAGCAGGAGTTCTGGGCGCCGGGCGGCAAGCGGGAGGCCAACGTCGACGGCGAGGGCGGCAAGGACGTCTCCGGCGGCGGCCGCTACACCCACATGACGATGTGGGCCAAGGACGCGCCCGGGCTGCGCAATCTGTTCAAGCTGAGCTCGCTGGCCAGCTTCGAGGGCTACTACATGAAGCCGCGGATGGACCGCGAGCTGCTGGCCGAGCACGCCAAAGGCATCATCGCCACCACCGGCTGCCCGTCCGGCGAGGTGCAGACCCGGCTGCGGCTGGGGCAGTTCGACGAGGCGCTCAAGGCGGCCGCGGCATACCAGGACATCTTCGGCAAGGAAAACTTCTTCCTGGAGCTGATGGACCACGGCCTCGACATCGAGCGATCCGTGCGGTCCGGCCTTTTGGACATCGCCCGCAAGCTCGACCTGCCGCTGCTGGCCACCAACGACAGCCACTACGTCACCGAGGGCGAGGCCGACAGCCACGACGACCTGTTGTGCATCGGCGTCGGCAAGAACAAGGACGACCCCGGCCGGTTCAAGTTCAACGGCACCGGCTACTACCTCAAGTCCGCCGACGAGATGCGCCAGCTGTTCCGCGAGCTGCCCGAGGCGTGCGACAACACGCTGCGCGTCGCCGAGATGATCGGTGACTACAGCGAGGTCTTCGCGTATGTCGACCGCATGCCGCAGTTCCCGGACGTCCCGGAGGGTCAGACGCAGGCGTCCTACCTGCGCGAGCAGATCCAGCTCGGGCTCAAGGAGCGCTACGGCGACAACCCGGGCCAGGAGGTGCTCGACCGGATCGAGACCGAGATGAAGGTCATCGAGCCGATGGGCTTCTCCTCCTACTTCCTCGTGGTGGCCGACATCTGCCGCTATGCGCGCGACAACGGCGTGCCCGTCGGACCGGGCCGTGGTTCGGCGACCGGGTCGATGGTCGCCTACCTGACCCGCATCACCGAGCTCGACCCGCTGGAGCACCAGCTGCTGTTCGAGCGCTTCCTCAACCCGGAGCGCATCAACCCGCCGGACGTCGACCTGGACTTCGACGACCGCCAGCGCGACAAGATGGTGCACTACGTCACCGAGAAGTACGGCGCCGAATACACCGCGCAGGTCAACACCTTCTCCACCATCAAGGCGAAGGCCGCGATCAAGGACGCCAACCGCATCCTCGGGTTCCCGTTCAGCCTGGGGGACCAGATCTCCAAGGCGATGCCGCCGGACGTGCAGGGCAAGGGCGTGCCCCTGTCGGCGACCTATGACGAGAGCCACCCGCGGTATGCCGAGGGCGTCGACTTCCGGGCGATGATCGCCGCGCAGCCCGACGTCAAGAAGGTCTTCGACACGGCCTGCGGCCTGGAGGGCAAGATCCGCGGCACCGGCGTGCACGCTGCGGCGGTCATCCTCTCGTCGGCGCCGCTGCTGGACCTGATCCCGATGCATCGCCGCGACAAGGACGGCACGATCATCACCGGTTTCTCGTACCCCCAGTGCGAGGACATGGGCCTGATCAAGATGGACTTCCTGGGGTTGCGCAACCTCGGCATCATCGACCAGGCGCTGCAGAACATCGAGACCAACCGTGGCGAGAAGGTCGCCACCGAGACCATCCCGCTGGACGACGCCACGACCTACGAGCTGCTGGCGCGCGGCGACACACTCGGCGTCTTCCAGCTGGACGGCGGCGCGATGCGCAGCCTGCTGCGTCTCATGGTGCCGACCCGATTCGAGGACATCGCGGCCGTGCTGGCGCTCTACCGGCCAGGCCCGATGGCCGCCAACGCCCACATCAACTATGCCGAGCGCAAGAACGGCCGGCAGGAGATCACTCCGATCCACCCGGAGCTGAAGGACGCGCTCGACCCGATCCTCGGCACCACCTACCACCTGCTGGTCTACCAGGAGCAGATCATGGCGATCGCCCGCGAGCTCGCAGGCTACACGCTGGGCGGCGCCGACCTGCTGCGCCGCGCCATGGGCAAGAAGAAGCCGGAGGTGCTGGCCAAGGAGTGGGACAACTTCTCCGCCGGCATGATCAAGAACGGCTTCTCGCCCGAGGCGACCCAGGCGCTGTGGGACGTCATGCTGCCGTTCTCCGGCTACGCGTTCAACAAGTCGCACACCGCCGGTTACGGGTTGGTGAGTTACTGGACCGCCTACCTCAAGGCCAACTACCCGGCCGAATACGCCGCCGCCTTGCTGACCTCCGTCGGGGACTCCAAGGACAAGATGGCCATCTACCTGGCCGACACCCGCAAGCTGGGCATCCAGGTGCTGCCGCCCTCGGTCAACGAGTCGGTGCACGACTTCACCGCCGTCGGCGAGGACATCCGGTTCGGCCTGGGCGCGGTGCGCAACGTCGGCGGCAACGTCGTCGACGCGATCGTGCGGGCCCGCGAGAGCAAGGGCAAGTTCAGCTCGTTCGAGGACTTCCTGCGCAAGGGCGGCACTGCCGTGTGCAACAAGCGCACCGTCGAGTCCCTTGTCAAGGCAGGCGCTTTCGACGATCTACGGCACACGCGGCAGGGTCTTGTCGCCATACACGAGACCTATGTCGACTCCCTCGCCGACGAGGCCAAGAAGAGCGAGCAGGGCCAGGAGAGCCTGTTCGCCGGCTTCGGCGACGACGAGGGCGTGAGCCTGGCAGCACTGCCGCCGATCCCGGAGATCGAGTGGGACAAGCAGACCAAGCTCGCCTTCGAGCGGGACATGCTCGGGCTCTACGTGTCCGACCACCCGCTCTTCGGCATCGAGCACGTGCTGTCGCAGCACGCCGACGTCTCGATTGCCAAGCTGCACGGCGACGACGCGCCCAAGGAGGGCGCGATGGTCACCATCGCCGGACTCATCACCGGTTTGCAGTTGAAGCGCAACAAGCGCGGCGAGCTGTGGGCGATCGCGACGGTCGAGGACCTCGAGGGCAGCGTCGAGGTGCTGTTCTTCGCCAAGACCTACCTCACGGTGTCCACCATGCTCAGCCCCGACACGGTCTGCGTGATCAAGGGCCGGGTGCTCGAGCGCGACGACACCATCTCGCTGTCCGCGCAGGAGATGACGCTGCCCGAGCTCAAGGGCGACGTGCGCGGTCCGGTGGTGCTCACGCTGCCGCTGGTGCGGGCCAACAACGGCCTGGCGCACCGGCTCAAGGGCGTCCTCGGCGAGCACCCCGGAGCCACCGAGGTGCACCTCAAGCTCACCCAGCCCGGCCGCTCGGTCACCGTGAAGCTCGACGACGGCCTGCGCGTCACCGCGTCGCCCGCGCTGTTCGGCGACCTCAAGGCGCTGCTCGGGCCGGCCTGCCTGGTCGGCTGACGCGCGAGGGTCGCCGCTGGACCTCGATCGACTCGCGCGTGTCTCACGAGCCACTTCGTCACCGCCGAGGGCTATGTTTTCGATCATGAAGCGTTATTCGACTCATGCCACGCCCTCGCGGCGTCAACTGCTGGCCGGCGCTGGCGGGATCCTCGCTGCGAGCGCACTCGCCGCGTGCGGTGGCAACACCGGCCGCTCCTCGGGCGGCGGCACCAGTGGCGGATCGGGTGGTGGCGGCACGATCTCGCAGTGGTACCACCAGTACGGCGAGGCGGGCACCGAGCAGGCCGTCAAGCGCTACGCCGCGGCATACAAGAAGGCCACCGTCAAGGTGCAGTGGATCCCCGGCAACTACGACCAGAAGTCGGCGGCGGCGCTGCTCACCAACTCCGGCCCGGACGTGTTCGAATACGGCAACGGCCCGACGATCGACATGATCACCGGCAAGCAGGTCGTCGACCTGACCGACGTCTATGGTGACGCCAAGAGCGACTTCACGCCGTCCCTGCTGGAGCGGATGACGTGGAAGGGCAAGATCTACGGCGTCCCGCAGGTCGTCGACATGCAGCTGTTCGTCTACCGCAAGTCGATGCTGCAGAAGGCGGGGGTCAAGCCGCCGGAGACGCTCGACGAGCTCGTCAGCGCGGCCGCGAAGCTGACCACCGGCAAGGTGAAGGGTCTGTTCCTCGGCAACGACGGCGGCGCCGGCATCCTCGCCGGGCCGGTGCTGTGGAGCAGCGGCCACGACTATCTGACCTCCGACAACAAGCCGGACTTCGCCAACCCGGACGTCGCGTCGGCGTTGGGCAAGTTCCACGACCTGTTCACCTCGGGCCACCTGCTGCTCGGCGCACCGACCGACTGGTCGGACCCCGGCGCGATCAGCAGCGGCCTCACCGCGATCCAGTGGACCGGGCTGTGGAACTTCCCGATGCTGCAGGACAAGCTGGGCGACGACTTCGGCGTGCTGCCGTTCCCGGCGATCGGCGGCTCGGGCAAGCCATCGGTGCCGGTCGGCGCCTACGCGTCCTGTGTCAGCGCGCGCGCCAAGGACGTCGAGGCGGCGAAGGCGTTCGTCAAGTGGCTGTGGGTCGACCAGACCGCCGACCAGCTCGACTTCGCGCAGAGCTACGGCTTTCACGTCCCGTCCCGCACGAGCTTGGTCGGCAAGGCGACGAAACTCCAGACGGGAGAGGCCAAGACGGCAGCCCGCTACCTCAAGACCTACGGGCACCCGCAGACTCCGCTGCTGTGGTCGCCGAAGTCCGCGACCGCGATGACCGACGCCGTCGACAAGATCGTCCGCTCGGGCGCCAACCCGACCTCCAGTCTCGCCGGAGTCCAGAACGTCGTGACGGCGGAGCTGAAGCGGATCGGTGGCTGAGCAGGCCGCGAGTCGACCCGTGTCGGCACCGGCCCGACCGGCGAGCCCGCGGCGCAAGTGGACCGACAGCCCGCACGTGTGGTTCTGGATCTTCGTCGGACCGTTCGTCGCGGGACTGCTGGTCTTCGTCGTCATACCGATCCTGTGGAGCGTGTGGCTGAGCTTCTACGACGCTCGAAACACCGTGACACCGACGCATTTCGTCGGCTTCGGCAATTACCGCCGGATGCTGGGCGACCCGGCGTTCCGCTCCAGCCTGGTGACATTCGTGTTGTTCGCGGCGTTCATCGTCCCGACGACCTTCGCGTTGTCGCTCGGGCTGGCGGTGTTGGTCAACGGCGTGCGGCGTGGCAAGGCGTTCTTCCGATCGGTGTTCTTCCTGCCCACCGCGTGCAGCTATGTGGTCGCGGCGATGATCTGGCGGCACTCGCTCTTCGGCGGGACCGCGGCCGGCATGGTCAACACCGTCCTGGGCTGGCTGGGTGCTGCGCCGATCGCCTGGCTGTCCGTGGTGCACCCGCCGTGGTACTGGCTGGTGCTTGTCACCGTGCGGCTCTGGCTGCAGGTCGGCTTCTTCATGGTGCTCTTCCTCGCGGCGCTGCAGCGGGTGCCGCAGCAGCTCTACGAGGTGGCGGCGCTGGACGGCGCTGTCGGGTGGAACGCGTTCCGCTACATCACCTTCCCGCAGCTGCGGGCGACGTCGACCGCTGTGCTGATGCTCTTGCTGGTCAACGCTTTTCAGGCGTTCGACGAGTTCTACAACGTGCTGTCGACGACCGGCGGCTACCCGCCATACGCACGGCCGCCCCTGGTTTACCTCTTCAACGTCGCCCTGGGCAACGGGCAGGATTTCGGGGACGGCAGCGCCGGCGCCGTCATACTCACCCTGATCATCGCGATCTTCGCGCTGCTGCAGGGCCGGCTCACCGGCATCGGGCGGCGAGAATCATGACAGTGAAGGCCGCTCGGTTCCTCGTGCTCACCCTCGCCGCGGTGATCTTCCTGGTGCCGTTCTACCTGCTGCTGCGAGCGGCGCTGTCCACCGACCAGCAGCTGGTCGGCATCGACCACTGGACGTGGTTCCCGACCCACCCGCAGTGGTCGAATTTCACTGCGACCTTCCACAATTCGACGGTGCCGCTCGGCCGCAGCATGGTCAACTCGCTGGTGATCGCGGTGACCCAGACGGTGCTCGTGCTCGTCATCTCCGGTATGGCGGGCTACGGCCTCGCCCGCTCCACGGTGCGCTACGCCAACGCCGTGTTCTACCTGATCGTGGCCACCCTGCTGATCCCGGCGGCGGTGACGTTCGTGCCGTCCTTCGTGATGGTGTCGTCGCTCGGCTGGGTGTCGACCCTGCGCGGCCTGATCATCCCGGGTCTCTTCCAGTCGCTGGCGACCTTCCTCTTCCGGCAGTATTTCCTCGGCTTCCCCAAGGAGCTGGAGGAGGCGGCGCGGATCGACGGCGCCGGCCCGATGCGGACCTTCCTCGCGATCGTGGTGCCCAACTCCTGGGGTTTCACCGCGGCGATCGCCACGATCACCTTCATCGGCAGCTGGAACGCCTTCCTCTGGCCGCTGGTGATCGGCCAGGATCAGTCGGCGTGGACGGTGCAGGTGTCCCTGTCGACCTACATCACGGCGCAGTCGGTCGACCTGTCCGGCATGTTCACCGCCGCGCTGGTCTCGATGGTGCCGCTGTTGCTGATGTTCCTCTTCCTGCAGCGCTGGATCGTCGCCGGCGTCGAGCAGACCGGCATCAACGAGTGACCAGACCGCCTCCACACGCCGCCACTCCTTCTGCCGAGAGGCTCAGCAATGACCGACAGGCTCAGCAATGCGGCCGGTGTGGCGGCGGTGTTCTGAGCCTCTGGAAATTTGGTGAGCCTCTCGGCGGGGGTCGGACGTCATGGCGGGAGGGACATCCCTCGTAGGCTGAGTCGGTGACTTCACCGCAGCCGCCCCAGGCCCGCCGCCAGCCCACCGAGCGCAGCTTCCACGGCGACACCTTCGTCGACGACTACGAGTGGCTGCGCGACAAGGAGTCGCCGGAGGTGATCGCCCACCTCGAGGCCGAGAACTCCTACACCGACGCGATGACGCAGCACCTGAAACCGTTGGCGGACACCATCTTCGGTGAGATCAAGGCGCACACCAAGGAGACCGATCTGTCGGTGCCGGTGCGCATGGGTGAGTGGTGGTATTTCACCCGCACCATCGAGGGGCAGCAGTACGAAGTGCACGCGCGGGCGCCCTCCACCCCCGACGGCACACGACCCGACCCGCAGCCCGGCGAGCCGCTGCTCGGTGAACAGGTGCTGCTGGACGGCAACGCCGAGGCGCGCGGGCAGGAGTTCTTCGAACTCGGCGACCTCTCGGTGAGCCAGGACGGCAGCCGGGTCGCGATCTCGCTGGATGTCGCGGGCGACGAGGTCTACGACCTGTCCATCCGGGAGGCCGCGACGGGCGCGGTGCTCGACGACGCCGTGCGCCGGATCGGCACCGGCGTGGTGTGGTCCGCCGACGGGCGGCATGTGTTCTACACCCGTCGCGACGACGCCTGGCGGCCGCACGAGGTATGGCGCCACGAAGTCGGCACACCCGCCGACCAGGACGAGCTGGTCATCCGGGAGGACGACGAGGAGTTCGCCCTCGGCATCGGCGAGTCCCGCGACGAGCGGTGGCTGGTCGTGATGATCGGGTCGACCACGACGACCGAGGCGCACCTGCTCGACCTCACCGACCCGCTCGGGCAGCTCCGGGTGGTGCAACCGCGCGTCGCGGGCCTCGACTACGACATCGAGATCGACGGTGACCGGATCCTGGTGGTACACAACGGCTCTCGAGTCGACTTCGACCTCGCGCAGGCGCCGCTCACGACGCCGGGCCGTGAGCACTGGCAGCCGGTCATGACCGGGGAGGACGGCGACCGGATCCTCGGCGTGGACGCGTTCGCCGGGTTCGTGCTCGTCAGCATGCGGCACGCCGGGCTGCGGACCCTGCGGCTGCTGCCCAAGGGAGCGGACGGTGCGCTGGGCGAGCCCCGCGCCATACCCGTCGAGCCGGAGCTGCATACTCTCGGGCTGGGCGCGAACCCCGAATACGGCGTGGAGGCAGTCCAACTCGTCCTCGCTTCGTGGCTCACGCCGAGCAGCATCTACGACTACAGGCCGGCCACCGGCGAGCTCGTCCTGCTCAAGCAGCGCGAGGTGCCCGGCTACGACCCGTCCCGGTATGTCGAGGAACGACTCTGGGTGACCGCCGACGACGGTGTGCAGGTGCCGGTGTCGCTGGTGCACCGGCGCGACGTCACCGCGGACGGCAGCAACCCCGGGTTCCTCTACGGCTACGGCTCCTACGAGATCTCGATGGATCCGTCGTTCGCGGCGTCACGACTGTCCCTGCTCGATCGCGGCGTGGTCTACGCCGTCGCGCACGTGCGTGGCGGCGGGGAGATGGGCCGCCGCTGGTACGAGAACGGCAGGCTGCTCGCCAAGCGCAACACCTTCAGCGACTTCGTCGCGGTGTCCCGGGCGTTGCTCGAGCTGGGCTGGGTGCACCCGGATCGTCTTGCCGCACAAGGTGGTTCGGCGGGCGGCCTGCTGATGGGCGCGGTCGCCAACATTGCGCCGGAGCTGTATGCCGCGGTCCACGCCGACGTCCCGTTCGTGGACGCATTGACCACCATCCTCGACCCGTCGCTGCCACTGACCGCGGGGGAGTGGCAGGAGTGGGGCAACCCGATCGCGGACGCCGAGGTCTACGCCTACATGAAGTCGTACACGCCGTACGAGAACGTTCGTGCGGCGCGTTACCCGGCGATCCTCGCGACCACCAGCCTCAACGACACCCGCGTCTTCTACGTCGAGCCGGCCAAGTGGGTCCAACAGTTGCGCAACACCGTCGCGGCCGACCTCGACCGGCCGATCCTGCTCAAGACCGAGATGGTGGCCGGGCACGGCGGCCGCAGCGGCCGGTATGACGGCTGGCGGCAGACGGCGTTCGAGTTGGCGTTCCTCCTCGACCGGATCGGCGCGACCGAACTCAGTGGGTGATGATCACCGTCGAGGTGGCGTGCGCGAGCACGTCGACCGCGACCCGGCCGAGCATCAGCCCCTCGAAGCCGCCGGCGCCACGAGCACCGATGACGACCAGGTCGCTCTCCCGTGACTCGTCGACCAGCGTCCGGGTCGGGTTGCCGTCGGCGATCTCGGTCAGCACCTTGACCGCCGGGTGCAACCGCTGCTGATCGGAGACGGCCGCCTCGATCTCGGCGCGGCACTTGGCGGTGTAGGACTCCCAGTCGGCGATGCCGAGGCTGGGGTCCTTGGCGTCCCGGGGCTGCCAGGCGTGCAGCACGTGCAGCTCGGCGTTGGTGCGCTCGGCCTGGTTGAACGCCCAGGCGAGCGCCTTGCGGCTGTGGTTCGACCGGTCGACACCGGCGGTGATGCGTCCGAATGCCGTGTCCGACGCGCGGCGTACGACCGCGACCGGGGACTTGGCGTGCGCGGCAACCTGGTGTGCGGTCTCGCCGAGGGAGGAGATGTGCAGCATGCTGTCGCCGTGTGAGCCGACGACGACCATGGACGCGTGCGCGCTGGCGCGGACCAGAGCCGCTGCTGGGTAGCCGTCCGCGTGCGAGGTGGTGACGTCGATCGTGACGTCGCGCAGGTGCACTCGGTTGCGGCCGCGCACGAGCACGCGCTCCCCGGCGGCGTAGAGCTTGTCGGGCTCGGCGCCCATGTTGAATACCAGGTCGGGCCGGTCGTGGCTGAAGCCGTGGACGAGGTGCATCGGCGCGCCGGTGGCGCGGGCGTAGTCGACTGCCCAGTCCAGGGCAGTCATGGACGAGGTTGAGGTGTCGATTCCGACGACGACACTTCCGGGTTGGACTGAGCCTTCCATGGTGACCTCCGCGTCGACCTGGCGGCAGTTGCCGGGGGCCGGCAGCCGCCGTCGCGGGGAGCACCCCCGCCGCTTTCAAGTTAAGCACTGAAACTGTGGCGGGGCTGATAACCATCTGACGGGCGGGCGGGTAGCGGCCGGGTTCTCGGGTTGGCGCCGTGCGTCAGTCGTCGGCGAGCGCCGCGCGCAGCCGGGCGGCATACTCGGCCTGCTCGCCGGCGGCATACCGGGTGCGCGGCCAGAAGAACCCGCGCAGCCCGTCGCCCTTCGTCCGCGGCACCACGTGACAGTGCAGGTGGGCGACGCTCTGGCTGACCTTGTTGTTCATCGCGACGAACGTGCCTTGTGCGCCGAGGGTTTCGGGTATGACGGCCGCGACGCGTCGCACCTCGCCGAAGAACGGCGCGAGCAGCTCGTCCGGCAGCTCCGGCAGCGTGACGACGTGTTCCGTCGGAATGACGAGGACGTGGCCCTTGAAGACCGGGCGGTTGTCCAGGAATGCGACCGTGTGCTGCGTGCGCGCGACCTGGAAGCTGTCGATGGCGCCGGTCGCGATGGAGCAGAAGACACAGTCGCTCATGCGACGAAACCTACCAGCTGCGAAAGGGATTCACCGCCGGTCGCGTTCCGGCACCCGCAACCCGCTGGCTATGAGCCGCCGGATGAGGGTGCTGCCGGGCACCTCGTGGGCTCCGGCCGCGACGGCTTCGGCATACCTCTCCTGCGGGAGGTCGTAGTGATCGTGGTCGAAGAGCCGTGGCGGGATGCCGAGTCGCGTTGCGAAGTCGTGCAGTTCGGTGTACGACGCATCACTCACCACGTGCGACCACAGCGTCCCGTGTGCCGGCCACATCGGCGGGTCGATCAGGATCGTCATATTTGCGAGGCTAGTGCGCCCCGAAGTGCCGACGGTCGGTATGCCGGGCCGCGCGACTCAGCGCCGGCCACGCCGTGGGAGATTGCTCACTTTGCGAGACGGAAGCCCGCATGATGGGCGAGCACGCGCCATGCTGGGACACATGCTCGATCACATGCTGGCCTTCGACGTGACCCCGCAGGGGCGTGCGGCAAGCGAGCCGCTGCGCGACGACATACGGCTGCTCGGCGGGGTCCTCGGTGAGGTGATCCGCGACCAGGAGGGCGACGAGGTCCTGGCGCTGGTGGAGGAGGCGCGCAGGCGCGCGTTCGCCGTGCGCCGCCGGGAGGAGGATCGCGAGGACTTCGCGGCGATCTTCGACGGACTGCCGACGAACAAGGCGATGAAGGTGGTGCGGGCGTTCAGCCTCTTCGCGCTGCTGGCCAATCTGGCCGAGGACCTGCACCGCGAGCGGCGCCGCGCGCTGCACGTGGACGCGGGGGAGCCGCCGAACGACGGCTCGCTCGCCGCAACGTTCCGCAAGCTGGACGCGGCGCAGCTCGACGATGCCACCGTGCAGGACGCGCTGGGCGGCGCGACGGTGGTGCCGGTGATCACCGCGCACCCGACCGAGACGCGGCGGCGGACGGTCTTCCAGACGCAGTCGCGGATCAAGGAGGCGATGCGCCGGCGCGAGCACGGCAACCTCACGGCGGCCGAGGCGGCTGCCGTCGAGCGGGTCATCCGGCTGCAGATCCAGACGCTGTGGCAGACGGCGCTGGTGCGGTTGCGGCGGGTCGACATCACCGACGAGATCGAGGTGGGGCTGCGCTGGTTCGACGCGTCGCTCTTCGAGGTCATGCCGCAGCTCAACGCGCGGGTGCGCGAGGAGTTGGCGGCCCGCTATCCGTCCGCGCACGTCGCCGCGGAGCCGGTGCTGCGGGCCGGTTCGTGGATCGGCGGAGACCGGGACGGCAACCCGAACGTCACGCCGGAGGTCGTCTCGACCGCCAGCGGTCGCGCGGCGCAGACAGCGCTGGAGCACTATCTGCGCGAGCTCGAAGCGCTGGAGGACGAGTTCTCCTTCTCGGTCCGTATGACGCCCACCTCGCCGGAGCTGCTCGAGCTCGCCGCGCGGAACACCACCGACGAGCGGTCCGACGAGCCGTACCGGCAGGTCATCCGGTGGACCCGCGGACGGCTGTCGGCGACGCACAGTGCGTTCTTCGGCGACTGGTTCCAGGCCGCCGTGGAGGTGCCGGGCGCCCCGGCATACACCGAGCCGGGGGAGTTGCTGGCCGACCTGGACGTCATGGACGCCGCGTTGCGCACCGGCCACGGCGAGTTGATCGCGGACGACCGGTTGCTCCGATTGCGTGAAGCGGTGCGGACTTTCGGCTTCCATCTCTACGGGCTCGACCTGCGGCAGGATTCGGGCATCAACGAGGAGACGATCGCCGAGGTGTTCGCCTGGGCGGGCGTGCACCCGGACTACCTGTCGCTCGACGAGGACGCGCGCGTCGAGCTGCTGACCGCTGAGCTGGCCACGCGGCGCCCGCTGGTGGGCGAGGGCGCGGAGCTGAGCGAGCAGACGGCGAAGGAGCTGGCGATCACCGCGGCGGCGGCGCGGGCGGTGCGCACGTTCGGCCCGGAGGCGATCCCCAACCACGTGATCAGCATGTGCACCTCGGTGTCGGACATGCTGGAGACGGCGGTGCTGCTGAAGGAGGCCGGGCTGCTGGAGCCAGGGATCGACGGTGCGGCTGCGACCTGCTCGGTCAACATCGTGCCGCTGTTCGAAACCATTGAGGATCTGCAGGTTTCGGCGACCACGATGCGTGCGGCGCTGTCGGTGCCGGCCTACCGGCAGCTGGTCGACAGCAAGGACGGGCTGCAGGAGGTGATGCTCGGCTACAGCGACTCCAACAAGGACGGCGGCTACATGGCGGCCAACTGGGCGCTCTACCGGGCGGAGCTGGACCTGGTCGAAGTAGCGCGCGAGACCGGGATCCGGTTGCGGCTCTTCCACGGCCGCGGCGGCACCGTCGGCCGTGGCGGCGGCCCCAGCTATGAGGCGATCCTCGCGCAGCCGCCCGGCGCGGTGCGCGGTTCGCTGCGGCTGACCGAGCAGGGCGAGATCATCGCGGCGAAGTATGCCGAGCCGCCGCTCGCCACCCGCAACCTGGAAGCGCTGCTCGCAGCGACCCTGGAAGCGTCGTTGCTCGACGTCGAGGGGCTGGGTGACGACACCGACGAGGCGTATGCCGCGATGGACGAGATCGCAGCGCTGGCAAGGGAATCCTATTCGGACCTGGTGCACCGGACGGACGGTTTTGTCGAGTACTTCACGACCTCGACGCCGGTGGCGGAGATCGGTGCGATGAACATCGGCTCGCGGCCGTCGTCGCGGCGGCAGACGACCAAGATCAGCGACCTGCGAGCTATCCCATGGGTGATGTCGTGGTCGCTGTCGCGGGTGATGCTGCCCGGGTGGTACGGCACCGGCAGCGCGCTGGAGCGGTGGGTCGGTGACGACGAGTCCCGGCTGAAGCGGCTGCGCGGCTACTACGAGCGGTGGCCGTTCTTCCAGACGGTGATGTCCAACCTGGCGCAGGTGATGGCGAAGTCGGATCTCGGCATCGCGGAACGCTATTCGCGGCTGGTCGGGGACGAGGCACTGCGGGAGCGCGTCTTCTCCAAGATCGTCGACGAGCACCAGCGGACACTGCAGATGTTCGCCCGGGTCACCGGCCACGAGGACCTGCTGTGGGACAACGCCAACCTGAAACGCTCTGTTTTCAACCGGTTTCCCTATCTGGAGCCGCTCAACCACCTGCAGGTCGAGCTGCTCCGGCGCTACCGCAACGGCGACGAGGACCCCCAGGTGCAGCGCGGCATCCTGCTCACCATGAACGGCCTCGCCACCGCCCTGCGCAACTCCGGCTGAGCGCGCCGGTCCTCCGAGCCGTCTACTCAGGTCCCCGCCTGTGCCGCCGCGTCCGCGAGGAGAGCATCCAGCACGCCGGCGTCGTAGTAGAGGTGTGCCTCGGTCATGACGTCGCCCTGGGCGCTGATCACCGAGCAGCCGTGGACCTCCAGCGGCGGGAACGCCGGTGACACCGGTGTGCCGAGCATGCACCACCGCGCGACGGCTCGTGCTCCGGCGCCGATCACCTCGTCGACCTCGCGGTGGTAGTCCGGATAGCGCTCGAGCGTCAGGCGCATCACGCGTTCGTCGTCCTCGGCGGACCCCAGCGACGGCCTGCCGTTGACGGTCACCGCCAAATCTGCGGCGACCAGTCGCGCCATC
The DNA here is from genome assembly GCF_058148645.1 of Flexivirga sp. YIM B11880. Lineage (NCBI taxonomy): Bacteria > Bacillati > Actinomycetota > Actinomycetes > Micrococcales > Dermacoccaceae > Flexivirga > Flexivirga sp. YIM B11880. The sequence continues at coordinate 247,422 of NZ_JBMAMH010000002.1, forward strand.
GCCTCGAAGTCGGATCGGTTCTCCGCCTCGTTGTAGGCGAGCCAGAGCTCGCGCGCGCCGGCCGCGCTCATCGCGCGGCCCGCAAGGTGGCCGTCATAGCCTCGTCGACGGCGAAACCACCGGCGTCGACTGCGACTCCGTACTGCTGCGCTGCGGCGGCCGCGCTGACGAAGCCGTTGCGGACGTCCCGAGCCACCAGCTGCGGATCCCGCGCGAACGGATCGCCATACCCGCCACCACCGCCGCTGTTGTTGGCCAGCACGTCGCCGGTGTCGAGGTGGTTGTAGCTGCCGCCCTGGACGACCTCGCGCTCGGTGCCCGGGTTGAGCACGATGTGGTTGTTGTCGCCCTCGAGCCCGCCGCCGACGCCCCAGGGCTTGGTCCGGGTCTTGTAAACGGTGCAGATGCCGATGGACGGCGCGGTGAACCGGTAGATCCGTGACACTCCGACACCACCGCGGTGCCTGCCTGCTCCGCCTGTGTCCGGCCGGTAGCCGTAGGTCTCGATGAACATCGGCGACTTGGTCTCCAGCACCTCGACCGGGTTGTTGCGGCAGCCCGGCTCGGACAGGTGCATGATGCCGTCAGCGCCGTCGCCGCCCGCGTGACCGCCGAAGCCGACGGCCTCGTTGGTGGCCTCCAGCCACTGCTCGCCGGTGCGCGGATTGACCCCGAGCCCCATCATCGAGCAGACGTCGCCACCGGAGCAGGCCGGCACCACGTCCGGCATACCCTGCGCCAGCGCCTTCAGGATCACCTCGCCGAGCAGCAGACTGGTCCACAGCGTGAAGGTCGGCATCGGTGGCTCGGCGTGCATCACCGAACCCGGCTCGGTGATCACCCGCAGCGGAGCGAAATGCCCTGCTACGACCGATGTTTCGGGAGTCGTGAGTGACTTGAAGATCAGGCTGCACGAGGCCATGGTCTGCCCGATCGGTAGATTGATCGGTCCGCGCACGTTCTTCTCGGAGCCGGTCCAGTCGATCACCATCTCCTCGTCGGTGATCGTCACCGTCACATTGAGCTTGATCATCCGATCCTTGTCGACCCCGTCGTTGTCGACGTAGTCGAAGGCGGTCCAGGTCCCCTTGGGGAGCTTCGCCAGGGCGAGCCTGGCCAGCCGCTCGCCGTGCTCGTTGATCGCGACCATCGCCTCGGTCAGCGTGTCGACGCCATACTTCTGCGCGAGTTCCTGGGTGCGCCGAACACCGGTGTAACAGGCCGACACCTGTGCCTGGAGGTCGCCGATGGTGCGTTCGGGCATCCGGCTGTTGAAGCGGATCAGGTTGAAGATGTCGGCGTTCGGCTCGCCACCCTCGTAGAGCTTGGTCGCCGGGAAGAAGATGCCCTCCTGGTACATGTCCGTCGAGTCGAGGACGTATCCCGGGTCCTTCTGCTTCAGGTCCAGCACGTGAATCCGGCACGAGGAGAAGCCGATCAGCTCGCCGCCGACGTGGATCGGCGCGAACATCAGGGTGTCGAGGGTGTGCGCCGAGGACCAGTAGGGATAGTTGAGCAACAACACGTCGCCCGGGTGCAACTGGTCCTCCCCCAGGAAGCGGAGGGCCTCCTTGATGCCGTGGTCGTTGCCTCGGGTGAAGACGGCCACGCCGGGGGCGTCGGCGACCACGTCGCCGTTGGCGTCGTGCAGACCGATGCCGTAGTCGTGGATCTCGTAGACGACGGTGTTGTACGCCGTTCGGCACAGGTTGCGCGCCATCTCCTCGGCGGCCGCCAGCAGCCCGTGCCGGATGATCTCGGTCGTGATGGCGTCGATGGGTTCGCTCATGATCGGTTTCCTTCCGAGGCTTGCCTGAGGTGGTGGAGCAGTGTGAGCACCGTGCGGGCACCGAAACCGGTGGCCCCGTCCGCAGAGGCGTCCCCGCGCCACGCCGGGCCGCCCATATCGCAGTGCACCCACGGGACGGCCGGCGGCACGAACTCGCCGAGGAAGAGGGCGGCGGTCAGTGCCCGTCCGGTGTCGTGCAGCGGGTGGTTGCGCACGCCCGACGGGGTGTGGACCTGGCCCAGATAGCGCTCCGCCCACGGCAGGCGCCACATGGCTTCGCCGGCCGACTCCGCGGCGACCAGCAATCGCTGCACCGCCGCGTCGTCCCGGCCCAGCACCGCTGCGATGTCCGGTCCGAGGGCGATCTCTGCCTGGTAGGTGAGGGTGGCCAGGTCGACCAGCAGGTCGGGGTGGGTGCTCGCAGCGAGCGCCAATGCGTCGGCGAGCACCACCCGTCCCTCGAAATCGGTGTCCAGGATCTGGATTTCGGTGCCGTTCCACGCGCGCACCACGTCACCCGGTCGCACCGCCCCGGGCCCGACAAGGTTCTCGGCGCACGGCAACACGGCCTCGATCCCGAGGTCCGGGTCGAGGTGCGGCAGTGCGGCGAGCGCCGCGAGTACCGTCGCGGCGCCGGCCATGTCCAGCCGCATCGACTGCATGGCCGCGGGTGACTTCAGGGACAGGCCGCCGCTGTCGAAGGTGATGCCCTTGCCGACCAGCGCGACCGTCGGCGCGCCGGGAGCTGCCGGACGAGACAGCTGGACCAGCCGCGGTCCGTTGGCGGATCCGGAACCGATCGCGAGGAGCGCACCGAATCCCTGCGCCGCCAGTTCGTCCGGACCGAGCACGTGGCAGGTCAATCCGACGCGCGCTGCGACGAGTTCGGCCCAGTCGGCTGCCCGCGCGGGGGTGAGGAGGTTGGCCGGCGCACTGGTCAGGAGGGAGGCCAGGCGTCCGACACCTGCGTGCAACAGCCCCGCCTCGACCGCTTCGCGCAGCTCCGGGTCGACGACCAGCTCGAGGGGACCGGTGCCGCCATACCCGCTGGCGAGACCGTCCGCGGCCGCGCGCACCAACTCCCGGGGCAGCTCCTCCAGCGACAACCGCACCGTCATGTATGGCGCCAGCTCCCGGCCGGCGGCCTCCGCGGCGGCCCGCACCTGCTCCATCGCCCGGTGCGGATCCGGCAGGGCACCCACACCGACACGGAGGGTGTCACCCTCGGCACGCAACTCGCCGAGTGCGCCGGTGAACGGCAGCCACCGCGTGTCGTCGGCGCCGCACGGGCCGGCGAACACCATCCGGGCCTGCGCGGTGCCCGCTCCCACTCGAATCTGTCCTGCGCCGCTGGTCACCCATCCGATCGCCGCCTCGATCTCCGCATCGCGGTCGCGCTGCGTGATTGACGTCTCCGTCGCGTCCATGGCTCTCCGTCCGGTTCGGGATCTGACCGGCAGTCTGGCGAGACGGTCCGGCGCCCGCTCGTGCATGCCGCACGGGCATGCACCTGCTCGGCGTGCCGGGCGCACAGCGGACGGCCGTCACGGACTTCTAACTTCGACAGGACATTTCGAGCAGTAACCGAATCTGGAAGGGAGCACGCCATGGGTCGGTACCGCGTTGCCATGGACATCGGCGGAACGTTCACCGACGTCGTCACCTATGACCATGAGGCGAACGTCTTCACTGCGACCAAGGCATCGACCACGCCGGCGAAGCTGAGCGAGGGGGTGCTGGCCGGACTGGATGCGGTGGTGGACGAGACCGGTGACATCGACTTCCTCGTCCACGGGACCACCCAGGGCCTCAACGCGTTCCTCGAACGCCGGGGTGTGCCGGTCCTGCTGCTGGGGACGGCCGGAGCCGAGGACGTCTATCACATCGCGCGGGGGCCTCGGACCCGGTTGTACGACCTGCACTACCGCAAGCCGGAGCCGCTCGTGCCGCGACGTGACGTGGTCGGCATCGGTGGTCGGATCGTCGCCGACGGCACCGAGCTGCAACCGCTGGACGAGGCGGCCGTGCGGGCCGCGGCGCAGACCGTCCGCGACCGTGGTCTGGGTGCCGTCGCGGTGGCCTTCCTGTTCAGCTACAAGAACCCGGCGCACGAACTACGGGCTCGCGAGATCCTGCTCGACGAGCTCGGCGCCGATTTCACCGTCTCGCTGTCGCACGAGTCCGCCAAGGAGTGGCGCGAGTACGAGCGCACCTCCTCAGCGGTCGTCGAGAGCTACACCGGGCCGATCGTGCGGCGCTATCTCTCGGACCTGGAGGCTCAGCTCAGCGGCAAGGGGCTGTCGGTGCCGCTGCACGTCATGCAGTCCTCCGGCGGCATCCTCAGTGCGGAATCGGCCCGGCAACGCCCGCTGCAGACGCTGCTGTCCGGACCGGTGGGTGGTGCCATCGCCTGTGCGGAGCTGTCCCAGCAGACCGGTCGCGCCAACCTCATCGGTGTCGACATGGGCGGCACGTCCTTCGACGTCTCGCTGATCGTCGACGGCGAGCCGGACGTCTCGGCCGAGGCGAAGCTCGAGGGCCTGCCGATGCTGATGAGCGTCGTGAACATTCACACCGTCGGTGCCGGCGGTGGCTCGGTCGCCTGGTCGGAAGCCGGTGGTCTGCGAGTCGGCCCGCGCTCGGCAGGTGCCACCCCAGGGCCCGCGTGCTACGGCCGGGGCGGCACGGAGCCGACGGTCACCGACGCCAACCTGGTGCTCGGCCGGATCGATGCCGAGGGCTTCGCGGGCGGGCAGATGACCCTGGACACCGGTGCCGCGCTGAAGGCCGTCTCGGACATCGCCGGGTTCTTCGATCTCGACCCGACAGCGATGGCCGAGGGGATCTGCGATGTCGCCAATTCCAAAATGGCGCAGGCAATCCGGACGATCACCGTGTCCCGTGGCATCGAGCCCCGAGACTCGGCACTCGTCGCCTTCGGCGGAGCCGGCCCGATGCACGCGGCCTTCCTCGCCCGCGAGCTCGGCATCATGGAGACGGTGGTGCCGCGCTTCCCGGGAGCATTCTCGGCGTGGGGCATGCTGCAGACACGGATCCGGCAGGACTACACCGAGCCGTACTTCTGCGTGGACGCGGACCTGGACGGCGCACAGATGGCGGCGACCCTCGCCGACATGGAGAAGCAGGGGCTCGATGCGCTCGGGCGGGAGGGCGTGGACGCCGAGAAGCGATCGGCGACGCACGCCGTCGACGTCCGGTATGTCGCCCAGGAGTACACCCTCACCGTTCCACTCGCGGGTGCGGACGAACCGGCCGGCCCGGACTTCCTCGCGGCGATCGCCCGGCGATTCGCCGATCTCCACCTCAGCCGCTACGGGCACGCAAACCTCGGAGCGCCGATCGAGTTCGTCACCTTGCGGACGACGGCGTTCGGCGACCTCGGTCACCCGGCGCCGCAGCAGTGGGAAGCCGCCCGCTCCGATGACTTCCCGCACGAGGTGCGCGACGTCGTCTTCGACGGGGAGACACGAAAGACCCTGGTCATCAACCGCGACGACCTGCGGGTCGGTCACACGTTCGCCGGCCCGGCCATCGTGATCGAGAGCACCGCCACAACGGTCGTGCCGCCCGATCACGACGTCAGCCTGGACAGCATCGGCTCGCTCATCATCCGTGGAAGGGACAGCAAATGAGCACGACCATCGCACCCGTCGACATCGATCCCGTCACCGTCGAAATCATTCGCAATGCGCTGAATTCGGCGGCGGACGACATGAATGCGACGCTGATCCGCTCGGCATACACGCCCATCATCTATGAGGCGGGCGACTGCGTCGTGGCGTTGATGGACGCCGACCACCAGGTGCTCGGGCAGTCCGCCGGCCTGCCGATCTTCCTGGGCAACCTGGAGACGTGCACGCGCGCCACCGAGGAGAAGTTCGGTCGTGAGGTGTGGCAACCGGGCGATGTCTGGATCCTCAACGACAGCTACCTCGGCGGCACGCACCTCAATGACGTGACGATCTTCGGGCCGGTCTTCGTGGGCGACCTGCTGGTCGGCTTCACGGCGTCACGAGCGCACTGGATCGACGTGGGCTCCAAGGATCCGGGTGGCTCGATGGACTCGATATCCATCTTCCAGGAGGGCCTCCGGCTGGGTGCCCAGCGGTTGGTCGCGGGTGGTGAGGACGTCCAGGCGGTGATGGACACGATCGGCACCAACGTCCGCTTCACCTACCCGACGACCGGTGACATGCATGCGATGATCGCGTGCATCACGATGGGCGAGAAGCGGCTGCAGGAGATCGTCGAACGCTTCGGGCTGCGGACCCTTGAGCTGGCCAGGGACGAGATCTTCCGGCAGACGGAGCTGCTCGAGCGGGCCGTCATCCGGGAGATCCCGGACGGCGTGTATGCCGCCGAAGGCGTCCTCGACAACGACGGCATCGACCTGGAGACGCCGGTGCCGATCCGGCTGAAGATCACCGTCGACGGTGAGCATCTCGACTTCGACGTGACCGGGTCCGCGGACCAGACCGTCGGCCCCGTCAATTGTGGCGTGGCCCAAGCGGTTTCGGCGTTGCGGGTGGGCTACAAGCTCCTGGTGAGCCCGGATCTGCCCGGCAACGGCGGCTCCTTCCGGACGATGACGACGCAGGTCCGGGAGGGCTCGGTGCTGGGTGCCCAGGCACCCGCGGCCTGCCAGTGGTATTTCTCGCATCTGGGGCTGCTGATCGACATGGTGGCGCGTGCCCTGGCACCTGCCATGCCGGGCCGGGTGGCGGGAGCGAGTCACGGTGACTCGATGATCATCCTCACCTCCGGGACCGACCCCCGCGTGGGTCGGGAGTTCGTCAGCCTGGAGGCGACGCTCGGCGGCTGGGGTGCGTGGGAGGGGTCCGACGGTGAGAGCGCGCTCATCAACAACGTCAACGGCTCCCTCAAAGATCTGCCGATCGAGGTGCACGAGACCCGATACCCGTGGCGCATCACCGAATACAGCATCCGCCCGGATTCGGGCGGCTCGGGTAGGTGGCGCGGTGGCAACGGCGTGGTCCGCGAGTACGAGGCGCAGACCGACATGTCGGTGTCGCTGTGGTTCGAGCGTTCCCGCCAGCCGGCGTGGGGCCTGTTCGGCGGACAGGACGCGATCGGGCCCGAGGTGATCATCAACCCCGGGCGGCCGGACGAACGGCGCATCCTGAAGGCCAACGGGCTGAAGGTTCGCAAGGGCGACGTGGTGCGGTGCGCGGTCGGCGGTGGAGGCGGGTTCGGTGACCCGGTGGATCGCACCGCCGACGAGATCCGCGCCGACATCCTGGACGGTTACGTCTCGGTGGAGGCCGCCCGCCAGCTGTACGGCTACGACGGCTGAGCGGCCGTCGACAACGCCGTGACCGGCCCGGCGGGGCCGGTCACGGCGTCCCGTCGGCGGACTGCTCGGTCGCCCGCCCGGACAACCGCCAGCGGGCGGCCAGGCAGTAGCAGATCAGGTGCAGGGCGAGCCGCTGCGTCGGCTCGTCGAAGGTCAGGCCGAGTTTGCGGGCACGGTTGACCCGGGCCAGCACGGTGTTGCGGTGCACGCTGAGCCGCTCCGAGGCCTGGCTCAACGAGCCGCCGCAGTCCAGCACCATGAGGACGGTTTCCACGAGTGCCTCCCGGTCGCGGGCGCCCATCAGCTGCGGCAGACACAGCTCGGCGACCTGCGCGATCTCGGAAGTCGGCAGCCACGCGAGCGCGGCGGACGAGCCGACCTCCTGGAACCAGCTGACTGTCCCCGGGGCCCCACCGCGCGCCACGTGGGCGGCCAGCCGCGCCTCAGCGGCCGACTGCATCAGCCCCTGGACCCCGCTGTGTGCGCGGCCGACGCCGATCACCAACTCGTGCGCGGTCGCCGAGTCGTGAAACCGGTGCAGCGCTCTGCGCAGCGGAGCCAGGTCCTCCGGGTCCGCATCGCTCTGCCAGGAGATCCAGCCCTCGTGGTCGGGGATGAGCGGCCAATCGGACTTCCCGTGCCGCCAGGCACCACGGACCAGGTGGGTCAACTCGTCGGAGCACTTGATGGCCGGATCGTGCGGCGCCAGCCAGATGGCGCGATTCAAACCCTTGATGCGCCAACCCAGTTCGCCGGTCCACGCCGGCGGTTCGACCTCGGTTGCCTCGGTCGGCTCGGGGCGAGCATCGGTGACCATCCGGCGCAGCAGCGTGAACGCGGCCTGGTCCTGCGAGACGTGCATCGCGGAGTCGAGCCGGACCTGCGCCCACGCCGCCTGGAGGGACGGCCGGGCGAGGTGCAGCATCGCCTCGATCTGTGCAGCGTCCGCGGCGGCCGAACGCGGGACCGCCGCCACCAGATGAGCCCACGGCCGGTCACCGGGCCCCGGGATCTCGACCCGCACCCGTTGCGTGTCCGGGCGACCGTGGACGGCGGCGGCCCGGCCGGCGAGCACGGAGTCGCCGGACACGAGTGCGACCGGTGTTGCCGGCAACTCGTCGTTGAGCAGGGCGAGGATGTCACGCAGGCCCGTCTCGGACGCCAGCCGTTCGGCGAGCCGGGCCTGGCGCAGCGCGCGCGTGGCGGCGGGTGCACCGACCTGACGGGCCAGCTCCAGGGCCGCATCGACCGGGTCTGCGTCGATCGCCAGGATCGAGGTGGCCAGCCGCTCGGCGAGGGCGTAACCGGCCGGCGTCACCACCGCACGCGACACCACGACGGCCGGCACGTTGCGTTCCCAGGCGATGTGCAGGGCTGCCGCCAGGGACCACCCTCCGGTCGCGGCCTCGCCGTGCAGCACCGCCAGCGAGTGCGGCGCAGTATGCCGCAGCCGATCGAAATCTGCTGCGAGAACTACGTGTTCGACACGCTGACCGGGGTCGAGCAGCGCGTGCGTTGCCGCGGACGCCAACGGTTCGACGCGGACGAGTTCGCCCAGCGTGATGGTGGTGGCCGAGGGTTCCTGGCGCGTCGGTCGTCCGGCGGGCATCGCGTGCCTTCTCTCTCAGTTCAGCTGATGTGGATGAGCGAGCGGGATGTTGTGCGAGCGCAGCCCGACCATTCTGTTGGCATCCGGCGCGTACCACATGGCGTCCGCCCGGGTTGCCAGGATGTCCACCACGTCACCGATCTGGATGCTGTCCAGGGCGGCGAGCTCACTGCGCGACACATCGACCAGACAGGTCAGGTCAGGTGCACCCGCAGCGAGCACTCCGTCGGCGAAGACGGCCACGATCTCACTGCGCAGTTCCATCCGGAACTGCCGCCCCTGACCGCCGATCTCGTTGGCGACGATGCTCGTGGGATGTGCGGGCACCGCACCGTCGGTCGGACGGCTCAAGTGCTCCAGTTCGGCGATGCGCGCACGGCCGATCCGGCGCGATCCGGTGATGGCGCTGAGCCGGCCGATCAGGACCTCGGGCTCCGCGTGCTGCAGCAGCACCCGGCCCACGTTGAGCAGTCGCGACACCGTGCCGCGCAGTGCGGCGTGGCGCAGCGTCCCGGTCGTCGTCGGGTAGGCGGCAAGGGCGGCCCAACCGCCGAGGGTGTCGACCACGGCGCGCAACATCCGGTCGACCCGCGGAGCCTCGTCCACCTCGATCGTGACGCTCTCACCGGTCGGGCCCAGGGCGACGAGCGGAGTGGGGGAGACGCCGCCCAGATACATGGCGGTGTGGTGGATCAGCGCGTAGGTGCTTCCCATCCCGTCGACGTCGAGCAGCGGTACCTGCAGCTGGGAGGCGACCGCGACAGGTGCCAGAGCGCTGACGGTCGCCGCGGCGAGTGGATAGACCGCGCCGAACGGGCTGCCCTGCAGCCGCTCCAAGTGCCGGATCGCCAGCTCGAACTCGTCGCCCGAGGGTGGCAGGTCGGTCAGTGCGGGTCCGGAGCCGATCACACACGTCGCGACGCAACTCGTTGATGCCGCAAGGGATTCCACCGGGCGCAGCGACACGGGACCGTTGCGCTCGAGCAGGCCGGTCACCCATGTCACCAGTGGGGAGCGGTTCTGGTTGCCGACGGCCGGCGAGAAGAACTTGGCTCCCTCGAAGAGCGCTGCGACGTCGGCCGAGCCGATCGATGAGTCGGTGCCGACATACCCCGCGTCGTCGCTCATCGCGGGCTCGTGCCGCCGGCCAGGGCCGGGTCTGCCTCACCGGTGACCCTGACCCGGATCCGGATCGTTCCCGACGAGCTGTAGGGGAGGGCGACGGCCGAGACGTCCACGATGTATGCCGAGCCGGGTGCCGCGCCGGTGGCCATCACGATGCCGGTGGCGCGTTCGATCATCTCCTGGCGGACCTTGTCCAGGCCGGCGGAGGAGGAGATGGCGGCGACCTCGTCGAGCCAGGCGCTGGGCCGGCTCACCGCTGCACCGACCGCCGCGAGGGTGAGAAGTTCCTCCGTGGCCGTGACCACCGGCCGATCGCTGACCCGACCTGCACCGGACGCCGGGGTCGAATCGGGCACGAGGGCCGCGATCGGGATCACCAATTCGGTTTCGAGACCGCCGTATTCGGCTGGCCGCACCAAAGGAGTGCCGTCCCGGACCTCACCGGACAGGGTCTGCGCCGGCCCATGCAGCAGCACCCGGCAGTTCGGCTCGTCGGCGAGGTGTGCGGCTCCCGACAGCTGCAGCGCTTCGGTGGCGCCCAGAGCCAGGAGCGGCATCGCCCGGATGTGGGAGGGGGTGCTGCACCCGCCGTCGCTGCGGGCCACGTGGAGCGCCGGCCCGCCCGGCAACCGCAGGAGGGCTCGCTCGCACTGCTCGAGAAGCATGTCGACGTAACCGCTGACGGCACAGTCCAGGATCACGGTGGCCTCACGACTGGCCAGGCCCTGTCCGCCGTAATCGCTGGCTGCGGCGATGCGCGCACCCGGGACCGCCGCCTGGATCGAGTCGGCGACGTCGCGCTCATGGGCGGGGCAGGCCTGCGACCCCGGTGACACGACCGCCACGTCCCGGATCCCCGACTCCGCCAGCCGGGCGCACACGACGCCCAGCGCATCGCGGTCCAGCCGGCGCAGCTCGTTGCCGAGCAGGTCGTGCCCGCCCGGCACGAAGAAGCGTGCGGCGACGAGCTTTTCGACGAGCGACGCCGGTGAGCGCGCGAACGCCGGGTCACCGGCCGGCCTGGGCGCCACCCGGATCACGGCGACCGGTGCGACGTGCTGCTGCGTGCGGACCGCATCCAGCAGGAGCGGCGCGAGGTCGACGGTCACCGACACCGGGTCGCTGGTGAGCTGCCCGATGCGGGTGATCGCGTTGGGCGCCTCTGCGGCGCTGCCCGTAGCCGACTCCACGCTGTCGATCGTCCGCCGGCGGACCACGACCGTGTGTGACCAGCCGGGGCCGAGCACGACACCCACCCGGCTCCGCGGCGTCTCGTGGTCGGTCATCCCCGGAGCGTATAGAGCCGGGGCGCACGGGCGCCCGCTTCCCGTCACTGTCGCTTGCGCAGCCAGCGGTCCACCGCGACGGCGACGAGGATCAGGCAGCCCTGCACGACTTGCTGATAGGTGGTGTTCCAGCCCAGCAGGTTGAACCCGTTGCCGATCAGGGTGAGGATCAGCGCGCCGACCACGCCGCGCCATACTGCGCCCTCGCCGCCCATGATGCTGGTGCCGCCGATGACGGCGGCCGCGATTGCGGTCAGCTCGACACCGGTGGCCATGCTGGAGTTCGCCGAGCCCGCGCGGGAGGCGAGGATGAGGCCGGCCAGCGCGGAACACAGGCCGCTGATCACGTATGCGGTGACGTGGATCGACCCGGTGCGTATGCCGGACAGGCGGGCCGCCTCCGTGTTGCCGCCGACGGCATACAGTCGGCGGCCGAAGGTCGAGGCCGCGACAACGACGCTCACCACGACGGCGACGACGATGAAGACCACGGTCGCGGAGGTGAGGTTGAACAACGACGGCCAGGTGAGCATCCCGAAGTCGGTCTGCTGGCTGACCAGCGGATAGATGATGGCGCCGCTGGTGACCACGACGGCCAGGCCACGGTAGACGATGCTGACGGCGAGCGTCGCAATGAACGAGTTGACGCCGCTACGCACCACGATCGTGCCGGTGATGAAACCCAGCAGCGCGCCGAAGACGAGCGTGGCGGTGAAACCGACGGCGATGTTGGTCTCGCGCATCACCTGCATGCCCAGCATGGTGGACAGGGCGAGGCTCGCGCTCGCCGTGAGGTCGAAGACACCGCTGAGAATGCAGACGGTCGCGCCGATGGCGAGCAGACCGAGGACCGAGCACTGGTCCAGCACGTTGATCAGGTTGCTCGACGTCATGAAGGTGTTCGTGCTGAGCCAGAGGGCGAGCACGATCGCGATGAGCGCCAGGACGATCCCGTAGTCACGAAAGCGCGATGCGCGCGTGCCGATCGGTCGCGTGGCCGGGACGGCTTCGGGTGCCGCTTCGACGGTCATTTCTGTTCTCCTTCGTCTCCGAATGCCGTGGCGATGACGACCTCACGGTCGGTCCCTCGTGGGAAGCTGCCCACCGCACGTCCGTGGCGCATGACCACGACCCGGTGCGAGAGGGCGAGCAGTTCCTCGATCTCCGAGGACACGCAGATGACGGCCATGCCATCGGCGGCGAGTTTGACGATCAGTCGGTGGATCTGGCTCTTGGCGGCGACGTCGACGCCACGAGTCGGCTCGTCGATGAGCAGCACCCGCGGATTGCGCAGCAGCCACTTGGCGAAGAGCGCCTTCTGCTGGTTGCCGCCGGACAGCGTCTGGATGGCGGCATCCCGGTTCGCGGCCCGCACGTCGACGGTCTTGGACACCTCGTTGACGGCGGTCCGCTCGGCTGCGCGCCGCACGAAGAAGCCGGCGGTGATCCGCTGGCTGAGCGAGGCGAGCGCGACGTTGTCGCGCACCGAGCTGGTGAGGACGAGTCCCTGCTCCTTGCGGGACTCGGGCACCAGCGCCATACCCGCGGCCATGGCGCGCCGAGGTGACAGTTGCCGCAGCACGACGCCGTCCACCTCCACCCGGCCGCTGCTGGCGCGGTCCGCGCCGAAGAGCAGGCGCAGGATCTCGGTGCGGCCGCTCCCGACCAGCCCGGCGAGGCCGAGGATCTCGCCGGCGCGGACCTCCAGGTCGATGTCCTGGACGAAGCCGCGGCCCAGGCCGGTCGCTCGCAACCGCACCGGGGCATCCGCGGTGAGCTCCGGCGGATCGGGATAGAGCACGTCGACCTCGCGGCCGACCATCTGGCGCACCAAGCTGCGTGGCGTGTGGTTGGCCACTTCGTCGGTCGCGACCAGCCCGCCGTCACGCAGCACCGTCACCCGGTCGGCGACGGCCAGCACCTCGTCGAGGAAGTGCGAGACGAGGAGCACCGTCGTGCCGCCCGCGGCGAGCCGGCGGATGAGGTCCAGCAGCCCCGCCTTCTCGTGCTCGGTGAGGACCGCCGTCGGCTCGTCGAGCGCGATCACCCGCGAGTCGCGCGCGAGAGCTCGCACGATCTCCACCTGCTGCTGCCGCCCGATCGGCAATCCGTCCACCCGGGCGTCCGGGTCGAGGGAGAAGCCGGTCTGCTCGAGAAGCTGGTCGAACCGCCGCCGGTCCTGCGCGGTGACGCGCAGGCCGGCGCGGTGCGACCACCGGGCGAGGAAGACGTTCTCCAGCACCGACAGGGCGGGCACCAGGGCACCTTCCTGGGAGATCAGGCTGATGCCGTGGGCCAACGCGTCCCGAGGCGTCGAGATCGACACCCGCTGCCCGTCGAACTCCATCGTCCCGGCGTCGGCGGTGATCGCCCCGGCGAGGATCTTCAGCAGGGTGCTCTTCCCGGCGCCGTTCTCACCGACCAGGCTGTGCACCTCGCCGGGAGCGATGTCCAGGTCGATGTCGCGCAGCACGCTGACACCGCTGTAGCTCTTGCCGATGCCGCGCACGGAGATGTCCGGTGCGCGAACCGTGGTCGTTTCCATCGACGGTCTCCTCTGGCTCCAGTCCGGTCGCGTCGGGTCAGTCGGAGTAGTCCGCGGTCTTGCCCTTGAGCGTGGCCGCGGTGCCCAGGCACGCGTAGTCCGTCAGCGCCGTGCAGGTGTTGGTCGCCACCGGGACGGACCCACCGCGCGCCTTGGTCAGCCCGAGCTCGGCCGCCTTGGCGCCCTCGCTCTTCTCCGGGACGACGTAGGCGCCATACCAGGTGCCCTTCTTGATGAAGGAGAACGCCTGGGTCGACCCACCGTTGCCGATGAAGGTGATCTTCTTACCGGTGGCCAGCGGCGTCGCGCCTTCCAGTGCCTGGGAGGAGCCGATCACCACGTTGACGTTCGGGTGGGCCTGGAGCATGTTCTGCATGGCGGTCCGGCCGGTGTCCGCGGTGTAGCCGCCGACCTGGTTGGACCACACGTTGGCCATGCCCTCGGCCTTCAGCCCGTCGACCGCCGCCTTGGTGCGTGCCGAGTCCAGCGGGTAGTTGGCGAAGCCCTGGAAGTAGGCGACGTTGCACTTGCCCGGCGCGAGGCCCACCGACTTGCAGGCGCCGACGGCCATCTTGGCCAGCCCCTTGCCGTTGGTGACCGGCGGGTCGATGAGGTTGATGGTGCCCGGCACCTGCGGCTGGATCGAGGCGTAGTCGCCGCCGATCGGGGTGAATTCGACGACGACGGTGATGCCGGCGGCGACGGCCTGCTTGACCGGGTTGATCAGGGCCTGGCCGTCGTTGGCCTGCAGGATGATGACGTCGTACTTCTTGGAGGTCACGGCGTCCTGGACGGCGTTGGCCTGGGCCGGGCCCTGGAAGTTGGAGTCGACGAACGTCGCGGTGGCATTGTGCGCCTTCGCGTACGACTGCACGCCCGCCCAGCCGGCCTGGGCGAACGAATTGGCCTTGGCGAAGCCGAAGAAGCCGATGGTGAGGTGCTTGTCGCTGGTCTTCGCGGCGGCCTTGCTGCTGGTGCTGCCGGCACCGTTCGTGGTGCTCGAGCCGGCGCTGGCGGGTTTGCTGCAGCCGGCGACACCAATGGCAAGCGCGACGGCGGAGATGCCGATCCCGGTGAGGCGAAGTGCTCGTTGCATGTCTGCTCCTCGAAGCAATGAGGCTGGATGTTGTTGATAGGTGGGAGGTTTCACGCCTCCGGGATGACTTCGAACACTCCGCCAACGAGTGGTTCGCCCGGATCGGCGTCCAAGAGTGCGGCCAGCTGCTCGGACACTGCAGCTCGCCACGGGTCGGTCACCCAGCTCCGGTAGTCGTCGGCCGTGGCCCAGCCGGCGATGACGAGATGGGTTGCTGTCGCGGAGTCGACCGCGCGCAGCAGTTCGACTCCGAGACATCCGGGGAAGTTGCGCGAGCGCTCCAGGATGCCGTGCTGCGCATAGAAGCTCTCC
Organism: Flexivirga sp. YIM B11880; assembly: GCF_058148645.1. Classification (NCBI taxonomy): domain Bacteria; kingdom Bacillati; phylum Actinomycetota; class Actinomycetes; order Micrococcales; family Dermacoccaceae; genus Flexivirga; species Flexivirga sp. YIM B11880. The sequence continues at coordinate 262,519 of NZ_JBMAMH010000002.1, forward strand.
AGTGCGGCGGCCCGGCCGCTCTTCGCCCGGAGACTCAAAACGCTACGAATCATGAAATCGCCCAGTGCTTTCCGTGAGGACTCGGTGTCGAGTACGGAAATGCTGACGGGGGTGCTCGACAGTGACCTGTGCGCTGCGCACACCGACTCCCGCCGCCGGTGTGCTGACCGGATGCCGGTGCGCACCGGGCCTGTGTCAGTTTCGAATCCTTCGTGAACGCCAACGAGCGAAGACCCCCTCGAGCCGAGCAGACCGGCCGGGTACAGGACACCCCGGTACGGCGATGGCCGACTCGGCCACGAAGTCATCAGGTATCCGAAAGGCAGATCCGACCATGAACAGCACTAGTCGTGTCGCGATCGACGTTGGCGGCACGTTCACCGACGTCGTCGACCTGTCGGCGTCAGGCGCGCTGACGTTCGACAAGGTCCCGACCACCCCTGCACGACCCACGGAGGGAGTCCTGAACGCCTTCGGCGTGACGGGGTCCCCGCTTTCCGAAGTGGCGATGTTCACGCACGGCACGACCCTGGGGCTCAACGCGCTCCTGACCCGCACGGGTGCTCGCGTCGCGGTCGTGGGCACCGCCGGCTTCCGCGACGTCTACCTCCTCGGCCGGACCGATCGGCGCACCATGTACGACATCACCTACCGGCCACCGGAGGCACTGGTCGAGCGCTACGACACCTTCGAGGTGCCCGAGCGCAGCCTGTTCGACGGCTCCGTGCACCGGCCGCTCGACCGCGACGCGGCTCGTGACGTGGCAGAGGCCATCGCGGAGCGCGGCTACGAAGCCGTGGCCGTTGCGTTCCTGCACTCGTATGCCAACCCGGATCACGAGCTGCAGATGCGCGAGATCCTGGCGGAGGTCGCTCCCGATGTCGCCGTGACGCTGTCCCACGAGTTGTCCCGCGAATACCGCGAGTACGAGCGGACCAGCACCGCCGTCCTCGACGCGTACGTCAAGCCGATCGTGCGTCGCTACCTGGCGACGCTGGAGGGTGAGCTTGCCGACGGCGGCTTCGAGGGCCGCTTCCTGATGACCCGATCCGGTGGTGGGGTGATGACCGCGAGCTCGGCGCGCGAGCAGCCGGTCAGCCTGATACTGTCCGGCCCGGCCGGCGGGGTCATCGGCGCCGCCGCGTTCAGCAAGCTCACCGATCAGCCGAACTTCATCACCATCGACATGGGCGGCACGAGTCTGGACGCCTCGCTGGTCGTCGACAGTGCGCCGGTCCTGCACCAGGGCGCCGAGTTCGAGGGACTGCCCATCAACACTCCGTCGCTCTACATCCACACGATCGGCGCAGGAGGCGGTTCCATCGCCTGGCTGGACGGAGCGGGGGCACTCCAGGTCGGTCCGCAGAGCGCCGGCGCGGATCCCGGGCCGGCGTCATACGGCCGTGGTGGCACCGTTCCGACATTCACCGACGCCGCGCTGGCGATCGGCTATCTCGGCAGCGAGACCCCGCTGGGTGGCCGGTTGACGCTCGACGCGGCCAAGGCCGAGGCGGCCTTGAAGCCGTTGGCGGACGAGCTGGACATGACCCCGGTCGCCCTGGCCCGTGGGATCGTGCGGATCTCCACCACCAAGATCACCGGTGCGGTCCGCGCGATCACCGTCGAGGTGGGCCGCGACCCGAAGGACTTCGCGTTGCTGTCCTTCGGTGGTGGCGGCGGTCTGGTCGCCGTCGACACGGCGCGCGAGTTGTCGATCCCCACTGTCGTCGTGCCACCCGGTCAGGGAGCCTTCTCGGCCTTCGGCATGCTGCTGGCGGATGTGCAGCACGACTTCTCGCGCACCGAGGTGTTGCCGTTGGCCGAACTCGACGACGCGGTTCTGGATGCCGGCTACGCAGACATGGAGGCCGAGGCACGGCAGGTGCTCGCCGCAGAGGGATTCGCCGCGGCCGATCAGGCGCTGACCCGCAGCGTCGACGTGCGGTATGCCGGGCAGGAACACACGGTGACGGTCTCCGTCCCCTCGTCCGGCGCCGACCTCGTGGCGACCGTCGAGGCAGAGTTCACCGAGCTGCACGAGCGGCAGTACGGCCACACGATGACCGATCCCATCGAGGTGACCGCGCGCCGCCTGCGGGCGACCGGCCTCGTGGACAAGCCGTCCCTGCCGACGCTCCCCGGCCGCGACTCCGGCCCGGTGCCGCAGCACGGCACTCGGTCGGTGTATCTGTCCGAGGCGGAGCCGGCTGTGCCCTACGTGCTCTACACCCGTGAGGAACTGCTCGCCGGCGACGAGATCGCCGGCCCGGCCGTCATCGCGGAGCACACCGCAACCACTGTCATCCACGCGAACGACACCCTCCGGGTCGGCGAGTTCGGCGAGTTGGTCATCGCCGTCGCGGCCGGCTGAGGGCGGAAGGAGATCACCATGCCTGATTCGATCACCACCGAGATCATCCGGCACGCGCTGCTGGCGGCCGCCGAGGAGATGGCGCGCAACCTGTGCCGAACGGCATACAACACCGTCGTCTACGAGATCCACGACTACGGCATCGGCCTGCACGACGCCAACGGCGACGTGGTCGCCGATGCACCGGGCATCGCCGTCTTCACGCGGGCGAACGACCGCGGCATCAAGGAGTCGATCAAGTTCCTCGGCAAGGACAACCTGCACCCGGGCGACGTGATCATGCTCAACTACCCGTACTGGTCCTCGGCGCACACGCTCGACGTGCTGATGTTCGCGCCGATCCACGTCGAGGAGCAGCTGATCGGTTTCGCCTCCTGCCGCGTGCACGTGCTGGACCTGAAGCAGAAGGACGCCGGCTATGTCCTCGACTCCACCGACATGTCGCAGGAGGGCATCTTCTTCCCGTCGACCAAGCTGTATCGCCGGGGTGAGCCGAATGCCGATGTCTTCAACCTGATCCGCTTCAACAGCCGGATGCCGGAACGCACCATCGGCGACCTGCAGGCGGAGGTGTCGGCGTGTGTGACCGGTGTGCACCGGGTGCAGGACATCGCGGCGAAGTATGGCGTGGAGACGCTGACCGATGCGATGGTCGCGATCAACGACCACGGTGAGCGGCTGGCCCGGCTCGCGCTCGCGAAACTGCCGAAGGGGACCTGGACGGCATACGACTTCGCCGACAGCGACGGTGTCGACCTGGACCGGATGATCAAGATGAACGTCACGGTGACCGTCACCGATGAGGAGATGATCATCGACTGGACCGGTAGCGACAAGGACGTGCGCGGTCCGATCAACCTGCCGATCGGCAAGACCGAGGCCTTCTGCAGCCTGATCTTCAAGGCGCTGACGACGCCGGACACGCCTGTCGTTGCTGGGAATTTCCGGCCGATGCGGCTGATCACCGAGCCGGGGTCGGTGATGCATGCGGTGCCGCCGATGCCGACGTTCACCTTGTGGACCGGGCTGATCGGCGGTGAGGTGGTGCTCAAGGCGCTGGCGCAGGGTATGCCGGACCGCATTCCCGCCTGCTCCGGCGGCGACGTCTGCTCGATGATGGGCCTGGGCATCAATCCCCGGACCGGCGACCACTGGCTGGAGGCGACCAACGAGGCGGTCGGCTTCGGCGGGCACGCGGGCGGCGACGGCTCCGACGGGATCATGCACCTGTCCGAGCCGGGCTGCCGGAACAACCCGGTGGAGGTGCTGGAGACCAAGTCGCCGATGTTCATCGAGTCCTACGGCTATCGGCAGGACAGCGGCGGCGCCGGCAAGCACCGGGGCGGCGTCGGCATCGGGCGCGCCTACCGCTTCCTGGCGCCGTCGACCGGGATCTGCCTGGTCTACAAGACGAAGACCAAGCCGTGGCCGATCGAGGGCGGTCGGGAAGGCGACAACAACCACGTGATCCTCAACCCGGGCACCGACCGGGAAGTCGTCCAGGGCGGCAGTTACAACCTGATGGAGACCGGCGAGGTGTTGCTCAACAACACCGGCGGGGGAGGCGGCTACGGCAACCCGTTCGAGCGGGATCCGGCCGCCGTCGCCCATGACGTCCGCAACGGCTTCGTGTCCGTCGGTGCTGCCGAGCGGGAGTATGGCGTGACGGTCGACCCGGAGACCTTTGCGGTCGACGAGACCGCCACCTCGCAGTTGCGGAGCGTGTCGGTATGAGTTCGCTGTCGGTCGTGAACGGCCTTGTCTTCGATGGTGTTTCGGACGACCCGGTGGATGCTGCGGTGCACATCGTGGATGGCGTCATCGCCTCCGTGGGTGATCCGGAACCGGCCGACCGGGTGATCGATGCGCGGGGCCGCACCGTGCTGCCCGGGCTGATCGACGCGCACTGCCACCCCTATGGCATCGGGTTGAACCTGCTGGAGATCGAGGCGCGTCCGAAGAGCTACATCGCGTTGAAGGCGGCGGTGCGGCTGAGCGCCTCGCTAGCGCGCGGCTTCACCACGATCCGGGACGTGGCCGGCGGCGACGCCGGCCTCGACCGGGCGGTGAGGGAGGGGTTGTTCCCTTCTCCGCGCTACCTGTTCACCGGTCCTGGACTCTCCCAGACGGGAGGACACGGCGATCCGAGAGCAGCCGACAGCGAGCTGTGCGGCTGTGGCTCGCACAACACCGAGGTGGTGGACGGGGTCGATGCACTCCGGCTGGCCACGCGGGAGCGCTTCCGCTGGGGCGCGCACGCCATCAAGATGATGACCTCCGGTGGAGTCGTCTCGCTGACGGATCCGATTCGGATCCCGCAGTATTCGGCGGAGGAGATCCGGGTGGTCACCGAGGAGGCGAGCCGGCGCGGCAGCTACGTCGCGGCACATGCCTACTCCCCGGAGGCGATCCGGCATTCGATCGACAACGGCGTCCGCAGCATCGAGCACGGCAACCTGCTCGATGTCGAGACGGCTGACGCGATGGCCGCGGCCGGGGCCTTCCTGGTGCCGACGCTCGGAACCTACGAGGCGATGGACCGCCGCGGTGCCGAGCTCGGGATGGCCAAGGTCTCACGGGAGAAGAACAGCGAGGTGCTCGAAGCGGGGCGGAAGGCGGTCGAAATCGCGCGCGCCGCGGGGGTGTCGGTCGGTTTCGGTAGTGACCTGATGGGTGTGCTCGAGGAGGAGCAGCTCAACTGCCTGCGGGTCCAGGTCGAGGTCGACGGTCCGCTGCTCGCGCTGCGGTCGGCGACGTCGGTCAACGCGGCACTGCTCCAGCGGCCAGATCTGGGTCGGGTGGCGGCGGGTTGTGTCGGCGACCTGTTGATCGTCGACGGCAACCCCTTCGACGAGCCGGCCGTGCTCTGGGGATCACCGGAGCAGCGGACGGTCGTCCAGGCCGGCGCGGTCGTGTCAGGCTGAGTCGGTCGTGCGTGGCCCGGATCAGGTAGCGCCCTGGTCCGGGCCGCCGTGTGTGCGATCCCGAGTGAAGGAGCAGGCGATGCAGGCGGACTCGATCGAATTCATCTCTGCCGAGCGGATATTGGCGATGTTGTCGCCGCGGGAAGCCGTTGCCGCCATCGAGGAATGCATCACCGGCGGATTCGACCCGGCAGCCGATCCGGCGCGCACCGTCGTGGACGTTGCTCAGGGCCAGCTGCTGCTCATGCCGTCACAGTCGGCGACGGCGGTCGGTGTCAAGGTGGCGTCGGTGGCGCCGGACAACCCGGGCCGCGGGCTGGACAAGATCCAGGCGCTCTACATCCATTTCGACGCGCAGACACTGACGCCGAGACTGCTCATGGACGGCACCGCGCTGACCACCTTGCGCACCCCGGCCGTGTCGGTGGCGGCGATCAAGCCGGTGCTGCTGAGCAGTCATGCGCCACTCGACGTCGTCGTGTTCGGCGCCGGTCCACAGGGTGCCGGCCATGCCGCGACGTTGCGCGACGTCGTGCGGGGAACCCGTGACATCGCGTCGGTCACCTTCGTCGTGCGGCATCCCGAACGTGTCGACCCGGGATCGCTGGGGGCGGAGGCGCGGCTGGTCGCCGCCGGCTCATCGGCCGCGACGGCTGCCGTCGCGGCTGCGCAGCTGATCGTCTGTGCCACGGGATGCGCTGTGCCGGTGTTCGATTCGACGCTCGTCCGGGACGACGTCGTGGTCGTTGCGGTCGGCTCGCACGACGCGGACCGGCGCGAGGTCGACGCGCAATTGTGTGCTCGCGCGCAGGTCGTCGTCGAGTCCCGGCAATCCGCACTGCGGGAGTGCGGTGACATCGTCCTGGCGATCGCCGAGGGGGCGCTCGACCCGGCAGCACTGGTGCCGATGGCGGACGTGATCACCGGGCGGGTCGTGCTCGATCCGCGCCGGCCGGTCTTCTTCAAGGGCTCCGGTATGGCGTGGCAGGACGTTGCCGTCGCGCAGGCCATCGCTGACGCACGCTGATCGAGTGTGAGGCGATCCATTGCGCTGATCGAGTGCCGGGGGAGCGCAGCGGAGGAGGTGTATCGAGATCAAGCGCCGCCGCCGTCGTGCGCACGTGGTCTCGATACGGGCTCGGCTAGCGCCTCGCCCTACTCGGCCGGCCTACGCGTGCTGCCCTCGTTTGGTAGCCCGAATCTTGACGCCGGGAGCGAGCCGGAAATAGAACCCCATGGCGGAAGGGTACTGCCGCGTCCCGGAAGGTCTGACTGATATCGACGAGTGCCTGCATCGTCGGGTCGATCGGCTTCTCCTTCGGCATACCACCGAGTGTGTCAGCACAGCGCCGGTGAGTCGCGTGGACGCCCGGCCGTCATACGCCCCAGGCGATCTTGACGCGGTGTTTCGCGCGGGAGGACGCTGATATGTCGAGGACATTCCCGTCCGCGATGCCACAGCGCGAGTGCAGGGAGCGTCTCGTGTATGCATCGAACAACAACGCGTTTCTCATCAACAACTGCGACTACTTGGAGGACCTCAGCGTCCTGCTGGAAGTGACCGAGGACGTCGCCACCACCGACGGCGGCGGCTGGAGTTTCCAGCTCAACTGCTATCCGCCGCCGGGAGAGTACTGCCAGGTCAGCAACGTCAACTGGATGCAGTACATCGTCTACGTGATGGACGGCGAGCTGCGCTATGAGGTCCAGTATTGGGCCATCGGCGCCTCGACGTGGCCGACGGGCTACCAGCCGGTGCAGGGCACGACGCCGTGGTTGCCGTGCTGGCCGAACGACTACTACCTGTCCGGCTCGTTCGCCAGCATCGACGGGGACACCCTGCCGCGCCAGTCGCAACTGCAGATCGCATTGACCACGAACCGGTATGGCGGCGTCACCCGGGCCACCTTCACCTATACCGACCCGGACGGCAACGACCACTCGACCCACAACGACCTGCCGGCGGTGCATCCGATCGATGCCTGCACGCTCAACCTCGTCGGACCCGGCGGCGGTGGCGGCAGCACGTTCACCCAGGGGCTGCTCAACTCGCGCGGCATCATCTACTACACGATCTCCTCCGGGCAGCTGTCGGTCCAGAACGGCGGTGCCGGAGCGGCGTGCGGCGAGGTCGGCGGCTGGACGGCGGAGACGTCGAACATGACGTATTCCGACATCTCGGGCGCACCCGGCAGCACCGTGACCCAGATCCTGCAGCAGCCGGTGGATTGCTCGCTGAACGACCTGTTCGCGAACAACGCCGAGAAGCTGGAGCCGCTGCGGCGGGTGCGTGACGAGCAGGTCGCGCCGCATGCGGCCGGGCAGTGGCTCATCGAGACCCTGGACCGGTATGCCGCCGACCTCGCCGTCACGCTGGACGGCACCGACCGCAAATTCCAGGAGCGCGTCCAACGCCTGCTGGAGCGCACCGCCGCGGCGGCCGAGGCGGGAAAGACCATCGATGCCGCAGCGGTCGACGACGGGCGGAAACTGTTGCGGGAGGCCGCTGCTGACCTGCCGCCGTCGATGGCGACGGTGCGTCCGGCCGTCGACGCGCTGTTGCAGGCGGTACGCGGCCGCACGTTGCAGGACGGCCTCCGCGAGGCGAGCCGGACGATCCGGCCGAGTTCGGCGCCGCGTCGCGGTCCCTGTGGTGATTGTGCGCACTGCAAGGAGTTGGAGAAACGTGTCGCCGCCCTGGAGGCCGCTGTCGCTCGACTGACGGGGACGACATAGCCGGCCGGCGGCGAAGGCGCACGGAGTCGTGCCGCTTGCGCCATTCGAAGCACTGACAATGCCGTAATTGATCGCACGACGACGCGCGGAGCAGGCGGATAGTGGTGGGTATGACGGACGGCCTGCCTCTCGCCAATCTGATTACCGTGGGTGCGCGCGACTTCCCTACGTTGCGCGACTTCTATCGACGAGTCGGCTGGCCGCAGGTGATGGACGACGGCGAGTTCGCGGTCTTCGAGTTGCGCGGAATCCTGTTGGTGGTGTTTCCGATTGCCAAGCTGGCCAGCGACGGCAACATCGCCCCGGCGCCGAGTGCCGGCGGCATCCGCTTCACGATCGGTGTGCAGGTGGAAAGCGCGGAGGTTGTGGACAGGCTCACCGAGCGGATGCGCGCCGCCGGTGCGCGTGTCACGAAGGAGCCGGTAAATGCCGAGTTCTTCACCGGGCGTTCGGCATACCTCTGCGATCCCGAGGACAACTACTTCGAGATCGTGTGGGCTGACATGCCGGACAACCCGGTCGTCAAGGCCGCGCGTCGCGCGGCGGGGTTGGGTTAGCAGCGGATGAGAAGCGCTTGTCACGGGAGGTGTGCCTTGTCGAACTCCTGCTGCAGGCGCGGTCGCCGCCGGTGCTCTTCGCGGAGTTGCGCGATCAGGTCGTCGACGTCGGCGGCCTTGTCGCTGCCTTTCGCGAGCTTGCGCATCGTGGCCAGGCGCCGGGCCGCGAGTCGGTAGTTCTGCGCCCTGGCGTCGACCAGCAGTTCCTCGACGAGCCGGGCGTGCACCGGCAGCACCGCGAGCGGGTCGACCTTGCTGTATGCCGTGACCAGCCGCTCCCACACGTCGTCGTCTGGGAGTTCGAGCGAGTGTGCAAGTTCCCAGGCGCGGTGTGGATCGCGCAGGGTGAGCAGTGTGAAGAGCACCGCATCGCGGGGGCTGGTCTCGAGCGTCGCCGACACCTCGTCGGCGTAGTCGGGCCAGGACGAGCCGGCGGCGTCATACAACTGCGCGGCAGTGCTGGAGTCGGGCCAGCGTTCGAAGACGGTCTTGCGGGCGGCGAGCAGTTCCTCGGGACGATGCGCGGCCAGCAGCTGACACCAGTGTTCCGCTCCCTTCTTGGCCTGCCACCCGCGGTCGAAGTCCGTTGCCTTCTCGGCCCATTCGATCGCGAGGTCGATCTCGTCGATCTCCTCGAACGCACGAGCGGTGTCGGTGAACCATGCCGCGACCGATCGATCACCGGCGTGGGTCGCGATGATCGCCTCGGTGTCGTGGTCGAGCACGGCGAGCCGCTTCTCGTTCCACTCGATGGTGAACCAGTCATGCGAGTGCGGGCTGTTCCACCACTCCCGCGGGTTCGGGCGAGGCCCAAGGCCGGCCCTGATGTCGTCCAGCCGTGCGCGGTATGCCGCGATGCCGGCGTCGCCGAGGGCCGGGGCGTAGGCGACGACGTCGAGCGTGAAGAAGTCGCACTCCTGGTCGAACTGGAACTTCATCATCCAGTTCACCAGCTTCTTCGGCGGCACCTGTGCTTTCGCGGCGACCTTGGGGTGCAGCGCGACCAACCGCCGGCAGGCGTCACCGATGATCCCGGCGGAGTCGTCGCATCGCATGATCACCTTGAGCGCACTGGCCAGCGCGCGGTTGGTCACGTCGTACGCCGTCTTGGGATCGGTTGCCGGGATTGCCGACTCGAGGATGTCGACGCCCTCGTGCATTTGCGCTCCGTGGTCATTGGACGCGTGGTAGCTGTGCAGGTCGGCTCGGCTGCGGATGAGGGGGAGTACGGCGTCGGCCAGTTCGCTCATTTCGTCACCTCTTCGTGTGGCGCACGGCCAGCGATCGGGCGCAGGCACAGTGGGTCCATTGTCCGCACCCGGGGCAGTGCGGGTGCCCAGAAGTCTCCGGTGAGTCGCTCGATCGGTTGCCCGCTGAGCTCAGCGCGGACCTCGTGCCAATCTCGCGAGTTCCGGGCACGAGCTGCCACTAGGACAGCGCCGCCGTCCCTTCAAGCCGGTCCACCAGATCATCGGTGACGTCATGGTGGTTCAACACGAACGCTTCGAGCATCTCGTCGAACAACGCCAACGACAACGACGTCGGCGAGATGAACAGCCGCTGCCAGACCGTCCCTCGCGAGTACGTCCAGCGCGACCACGCATAGCGCCGGTTCACGACTGCGAGCTCCAGTGCAGCCCGCTTCGGCGACGACACCTCGTCGACGACCGGGGCAAAGAGCTCGGTGGCCGGCTCTCCTTCGTGCACCTTCACCCACAACCGGACCCCGTCGACGAGCAGCGGTATGTCGCCGTCCTCGTCCAGTTCAGTCTCCGGATCCAGGGTGGTCTGCGCGTGGCGCACCAGTGCGTCCAGTAGGTGTTCGTGCCGGCTCTTGTCCTTCTCCTCCGGTGCCACGACGTCGGCCGGGTCCTCGCCGTGCAGCGGCAGCCCGAGCATGCCGACGCCGCGGCTGGCCGGCCCGGCTGCCTCGACGGTGATCAGCTGCGGATGGGCCACACTGAGGCGATCCTCGAGCGTCATCCGCAGCCGCCAGGCGAGATCCTGTGAGCCGTCGACGTGACCTCCGGTGTCGTCCCACGGGTACGAGACGCGAATGCCCTGTCCTGCGTCGACGGTGCGGATCCGGATCACCCACGGCTCACCGCCGGCCACGTCCGGCCCGTGGAGCGTCAGGCTGTCCGACTCCTCCGGCGCGAACATCGTCGAGAGGTATGCCGCGACGTGCCGCTCGAAGACGTCCCACGGTCGCAGGGTCGTGCCGTCGATCTGCACCGGTCCGGTGGATTCTGCACTCATGTGTGCCTCCTCGCCTGTCGGGCCATCAATCATCTCGTGTCGAGCGGCCGGTAGCCCATCCCCGGGGACGGTCGCCCGTCAGTCGTGATGGAGCGCCGTCTCGCCCGACGCAATGCGCTGGGTTGCGGCCTCCTGCCCGAGTGTGTCGACGGCAGTCGTCAGATCACGCAGCAGCCAGCCGGCAAGCTCGGTGGTGAACCCGAACCAAGCTAATCATTCAGGTCGATGCGGCGGACTCCGGTGTGGGAGACCGCGAAGAGAGATGGTCCGGTCATCGCAGCCAAACGCCAGATGGCGGCTCGGTGTGCGATATAGAGCTGGCTCATCTGAGCACCGGAGAGATTGCCCGAGGTGAGGTAGAAGGCGCTGACGCCGTGTGCGATCACCGCGGCTCGCTCCGCTGGCCGGTAGCGGATCTTCTCATCCTTCATCAGAACCGGCCAGCCCTCTGTGCCTGCCAGCTCGAGCCACTCGACGTCCTCCACCGTTTCGTCCGTTGGCATGCCGTAGTGCTCTGCCAAGGTGATGACGTCCCAGCCGTCAGCGCGGAGCGCGTTTGATACCTGGCGGCGTCCCAAACTGCGATCGAGGAAGAATCGCAGCTCGGGCTCGGGCATCTGAAATTCGTCAGCTCACGAGGACCGCGAGGACATCCTCGAGTTCGGCCCGCGGAATGCCGTACTCCTCGGACACGACATCGATGTCACGCTCGGCTCTGAAGAGGGAGATAGCGTCTTCGAGTCTGACCCCTCCGTGCCGGAAGATCGGTTGCCCGAACGAGCGGCCGACGTCGGCAACCAGCTCGGCCTTCCGGAATCCAGGAAGCGGGATAGCAGTGGCGTAGCCGTCCTGACCGAACGTGATCTGTGTCAGATAGTCCCGCACCACCTCGGTGAAGACTCGTTGGCCGTCACGGACGACAACAAGCTCACGGACCGCGTCTGCCTCTTCCTCATCTGCGTGCTCCGCGCGATCGAACAGCACTTCGGCGCCGTCCGTAAAGAGTTGCTTGGACGCGAGAGCATGCTGAAGGTCCATCTCCTCGCCGAGCCGCTCGAGTGCTGGCCGGATACGTTGCAACGGCACACCCGTGCGACGGATCGCCGACAAGGCATAGCCCTCGGCGAGCCCGATGAACGGAATGTTGGGAGCGCGACGTGAGGCCTTGCTGACAGTCGTGAGGATTGGAGCCCCACCCGACCGTGCGCCGTTCGAACCAGCGTGATGGCCACGCGCCCAGTTGCGGAAAGTGGACGTCGAGAGGTCTAGGAATCGGGCCGCTTCCGACTGGGTGTAGAGCGGCGCGGTGAACTTGTCGACCGCGGTCGACGCGGTATGCACACCAGTCATCACAGGCCCCTTCTCGTTGTTGTGCTTTCAATGCAATCATGGCGGAAGGCAGCGACAGGTGAACCACGCAGGATCGCGTCTCACACCTACAGGGCGAATTCGCCACCAAGGTCTGTCACGCTTTCGCATCCAGCCGCGATGTGACCGATCGCGCGGCAGATCCGGCGAAGACCAACAGCGGGTGAGTCAATTGCGGTTCAGGAGCGTGGCATCGCTCCACTGGTATCGCGCTGCAACTATCGCTCAGCAGGCCGCTATCCAGATGCCGGCTGCCCACCCAGCCGGTCCGCCAGGTCGAGCCGATTGGCACGGTAATCCGCGACGAAAAGCCGCAGCATCTCGTCGAACAACTCCGGCTGGAAGATCGTCGAAGGGATGGTGAGGTGTTGCCACACGGCGTGATCCCGGCACACCCATCGCGACCACACGTTGCTGCGGTTGAGCCCGTTCACGTCGACGCAGGTCTGCCGTCGGGAGGACACGTCGTCGACGACGCGCGTGAAGAGCATGATCGCCGGCTTCTCGTTCGTGACGCCGGCCCAGAGGCGCACTCCATTGATCATCATCGGGAGGTCGTCATCCTCGTCGAGCTCGGCGTCGTCGTCATATTCGGCACGGACATGCGCCAGCAGGGCGCCGAGCGCCTGCTCTCTCGTGCTCGTGAACAGCGCGGAGCGAGCCGCGCCGTCGACGTCGCGCACCGCGTCGCGAATTCCGAGACCGAGGATGCCGACACCGGCCGATGCAGGGCCGTCGGCTGAGACGGTGAGCAGCTGGGGGTGGGGGATGCGGAACCGTCCGCCCTCGACGACCGTGCGCATCTGGTGAAGAGCGTCGGCCGGGTCCTCCGCTCGGAGATAGACCTCGTCCCACTTGTAGTCGATCTGGATCACGTCGCGCTCGGGCACCGTCTGGATATCGATCACCCACGGGTCGGCGTCGCGCGACAGCGGTATGTAGATCTGCAGGCGGTCGGCGGGGTCGAACATCGTGGACACGTATGCCGCCAAGCGTCGCTCGAACAACTCCCACGGCCCCATGACCGACGGCGTGCCGGTCGGCTCCTTCACGTGTCGTCTCATCTGCCACCCCTTTCGTTCGTCTGCAGTCTGGCAGCGACCACTGACATCCTGCGGTCATTGTGCAGCGATGTTCAGCCCTGCTCGTCCTCGACGGTCCAGTGCCCGGGCTGCTCCATGATGGCCCGCGCTTCGGCCATGGCGATTCGCCAGAGGACGCCGTCGATAGCGTTGTGGCCGAGCGCTTTTCGTATGCCGCTCGCGGCATCCTCCACGGACTTGTGGCGGTGTTTGACGGCGTAGAGCAACGCCACCGCGGGCGTACGGTGCTCAGCACGCGCGCAGTGCAACAGCACCTTGTGCTGGTCGCCGCTGAACATGTAGTGGTCCCGCATCGCGTTCACCGCGTCAGCAGCGTCGTGCAGCGCCCATGCGACGTGCCCGTTGGCGTCCGGGCGTTCGCTGTCGATCAGCCACTGCTCCAGGTGCGTCGCAACACCCTACGGGTGACGGTCCCCGCGACCAACGCGGGCGAGGGACACCACCGCACCGCAGCCCAACTCAGCTGCCCGGGGCAGGTCCGCTTCGGTGCCCAGGATGACGCCCGGATCCGCCGGAAGCGGCACGCCGAGCGTCTTCGTCTCCCGTCTCGTCGTCGCTGCGAGCGGCCACTGATCGCCCCGGATGGGCTGGCCGACACCGGCGGCGGCTGTCATCAGCGCGAGTTGCACGAGGTCACGCCCACCCATTCCGGGCCACCCGTGGACCCGCTGCCGCCAGTCGTGACGGAGTCCGCTGACGCCATACCGCGCGCCGAGCAGCGCGCCGGCGATGGCGGCGACCGTATCGGTGTCGTGTCCGATCGAGATGGCGAGCTGAAGAGCGTCGTTCACGTGGTCGGGTGTCGGCCGGTCAGGCATCGTGTGGACGATCGCCGACCAGGCCGCCTGGAGCGCCGTGACGGTGAAACCGTTGCTGCTGAACGACTTCGGGTCTTCGCGCTCAGCTTCGTCGATCAAGCGGGACCACTGATCGCGTTCGTCCTCGGCCAGCAGATCCAACCCCGCTCGTATGTCGAGCCGCCCCTCGACCACGGCGACTCGAACCGCCTCAGCATGGAGGACACACGATGCCGCGACGAGAGGGTCGGCGTGGGTCAGCGCGGCGACGGCGCGCGCCCCGGCAGCCGTCGCCTCCCGATCGCTCAGCCTGGTGAGTCCGAGGACGCCGTTGCGCATGAGCGCGCCGTTGCCGGCCGACTTCGGGTGCTTCGCGGCGTACTCGGTCGCGGCCCGCTCCAAAGCGGGGGACCAGTCATCGAGCTCGTAATCGGGTTCAGGCCTTGATAGCTCCGCAGATCGACCCCGTGGGCGGCCACCTGTGCAATACAGATCGCCATCTGGGTATCGTCCGACCACTCGCCAGGCTCGTAAGGGCCGAGCCGCCGCCCGCCATGTAGGCGTCGCCCCTCTTGATCGGGGGTTTGAACTCGTACGGCACGCCGAGTGCGTCGCCGACGGCTTGTCCGAGCAGCACTCCGGCGGCGCGGTCCCTCTGGACGGGAGAAAGGTTCATCGTCGGCCTCCGCGATATTTGTCTATGTGACAAATATATCATTCGTGACGATATTTGTCAACATGACTTAAACTGCAGGTATGACGAACTCCGATCGACTGCTCGCCTGGGTCGCCGCCGACGTGGTGGCGCTGACCTTGCGAGACGGCGTGCTCAAGGTGGCGCTGGTGAGACGCAAGGCGAAGGCAGCGCGCGGATCCTGGGCGCTGCCCGGCGGCTTTCTGCTACAGGACGAGTCCGCGGAGCAGGCCGCCTATCGAGAGCTCGCCGAAGAGGTGGGGCTGTTCGGGGGCGCGGTGCGGCTCGAGCAATTGGGCACGTATAGCGCTCCGGCCCGCGACACCGAGCACACCAAGCGCGTGATCTCGGTGGCACACCTCGCGTTGGCGGCGAACCTCCCGGAACCCATCTCCGGCACCGATGCCGACGACGCATCGTGGGTGCCGGTGGAGCAGGCGTTACGTCGGCGCCTCGCGTTCGACCACGCGCAGATCCTCAGTGATGGTCTCGAGCGTGCCAGAGCCAAGCTCGAATACTCCACGGTCGCAACGAGCTTCCTCGACGAGGATTTCACGATGAGCGAACTGCGGGCCGTTTACGAAGCGGTGTGGGGGACCAGGTTGGACCCCGCCAACTTCCACCGCAAGGTGACCGGGACAGAGGCTTTCGTGGAGCAGACCGGAGACACGCGCCGCGGCCGTGGTCGCCCGGCCGCGCTTTTTCGAGCGGGCACTGCCACGACGCTCAACCCCCCGATCACGCGTTAGGCAGGCCGGAAGTGGTGATCGAGCACGCGCACCGTCTCCGCGACGTCCACCGGACCGGCCGACGTCCGGGCGAGCATCTTGACCAATGCACGGGGCGGCAGCACATGGATGCCACGCGTGACGAATGGTCCACCGATGAGCGGCCAGTTGGCGTTGACGAAGCAGAGTGCACCTGTGATTGGGACATCGCCGAGCACCGCTCCCACCTGTGTCACCTGCGACTGGACGCCGAGAATCAGCTTGTCTCGATTCCTTCCGCCGACGAGCAGGCGTTCGTGTCGAGGCCGGAACAGGCCGCCTTCGACCTCCAGCTGCGGCCGTCCGGCGTAGCGCTTCGTGTCGATGACCCATACCCCGGCGGAGGTCACCGCCAGGTGATCGATGTTGCCGCGTCTCGGCATCCGGCGATCATGCAGGATGCCGACACCCTTCTCACGGAGCCGGTCGAGTCGCGCGCCGACCAGCTCCTCGCCCTTCGCGCCGTGGTCCCACGCTTTCGTGCTCTGCGGTTCGGGTGTGAGTGCAGCTGCCACCCGAGCGACCCGGCCACGGGCCGCAAACCGCTCGCGCCGTGCCTGTCGACGTCGCTCGAACTCTCGACGCGCAGATTGCCCAGCAATGTCGGCGTCGACGTTGTCTGAAGGGTCCCGATGCTGCATGACGAGACGCTACTGTGCCGCCAGTCTCCCCGTGCAGCGTTACTTCTGGATGTGGTCGCTGCAGTCATGGCGACTCAATCGTCGCGATGGACGCAACGGCCATTGCCCTGTGCTGACGTACTGACGGTGCTGCAGCTATCGACTCAACTGGGGACGACCTACCGGCGGATTTCGTGCGTCGTCGCTCGACGGCCATTGTCGATAAGTATGGTGCTGGAATGACGCATGTGTCGGCTGGGAGGACGCCGTGGACGTATTCGATCTTCGTGACTCGCTGATTGATGACTACAAGGAGTTCACGACGGCCTTCGTGGAGCTTAAGGACCCGCGGATCCGGCAGCACGTAGACGATGAACTGGCCAAGGGCAAGCAGTGGCCCGAGCCGTGGATCTCGTTGAACCCCTCGTTCGCAAGCGGTGGTCGCGTCGATGAGCTCGTCGACGCCGGACTTCTCCATGCCGAGTGCTCGCGAATCTTTCGCGACAAGCGAGATGTGAGCGACGCTGGCGGGGCACCGCTGACCCTGCATCAGCATCAGCGGGACGCGATCGAGGCGGCGGCCTCCGGTGAGAGCTATGTCCTGACAACTGGCACCGGATCTGGCAAGTCCCTTGGCTACATCATCCCGATCGTCGATCGGGTGCTGCGACAAGCCCGTGCTCGTGGGGTCAAGGCCATCGTGGTGTACCCGATGAACGCCCTTGCAAACAGCCAGCTTGGCGAGTTGGAGAAGTTCCTCCGTTATGGGTATGGCGAGGGCAACGAGCCGGTCACGTTTGCTCGGTACACCGGCCAGGAGAGTCCGGACGAGCGCGAGGAAATCCTCCGGGATCCTCCAGACATCCTGCTCACCAACTACGTGATGCTCGAACTCGTCCTGACTCGACCCGAGGAACGCCGCAAACTCGTGAGCGCCGCTAAAGGTCTGCAGTTTCTGGTGCTGGACGAGTTGCACACTTACCGCGGCCGGCAGGGCGCGGACGTTGCGATGCTCGTGCGGCGGGTTCGGCAGGCCTGTCAGGCACCGAACCTGCAATGCGTCGGGACCTCAGCCACGATGGCCAGCGATGGCAGCACGGAGGACCAGAGAGCCAAGGTTGCAGAGGTGGCAAGTCGGCTGTTCGGCACCACGGTGTCCGCGCAGCGAGTCATCGGAGAGACGCTGACGCGGGCGACTCCGGCGGATGCTGCGAGCGACATACCGACGCTGGCACGGATGATTACCGCGAGTGACCTGCCACTCGACTATGACGCGTTGGCCGCGTCGCCCCTGGCATCGTGGATCGAAACGACATTCGGCCTCGCCGTCGAGGCCGGCACCGACCGGCTCATCCGGCAGCAGCCGCGAAGACTTTGGGAGCACGCTGCGCCCGCTCTTGCCGAGTTGACAGGCTGCACGAGCGAGCAATGCGAGAGCGCGATCCAGGATGCACTTCTCGCCGGCTCTAGGGTGAGGCATCCTCGGACTGACCGGACGCTATTCGCCTTCAGACTGCACCAGTTCCTGAGCAAGGGCGACACCGTCTATGTCTCGCTCGAGGATGAAGATCGGCGGTATGTCACCTCCAAGTACCAGTTGTCGGTGCCGGGAAGGGCCGATCACCTTCTTTACCCACTGGCGTTCTGCCGGGAATGCGGCCAGGAGTATCTCGTGGTGTCCCGACGCCAGCGGCGCGACGGAGTGTACGAATTCGCCGCACGGCGTGACCGGGACGCTAGCGGGGGCGACCAGGATGACGGCTATCTGTATGTGTCGACGGAGTCCACCTGGCCGGTCGACCCGATAACCGAGGGTCGCCTGCCGGACGCTTGGGTTGTCGACGATGACGTGATCGCAGCGAAGCGAAAGTACCTGCCGCAGCGCTACGTGGTCGGTCCTGCGGGGCGTGTCTTGGATGACGGACTCGGTGGATTGGTCGCGGCTTTCGTCCCGTCACCATTCCCGTTTTGCCTCAACTGCCTTGTTTCCTACGAGCAGACCCGCGGGCGCGACTTCTCGAAGCTCGCAACCCTCGACTCGGAAGGCCGGAGCTCGGCCGTGTCCGTCATCAGCGCCAGCATTGTGCGAGCGCTGAACAAGGACTCCGACGACCCGCTGGCGAAAGACGCACACAAACTGCTGACCTTCGTCGATAACCGGCAAGATGCCAGCCTGCAGGCGGGGCATTTCAACGATTTCGTCCAGGTCAGTCAACTGCGAGGGGCCGTGTTCCGTGCCGTGTCTCGCAGCCCGCAGGGACTCTCCCACGAGCAGATCGCAGAGCAGGTCGTCGCCTCGCTCGGTCTGCCATTCGAGCTCTACGCAGCGAACCCGGGTGCGGTGTATGGCGCCCGCAAAAAAGCCGAGCGCGGCTTGCGCGACATCGTCGAGTACCGGGTGTACAGCGACCTTCAGCGCGGCTGGCGGATCACCATGCCGAACCTCGAGCAGACTGGCCTCTTGCGCCTCGAGTACGACTCGTTGGCCGAGATAGCTGCGGACCCGGGGCTATGGGAGTCGTCGCTCGAACCATTGCGAGACACCTCCGGTGACCATCGCGCCGAGCTGTGTCACATCGTGCTGGACGAGCTGCGCAGGGTGCTGGCGATTGACGTCGAGTGCTTGACTGAAGACGGGTTTGACCGCATACGTCGAACCTCGCTCCAGGAAATCACCGGACTGTGGGCGGTGGGCCGGAACGAGCCTCCGGCGGTTGTCGGCACGGCGTTCGCACGGCCAGGTCGCGCGGGAGCGTCACGTGGAGACCTGCACTTGTCCGGTCGATCCTCACTCGGTCGGTACCTGCGAAGAAGCGGTCAGTTTCCGTTCTACGCGGGCACTCTCACCACAGATGACTCGCAGCGCGTGGTCAGCGACATCCTCCGGATCCTATGTTTCGCCGGAGTGCTCACGGAATCAGTTCCCGCCGACAAAGGCGGACCTGGCTATCGATTGAAGGCATCCAGCCTGCTGTGGCGTGTCGGAGATGGCGCCACCCCCACGGCAGATCCGCTGCGTAAGACCGTCAAGGCTGACCAGGGCGGGCACGTCAACCCGTTCTTCCGGGACCTGTACCGCGACGTTGCGCCTGACCTGCGTGGACTACGTGCTAAGGAACACACTGCTCAAGTTCCCGCCTACGAACGTCAAGAGCGTGAGCGCGAGTTCCGCGAGGGACGGCTTCCATTGCTGTTCTGCTCTCCCACCATGGAACTCGGCGTTGACATCGCCAGCCTGAATGCCGTCGGGCTGCGAAACGTGCCGCCGACGCCGGCAAACTATGCGCAACGAAGCGGCCGCGCGGGCCGATCCGGCCAACCAGCCATCGTGACCACCTACTGTGCGACTGGAAACGCTCACGACCAGTACTACTTCGCCCGTTCGCAACAGATGGTCGCCGGCTCGGTTGCGGCTCCGAGGCTCGACCTGACGAATGAAGCGCTGCTGGCCAGCCACATGCATTCGGTGTGGTTGGCAGAAACCGGCGAGAGTCTGGATACCCGGATGACCCAGCTGCTCGACGCAGAGGGTGAAGAACCGAGCCTTCGTCTACGGACCGACAAGGAGCGTGCCCTCGGCGATCCGGATGCAATCCGCCGGGCCATCCGTAAAGCCGAGGAAGTTGTGCAGCCGATGCTCCCTGAGTTGCGTGCCACGGCATGGTGGCACGACGAGTGGGTCGCGGACACGATCCGTCGGGCACCTGAGCAGTTCGACACGGCGTGTGACCGTTGGCGCCTGCTCTACAAAGCCGCGCTGGCCGACCAGGCCGAGCAGAACAAGATCGTGTTAGCCGCCACGCAGCATGCAAAGCGCCGCCGCGACGCTCAAGCGCGCAGGCTGGACGCTGAGAACCAGTTGCGTCTGTTGCGTAACGAAGACACCGAGCAGGGCTACTCCGACTTCTACACCTACCGGTACTTCGCCTCTGAAGGTTTTCTGCCGGGTTATAGCTTCCCGCGGTTGCCGCTTGCCGCCTATATCCCGGGCGAGCGTGGATCCGGCCGGCGAAACAGCGGCGACTACATCCAGCGGCCACGGTTCCTCGCGATCAGCGAATTCGGACCGGGTGCGCTGATCTATCACGAGGGAGCTCGCTATCAGGTCACTCGCGTGCAGGTGCCGATGGCGGCGGATGGCGTCGGCAGTATCGACACCAGCGAGGCCCGCCGGTGTGCGTCCTGCGGATATCACCACGACCGGCAGCCCGGGCTGGATGTGTGCGAAGAGTGTGGTGAGACGCTGCCACCGTCGACCTACGGGTTGATGCGATTGCAAACCGTCTTCACCAGGCGTCGAGAGCGCATTTCCAGCGATGAAGAAGAACGCCGTCGCGCTGGATTTGAGTTGGAGACGTCCTACCGGTTCAGCCAGCACGGCTCGCGGTCGGGTCGGCTGACCGCCGAGGTTCTTGTCGGGGACGCACCGCTTGCCACGACCTCGTATGGCGACACAGCCATGGTGCGCGTGACCAACAAGGGCCGTCGGCGGCGGCAGGACAAGGAGGTTGTCGGCTACGAACTGGATATCGTCACGGGCAAGTGGCTCAGCAACCGTGAGGCCAAGGACGCCATCTCTGCTGACAGCGACCTCGAGCCCGCAAAGGATGTGCGGACAAGGCAGCGTGTAATCCCGTATGTCGAAGACTCTCGCAACATCCTGATCCTGCGAATGGCCAGGCAACTCAGCGAGATTCAGGCAATCACGCTGCAATACGCGTTGGAGCGAGGCATCGAGGCCGCATTCCAACTGGAGGATTCGGAGCTGGCCAGCGAGTCACTTCCTGACGACCAACAGCAAGGGCGCACTCTGTTCACCGAGTCCGGGGAAGGCGGAGCTGGAGTGCTACGTCGTCTGCAGGCCGAGCCTGATGCGCTAGCGATCGCTGCGCGTCACGCCCTCGAGATCGCGCACTTCGATCCTGACACTGGCGATGACTTGGCGACGACCGACGCCCATGGCGAGCGTTGCGAGCGTGCGTGCTACGACTGCCTCCTCTCATACATGAACCAGAGCGACCACGAACTGATCGACCGGCACGAGATCCGTGATTTGCTACTCGATTTCGCGCGGTCACGGACAGTCGCCGGCTCCGGTGGCGAGAGTCGCCAGACCCAACTCGATCGCTTGATGTCCCAGTGCGACACAGAGACCGAACGGCAGTTCCTTCGGCTACTCGCCGAGCACGACTTCATGCTCCCAGACGCTGCGCAAACGAGTGTCTCGGAGGCTTCGTGTCAGCCGGACTTCGTCTATCGCAGTCGGGACTGCTCCGCAGCCGTCTTCATTGACGGGTCCGTTCACGACCGCGCCGATGTCAAGGAACGTGACACCGAGGTCGAGGATCGCTTATTCGACGCCGGCTGGACTGTCATTCGTTTCGGGACATTCGACGACTGGCTGGCACGGATCCGTGAAAATACTTCTGTCTTCGGGAAAGGACGCGCATGACCTACGCCGCCGGATCCCTCGTCGCGGCACGTGGCCGTGAATGGGTGGTTCTGCCGAACAGCACTGACGACTTCCTGGTCCTGCGGCCGCTGGGCGGCACGGACGATGACGTCGCAGGCGTTCTGCCACTGGTCGAGGAGGTGCGCCCGGCTTCTTTCTCGCCACCGACCACGCAGGATCTTGGCGACGAAGTCAGCGCTCGCATGTTGCGCAGCGCCCTGCAGATCGGTTTCCGTGACAGCGGAGGGCCGTTCCGCTCCCTCGCATCCATCGCGGTCGAGCCTCGCGCCTACCAACTCGTGCCGTTGCTCATGGCGATGCGGCAGCAGGTCGTGCGCGTCTTGATTGCCGACGATGTCGGCATCGGCAAGACCGTCGAGGCCGGGCTAGTGGCGAGCGAACTGCTCGCCCTCGGGGAGGCGCGCGGCTTGACAGTGCTCTGCAGCCCAGCTTTGGCCGAGCAGTGGCAGCGTGAGTTGCGGGAGAAGTTCGGTCTGGAGGCCGAGCTGGTCCTCGCCGCAACGACCCGCCGGCTGGAGCGTGAGCTGATCGGCAATGAGTCGATCTTCGAGCACTTTCCAGTGACCGTCGTCTCCACCGACTTCATCAAGAGCGCCCGACGCAGGTACGAATTCCTGCGAACGTGTCCAGATCTGGTCATCGTGGACGAGGCCCACACCTGCGTCACCGGTGGCGGACTGAGCGGCGCTGCGCGCACCCAGCGTTACGACCTTGTGAAGGCACTCGCCGAGGATCAAGAACGACATCTGATTCTGGCCACGGCGACTCCGCACAGTGGAGACGACGAGACCTTCCGCAACCTCATTGGCTTGTTGCATCCCCGCCTGCACGACCTGGACCTGGATAACCTCTCCGACCGCACACTCCTCGCGCAGTACTTCGTGCAGCGCCGCCGCCGGGACATCCGCGACTACCTGGACGAGAACACCCCGTTCCCACGTGACCGGGAGACCAAGGAAGTCGCTTACACACTGAGTCGCGACTATGCCGAGCTGTTTGCCAAGATCTTGGAGTATGCGCGGGAGATGGTTCGCCGCGACGACGGCACTCTGGCGGAGAGGGTCAACTGGTGGTCCGCTCTGGCGCTGCTGCGGGCGCTCGCCTCTTCACCGCGCGCAGCAGCGCGGACGCTAGCGACCCGCAGTGCCACCGCAGGTGTGCAGACGGTGGAAGAGGCGAACGCCGTGGGCGAGGCAATCGTGCTGGACAAGGCCGACGACGAAGCATTGGAAGCCGCAGACGCCACACCCGGCGCGGACGCTGGCTCAGCCGAGGACGCCGCTCACCGGCGCAGGCTCGACAACTTCCGCAAAGCAGCAATCGCACTGGAAGGCAAGCCGGATAACAAGCTGATCCAGCTGACGACCGTGGTCAAGCAGATGCTTGCCGACGGTTATCAACCCATCGTGTTCTGCCGGTTCATTGACACTGCCGAGTACATCGCCGAGCACCTTGAAGCGGCCCTGAAGAACACCGCGGTCGGTTGTGTCACCGGCACCCTCCCGCCGACGGAGCGGGCCGAACGTGTCGATCGTATGGCGTTGCAACACGGCCCGAAGGTGCTGGTCGCCACCGACTGCCTCTCCGAGGGCGTCAACCTGCAGGACCAGTTCCAGGCTGTCATTCACTACGACCTTGCCTGGAACCCGACACGGCACGAGCAGCGCGAGGGCCGCGTTGACAGGTTCGGTCAGACCCGAGATGTTGTCCGGGCGGTCACCATTTACGGTCAGGACAACAAGATCGACGGGATCGTGCTGGAGGTGCTGCTGCGCAAGCATGAGGCCATCCGGAAGGCGACCGGCGTCTCCGTGCCGGTGCCCGACAACAGCGAGGCAGTCGTGGAGGCCCTGATGGAAGGCCTGCTGCTACGCGGCGTCGACCACGTGCAGGAGATGCTCGATCTCGACTTCGCGCAGAAGCGCCAGCGACTCGATCAGGAATGGGAGAGTGCCGCTGCAGCCGAACGAGCCGCCGTCACCAAGTACGCCCAGCTTGGCATCCACCCGCAGGAAGTACAGCAAGAGCTCGATGAGGTGCGGGCCAGCCTCGGAACCCATGCTCAGGTGCGCGAATTCGTTCGCGAGAGTCTGATGGACCTTCGGAGCGTCGTGAACCCGTCCGAGCGTGGGTTTACCGCAACTCTGCCTCCGCTCCCACTCGGCCTGAAGGACGCGCTTCCACCCGGTCGAAATGATCCGTTGACCTTCGTGCCGGACTTCCCAGTGGAGCGCGGGGACGCCGTGCTGCACCGCACAGACAAGTCCGTAGAAGCAGTCGCCACCTATGTGCTGGAGTCGGCTCTCGACCCGGCCGTGCCGGCGGACGAACGACCTGCGCGGCGCTGCGCCGTCGTGCGCACCGATACGGTCCAGCAGCGCACCACCTTGCTGCTGGTTCGATACCGATTCCACCTCACACTGCCCTCCCGATTGGGGGAGCGGCGTCTCATCGCGGAGGAGCTCGCGACCTTGGCGTATGCCGGAGCCGCATCCAAAGCCGTCTGGCTGGACCCGGAATCAGTCGATCGGTTGCTGGAATCGCGCGCCGCCGGCAACGTGCCACCGGAGCAGGCTGCGATGTTCCTACAGCGAGCCATCGACGGTTTGCCGGACATCGCCGCGCACCTCGACGAGCAGGGAGATGCCTTGAAAGACAGGCTGACCCAGTCCCATCGCCGGGTGCGGGAGGCCGCAGGCGAGATCCGCCGCGGTCTGCAGGTGCGAGTCGAGCATCCAGGCGACCTTCTCGGCCTGTACGTCTTCGTCCCTAAGGTTGGTGCGTGAGATGGCGGGCGCGACATTCGCAGCCGTGCGTATTGAAGGCGGCCTGCTACCCGGCGAACTCATATCGCGGCTCGCGACCGGAGGCAACGGTCTGCCGGGCCTCGACTCGAAGGACTACCACCTGGCCGCGGGCGAGTCCGTGCGCGAGGCCGCCAACCGAGTGTGGTCCTACCTGACCGGGGTCTGGTCCTCCTACCGCGCCGCCTCAGATGACCTACGGGAGGGCGACACGGGCACGAGCTTGACCCGAGAGCGCTGGGTGTTGGTGCTGCTCGACCAGCTCGGTTATGGCCGGGTGCCACAGACCGGTGCGGGCGGGATCGAGGCGGATGGCAAGGCGTTCCCGGTCTCCCATCTGTGGGGCACGGTCCCAATTCACTTGCTCGGCAGCCGCATCGATCTGGACCACCGGACAAAGGGTGTCGCCGGTGCAGCCACGGCATCGCCGCAGTCGATGGTCCAAGAGCTGCTCAATCGTTCCGAACCGCACCTTTGGGCTCTGCTTTCCAATGGCCGGCTGCTCCGGGTTCTGCGGGATTCCACCTCCCTCGTTGGCTCCGCCTACGTGGAGTTTGACCTGGAAGCGATCTTCGATGGCGATCTGTTCTCGGAGTTCCTGCTGCTCTACACCCTGTGCCAGCAGTCTCGCTTCGAGGTGCGCGACGAGCAGAAGGGACCAGCCTCCTGCTGGATGGAGCAGTGGCGCGACACCTCACTGGAGCAGGGATCACGCGCACTGAACTTGCTGCGGGACGGCGTGGTCGAGGCCCTGCAGACCTTGGGCACCGGATTCCTCGCGCACCCGGCCAACGCGCGCCTGCGTGACGACGTGAACACCGGGGCGCTGTCGCTCGCCGACTACAACCACGCACTGCTGCGCGTGGTCTACCGCATGCTGTTCACCTTCGTTGCCGAGGATCGGGGCGCGCTCCTGAGCCCGACCGCTGACTCCACTGCTCGGCGGCGGTATGACGACTTCTTCTCCACCGACCGGCTACGCCGCACCGCGCGGCGTCGTCACGGCACCCGGCACACCGACAAATGGCGCAGTCTCGTGCTCGTCTGGCAGGGTCTGGGCGCGGCGCAAGGTCGCCCGGAGATCGGCATTCAGGGCATCGGTGGGCTCTTTGAGCCCGGGTCGCTCGACAGACTGCTGAACGAGTGTGAGCTGACGAATGCCGCTCTACTCAGTGCGATTCGGGCAATAAGCACGGTCCAGGAGCCGAAGACTGGCTTCACCCGCATTGTCGACTACCGCAACCTCGACGCTGAAGAGCTGGGCTCGATCTATGAGTCGCTGCTCGAGTTCGTGCCCTCGTGGGACCCTGCCGCGAAGACGTACGCGCTGGGCACTGCGAGTGGCAACGCCCGCAAGACCACCGGCACTTACTACACCCCGACGTCGCTGATCGACTGCCTGCTCGACACAGCGCTGGAGCCGGTGCTCGATCGTGCAGCCAAAGCCGAAGACCCGGAAGGGGCGTATCTGGCGTTGACAGTGTGCGACCCAGCGTGTGGGTCCGGGCACTTCTTGGTGGCTGCGGCTCGCCGCATCGCCAAACGGGTGGCGTCAGTGCGCAGCGGTGATCCGGAGCCACCACCGGACCAGGTGCGCGATGCGCTCTCGGACGTCGTCGCCCGCTGCATCTACGGAGTCGACGTCAACCCCCTCTCGGCCGAGCTGGCGAAAATCTCGCTCTGGCTGGAGACCCTCGATCCGGGGCGTCCACTCGCATTCCTCGACGCTCAGATCAAGGTTGGCAACGCCCTGATCGGCGCCACTCCCGCACTACTTGCCGAGGGTGTGCCGGATGAGGCGTTCAAGCCGATCCAGGGTGACGACAAGAAGTTCACCTCGATGCTCGCGAAGCACAATAAGAAGGAGCACGCAGGCCAGTCGAGCCTATTTGGTGACGACGAATTCGCCTCATCCAATGTCCAACTGGGCTCGCAAGCAAAGGAGCTTGTCGCGGGTCCGGCGATGTCGCTGGCGGATGTCGACGTGCAACGCAAGCGGCTACGTGCCCTGGAACAGTCCGACGAGTTGCAGCATCAGCGGCTGATTGCGGACGCCTGGTGTGCAGCCTTCGTGTGGCCGAAGCGTGCCGATGCTCCAGAGGCGATCACCGAGGATGTGCTGCGTCGGCTCGATCGCGGCGAGCTGATCGGTATGCCGGCCAGGGACGAGATCGACCGGCTCGCAGCCGAATACCGCTTCTTCCACTGGCATCTGGAGTTCCCGCATGTCTTCCCAACGGGCGGAGACGTGAACGAGTCAACCGGTTGGTCCGGCGGCTTTGATGTCATCCTCGCTAATCCGCCATGGGAGCACGTCGAACTCAAGGAGCAGGAGTACTTTGCTGCAATCGCTCCTGAGATTGCGGGCGCGGCAGGAGCGAAACGTAAGAAGCTGATTGCTGCACTGTCCGACGTCAACCCGCGCCTCGCCGCCGACTATAATGCTGCAAAGCGGAAACTCGACGGCACGCGCCACTTCGTGGCAACTTCGGGACGCTATCCATTGTGCGGTCGGGGGCGTATTAAGACCGATCCCGTTTTCGCAGAATGCGCTCGAACACTAGTCAGCGCGACCGGCCGGATCGGAATGATTCTTCCCACCGGCATCGCTACGGACGCAACGACCCAGTTCTTCTTCAAGGAGCTCGTCCAGTCGAGGTCGCTAGCAAGTCTGTACGACTTCGAGAACGCCCGGCCGCTATTTATCGGTGTCCACCGTAGCTTTAAATTCTGTCTTCTGACGCTCGGCGGTACCGCGGTGACAGAGAAGCAGGCCAAGTTTGCGTTTTTTCTGCACGATCCGGCGGACCTGGCGAACGACGGAGTGCGGTTCGAGCTGACACCGGAGGAAATTACGCTGCTGAATCCGAACACTGGAACCTGTCCGGTGTTCCGATCGCGTCGCGATGCGGAGATCACTCTCGGCATCTACCGCCGGGTACCCGTGCTGATCGACGAGAAGGACCCGGAGAATGGCAATCCCTGGGGCATCAAGTTCATGCAGGGTCTCTTCAACATGACCAGCGACTCGCACCTGTTCCACACGCGTGAGGAGCTGGAAGCTGACGGCTGGGTCCTGAACGGCAACGTCTTCGAGCGCGAAATCGACGGGGGGGGGGGGAGTCAATGATGCCGCTCTATGAGGCCAAGATGATCCACCACTACGACACGCGGTGGGCGACGTACGAGACCGACGGGTCCACCCGCCTCATGACGGCTGCCGAGAAGGCAGCCCACCTGGCACCAATGCCGCGCTATTGGGTCGCCGAATCAGATGTCGACGCGAAGCTGGAGGGCCGTTGGGACAAGTCTTGGTTCCTTGGCTGGCGCGACATCTGCCGCGCCACCGACGAGCGAACCTTCATCTGGTCGGCGCTTCCTCGGGTGGCAGTGGGTCACAAGATTCTCTTGGCTCTGCCCCAGAAGGCGGGAAATCGCTCGTTGTTGCAGGCCTGCGAATCGTCATTTGTGTTCGACTTTGTCAGCCGTCAGAAGATCGGGGGAACCTCAATGGCCTACTTCACGGTTGCGCAACTGCCGATGCCGCGCTCTGATTCTGTAGTTTCTGGTCTGGCTCTGGGTCGACCGGTCGACTCGTGGCTCGGGCTGCGTGTGGACCGATTGAACAGATACATTGCGGACGACGCAGAGCGTGCGGCGGTGCGGGCAGAGCTGGACGCGTACATGTTCCACCTCTATGGAATCGACCGCGACGATACGGACTACATCATGGAGACATTCTCCATCGTGAAACGCAAAGACATTGCGGCCTACGGTGATTACCGCACCAAGCGGCTGATCCTCGCCGCCTACGACGCCATGGCCGAAGCAATCGGCACTGGAACGACATACCGGTCACCGTTCGACGAGGAGGTTCGGGCATGACGGATCAGGCAGTTGAACGAATGCTTCCGCTGTATGAGGCAAAGATGCTGGATGCCTACGACCATCGCGATGCAGATGTCGTGAAGAGCGCGACGGCAGAGAAGCGACAGAACCAGCCGAGGTACCTAACAGAGGCAGAGCATCGTGACCCTTATCGCGAAGCCATTCCCTATCACTGGATTCGAGAGGAACTCGTAGGGACTGACATTCCGCTATGGCTCACGGGGGTTCTCGGATGTCACAAGCCCGACGAATGAACGCACGATCCGTGCGGCAGCGTTCCCACGAGGCGGGGTCGGCCACACATACCCACTCTGGTTTGGCGATCAGAGGGAACTCGTCCTCGCGATGTTCAATTCATTCGTTGTGGACTTTCTCGCACGACAAAAGGTGGCCGGCCTACACCTGACGTACACGTACCTTCGGCAGATTCCGTTGCTTGAGCCGGCGCGCTTCCTGGCCGCGACGCCTTGGAAGGCGGAACAGGCCTTAGCTGCTTGGGTCGTGGTGAGGGTCACGGATCTCTCATACACGAGTTTCTCGTTGAGGCAGATGGCAGAGGATCTCGGGCAGCGGCCCGTGCCAGTGTTGTGGGACGCCGCATCACGGAAGCGCGAGCGGGCGGAGCTGGATGCAGCATTCTTCCACCTGTACGGCATCGAGCGTGATGACGTGGACTACATCATGGAGACGTTCCCGATTGTTAAGCGCAAGGACATTGCGGCACACGGCGAGTACCGCACGAAGCTAATGATCCTCGACATCTATGACCGGATGGCCGAGGCGATGGCCGGCGGAGCGCCATACGAGTCGGAGTTCGACGGCGCGGCCTCCGATGCCAGTTGAGATTGCGAAGCTGAGCGCACGATGACGGCGAAGGAGTAGTGGGGTGGCGAAGTACGACCAGTTGTCAGAGGTGATGGATCGGGAGGACGGTCCCAGCAAGACGATGACGTTTTCCGAGATCGACGAACTCGTCGGCGGACTCCCAGCGTCGGCACGCGAACACCGCACCTGGTGGGGCAACGTGGTCGACGCCAACGGGCAGGCAGCCGCCTGGATGCGGGCTGGCTGGCGAGTACACACCGTTGATCTGTCCGGCGAATCCGTGACGTTTACGCGGTCGGAGGACTTTTCACTTGACGCGCTCGCACCGCAGGTCGTCCGCAAGCCTCTCTACGTTTGGGCAACCGCGGACCTGCTGCGGGACTCTTCCCCAATGAGCAAGGCCAATGTACTCGCGGCCGTCGAGGCAGAGGTGCAGCCTACGGACTACGAGCGTCAGACAGGCGGGCGGAATCAACATCCGCGATGGACGCAGGCGGTCGGATGGGGCAGCTCCGAGATGGTGGCCGCCGGCTGGCTCGAGAAGACTCCCGCCGGCTGGGCGCTCACCGCGACCGGGCGGGAAGCATTGAATGACTTTGCCGACCCCGACTCGTTCAGCGAGGAGCTGAACCGGATCTACCGCGAATGGACAACTGCGCGAAAGACGACCGCGAAGTACGCAACGCCGGCCCACCGGATTGTGGAAGCTGCCCTGAGCACGCTTGAACCAGGGGAGTGGACGACATACACGGACCTTGCCGAGGTCAGCGGCCTACAGACGTCGGCGATCGGCAAGTTCATCAACCAGGTGCCGATCGAAGGCGGACATCGCACGCTGCTCGTCGATGGTCGACCTGGGGAAGACTTCCGCTGGGCTACGCCTCGGCGGGAGAGTCAACGAGAGGTGCTGCAAGCTGAGGGATTGACCTTCGATGCGCACGGAGTGGCCGATGAGAAAGCACACGTGCGCGCGGGCGATCTGGCCGCCGTGCTCGAAGAGAGCGGCGTGCTAGATCGGCTGCCGCGGCGTGGTTGGCTCGTGCGAGGCTCCTCAGTGAACGGACGCGACCTGGTCCCAAAATGGCTTGAATTGGGCAGCGTTTCGCTAGCGGCGACCAAGCTTGCTCGCACCGAGCCCGGCGTCGGACGGGACGAACTGAAATCCTTGGTGGACCAGGGCTACTCCCAGGCGTCCTACGCTGCGAAGGGTGCCAAAGTCGATGAGTTCCACGCCTTCCTGAGCCGGATGAACGAAGGCGACTTGGTCGCCACCGCCAGCCAGGGTCGGCTGTTCGTCGGACGCATCACCGGGCCGGCGACCTTCGTCCACTCCAGCGACGGCCGGTCGAACCTGCGACGCGATGTCGAGTGGTTGGACATGCGGGGCATCGATTACGGCGATCTGCCAGCAGAGGTCGCGTCACGGCTACAAGTGCAATACGACGTCGTGGAACTGACCCGCCAGCTAGGTCTTCTCGATGCGCTGGTCGGCACGCAGTCCGTCGAGGCAGAGACCGGAACCGTCGGCAAGGTCGTGCTACACGATGCGACACCGGAACTCGCTGATCGTCTCCTCGTCGACCAGGTCTGGCTCCAGGAGTGCATCGACCTGCTCCGCGACCGGCCGCAACTGATCTTCTATGGCCCACCTGGCACCGGCAAGACCTATCTGGCACAAGAGATCGCCGGGTTCCTTGCCGGAGACAACGTCCGGCTCGTGCAGTTTCACCCGGCGTACTCGTACGAGGATTTCTTCGAGGGCTACCGGCCTGATGCGAGCGGTGGGTTCAGCCTGCGTCCCGGGCCGATGCGCAAGATCGTGGACCAGGCGAAGGAGAATCCATCTTCGCCATACTTCCTGATCATCGACGAGATCAACCGCGGCAACCTCGCGAAGGTATTCGGCGAGTTGTACTTCCTGCTCGAGTACCGCGACAAGCAGGTCGACCTGCTCTACGCCAGTGACGACGACGTGGGGTTCACCCTGCCGAAGAACGTGTTCGTCATCGGTACCATGAACACCGCTGACCGGTCGATCGCACTGGTCGACGCAGCGATGCGGCGCCGCTTCGCCTTCCTGCCACTGCATCCCTCCGAGACACCGACCAACGGAATCCTTCGGAAGTGGCTGGCAGCGAAGAAGCATGACGTCCGTGCTGCGGAGTTGCTTGAGGCATTGAACGAACGGATCGACGACCCCGACTTCAAGATCGGTCCGTCCTATCTCATGCGGGATGCCGTTCATGAGGCCGGCGGGTTTGACCGGGCGTGGCGCACCGCGATCCTTCCGCTCCTGGAAGAGCACCATTATGGTGACCTCGACCGCGCCGACGTCGAAAAGCGTTATGGGCTGGCAGCATTGGAGGCCCGGCTCAGTCCGCCCATCGCGACGGAGCAGCCGCCCGCGAGCGAACCAACAGAGACTGGTGATGACGCCGCTGATCCTGACTGAGGGCGCGCCACCTCGCGAGGTTCAACTCCCCGACCCGATTGCCGGCGCGCTGGCGGCCAGCAAGATCGCGAACGTCTCACCGACGTCTGCAGCTGGCCGATGGTTGATATCTGCGAGCACCAAAGTCGGTGTGGTGCGGGTCGGCGACCTCCAAGTCATCATCGAACCGAAGATTCCCATCCAGCGACTGCTGTTTCTCATGGGTTACGCACGCAGGCCGTCGTTCTGGCGGGACGATCCCGTAGACCTCGACCCTGCGGAGAGGCTGGCCGACGCTCTCGCCGGCCTGTTTCTCCGGCTATCCAAACGAGCACTTGATCAAGGGCCGCTGAAGGGTTACGTCACCACCGACGAGGCGTCCACGGTGTTGCGCGGTCGTATCCGCTATGCCGATCAACTCAAGCGGCACTTCGGGCGTACCCTCCCTTTGGAGGTCCGGTTCGATGACTTCACGGTGGACGTCGCGGAAAATCAGCTCTTGCTCGCAGCCACCGAGGTCGTGCTTCGGGTGCCCGGGTTGGCGCGCAAGACCCGCGCCGGGCTGCTCCGCCAACGGCTTCAACTCACCGACGTGACACCGCTCGTGCGGGGCGCGCGCCGACCGACGTGGACACCGAACCGCCTCAATGCTCGCTATCAGCCGGCGCTCTACCTCGCCGAGCTCATCCTCGACGGCAACTCGTTCGAGCAGAAGTTCGGTGGAGTGACCGTGCGCGGATTCGTGCTGAGCATGTGGCGAGTCTTCGAAGACTTCGTCTGCGTTGCGCTGCGAGAAGCGCTCGCAGCCGAGCCAGGACGAGCGCGCCTGCAGTACAAGACGACGCTGGACGACGACGAGCGAGTCGACATGCGTCCCGATTTCGTCTGGGTGGACCGTGACGTCCCCCTCGTCGTGGTGGACGCGAAGTACAAGGCTGAGAAAGTCACCAAGTCGGACCTGAAGTCGGGATTCCCGCAAGCGGACCTCTACCAAATGCTGGCATATTGCACGGTCCTCGGGCTTCGCGAAGGCCATCTCGTCTATGCGAAGGGCGAGGTGGCGCAGACGACGCATCGCGTCCTCGGGTCTCCGGTCACCATCCACTGCCACACGCTGGACCTGAGTGTGCCGTCAGAAGCGGTGATCACCGGAATTGAGCGAATCGCGCAGACGATAACGGCCGTCGTCGCAGCCAACCGGATGATTCCAACCTCAGACCCGCCCGGCCGCGTCAGCTCAACTGAATCCCTCCGGAGTGTGTCTCATACGGTCAGCTCCACTGGTTGTGGGGCTGTGCATTGAGCGTAGTGCGCGGCTTCGAGCTCTGCAGGTGGGACGTCGCCGCAGTATCGTATAAGCGGCGGTGGTTGATGTAGTTGTACTGACCCGGGACGTTAGGTACGGCGTGCCGGCGTGACATGAGGAAGACCTCCGAGTGAGGTGTGGAGCTGTCTACGAACCGCTCCTCAACCCGGAGGTCTTCGTGTCCCACCGTAATTCACCACTGCCCCCGCTTGGTCGGCTGCGTCTGGCACGGTGCGTCGTCGATGATGGTCGGCCGCTACGACGCGGGGGACCGGTTCGCGGTCTCAGTGACCACGGCCAAACGATGGGCCGACCGGTACCGCCAGCTGGGGCCGGACGTGATGGAGGATCGGTCCAGCCGCCCGTGCCGGTGTCCGCACCGCACCAGCCGTCGCCGGGAACACCGGGTGGTCGGATTACGCGTGTCGCGACGTTGGGGGCCGGCCAGGATCGCGTATCACCTTGGATGAATGTCTCCACGGTGCAACGCATACTGAACAGATACAGGTGTGTTCGGTTGTCGTGGACCGATCCGGCCACCGGGGCACCAGTGCGCGCACGCAGGCGACAGATTCGCCGGTATGAACGCGACGCACCCGGCGACTTGATCCACGTCTCCAGGTAGAGATTGCTCGATGATCCGTACCTCGTGCCGGGTCCACCCTGTGTATCGGGTGAACCGAGCGACGTGGAGCGTGAAGTCGGGAGGGTTGCCATCGCCGCGGTCAGCAGCTCTCCCGGCGAGCCAAATATCGCTGATTCCGTCGGGCAATGCTACGGCGCCAACGTGTTCCCGCGCGCCGTCAGCTGATCTGTCGGAGAGCCGCGCGAAGAGTTCTCCCTGCTCGACAGCGTGGCCGTCGAGATAGAGGTGCCGTTCGTCCGCGTCCGCGCGGAGGAGCTTTCGCACATCGGCGGCCAGATCGACTGAAAGGAGGTGGTTGACGTAGTCCTCAAGGTGCCCAACGTACGACGGTTGGATGCCTTACTCGTGATGGGTTTCGCCGTTCCTGATCGCTTGGGCGAGATCACGCATCACTTCGGTCGCCGGTGGCGCCGTGACTTCCACGACTCCAATCGTCTCTCCATCAGACCACCGTCCGTCCGCGGCGCCATCACCTGCGCCGGCGTCGTTGATCTCGATTGTCACGTCGAGAACCCGTTCAAGCACCTGGAAAGCGATCTCCTCGGTTCGGCTGGCGGGAGTGCCGGCGGCGTTATTCATGACGGGAGTGTGCACCACGGACGCGGACTTGGATGGCTCGGGCTCGATTGGTGCACGTGCCGACCCCAGGACGGACAAAGGCCCCATACAGAACCTGCAACGCGTGCTTCAATGCTGGCAGTTCAACGGAAGGGACTGCAATGACGAACCAGGGGACCACTTTGCCCAATGAGACCGAGCACGTCGACGATGAGTCGGTTCCTGATCAGGCGGATGGCGCGACACCAGCGGAGTCTGCGGGAGTAGAGCTGGAAGCGGTGTCCGACGAAGATGGCCCGATCCGTCGGCATTACGAGGAGATGAAGAATCTCGCCGCCGACCTGACCATCGACGACCTCAAGAGTGGTTCCTGGTTCGCCAAGCTCCTTTCCCACGCTCTGAAGCAGTACCGGGAGAAGGTCGACTGGGAGTACTTCGAGCAGAAATACCCGGGTATGCCGCGCGACGGCATCGTCAACGCGCGCATCAAGATGGCGGCTCGTTATGCCGCTCTCGAAGGTGGCTTGAGTGCATCGGCATACACCGGCGCGGTCGCCGCGACGATCGGCACGGCCGGTGGCGCCTCACCAATCACCGGCTCGGCGGCACTGATGTCGTTCTCCGCGGATCTCTTTTCAACCACGACGATCCAGTTGCGACTGGCCTACGACATCGCTGTCCTCTACCGCATCCCCATCGACTTCAATGACGCCGAGGATCTCTGGCGTTTCATTCGCGTCGCGTTCGCGGTCAAGGGTGCCGGAGACGCGGCGGGTGCAGCGACGAAGGGCGTGCCCATGGTTGTTCGACCGCTGGTCAAGAAGATCTATTCCGGCGCGACCCTGGGCGCCGGGAAGTCGCTGCCAGTGATCGGCAGGTATCTGCTGCAACGCAATGTCATCAAGTTCGCGCTTCCGGCGATCGGCATCCCGTTGGCCACCTCGATGAACTACTGGAGCACCAAGGTCGCTGGCAAATATGCGCGGAGCACCTACCGCTCCGAGGCCGCGATTCGTGAGCAAGCCACTCGGCTCGTAAGGGATGCCCCAGCGCATCGCGCGGTGTTATGGGTCGCGTGGCTCGTGATGACTGCCGACGACAAGATCAACGAAACCGAGACGACGCTGATGCGGCACCTGCTCTCGCTCATGGAAACAACGCACAACATCGTCGACACCGAATTGCGCGAAGTTGTAAACGTTGACCATGACTTCGTCTGGTCACTCGTCGGCGAGGTCGAGGGCGACCGTCAGAGTATCCATCGTCTCGGTGTCGCAGCTGCCGAAGTCGACGGAAAGACCAACTCGGCTGAACGAAGGGTGCTGGCCGAGCTCGAGGCTCGGTGCGAGTAAGAGTCGACCTGACCGCTGGGTGGCGCATCTAGTCGACGTCGTCTCGAGGTTGACCACGCGGCTATAGGCCGGTGGCGTCTGGATCGTCCTCGGTGCCGTCGTCGGGTGCTGGCAGCTGCTCGCCTGCCAGCAACTTATCTGTGTAGCCCGCGCCGTCCATCCAGGAGAGCACGTCGAAGACACGGAGCGTTGAGACGTCGTGCGGGAGCGTCGCCGCCTGATGGAGGTGAGCCAGGCGATTCCAGAGCTCGCTCTCGTTGCGCAGCAACGCGGCGCGCAATGGCGCCCAGTGTTGCTGTCCATCGTGAAAGACCCATCGGCGGATTACCGAATCGACGATGGGTACGAGCCGTGGACGCTTGCGTGCGAACAACTTGGTTGTGCGTGTCAGGCCGACTCCAGGAAGGGTCTTCAGCTTCTCGAACAGCTCATCTGCCGCATGGAAGCCGTCGCTGTCCGGCCACGTATTGTCGACGAAATCGATGTCGGTGGGCACCGCTTTGAGGAGGTCTGCAAAGTCTCGGGACGCAATCGGATCGAGCAGCTGCACGGTGGCGGCCGCACCGATGGGCGTCGACAACAGCGTGCAAGACAGGACGTCGTCCGCGGTGAAGACGTTGGCACTGGCAGCACGCGTTCCGCTCGGATCGAACGAGTCCCATGCTCCTCCGGTGAAGCGGTGCTTGCCCGCCTCCGTCTTCTCGAAGTAGTGCTTGAGGGCCGCGACTGCACGCTCGGTGCCGCCCTTCTGCAAACTCGGACATAGCCAGATTTGCTCATATTCCAGCCACCCTGTCGACATACGAATCTCCTCCTGATGATGTCGTCGGCACACTATGACAGGCGCCTCCGCCCCGTGGCACGAGTTCGGCAAAGAAGGCGCGCGTTCCGCTGCGTTGCAGTGTCGGTCCACCCGCCACTGTCCGGGCGTGGGGAGAACGTCACCCTCGCGGAGCTTCCGCGGATCGGCGACGGGCAGCGCATGTCAGTCGTCGGATCGCTTCGCGGACTGCAACTCAAGCGAACGGTAGCTAGAGGTCGTCCGGGTAGATCACGTCGATCTCGGTGATCGTCTTGGGGAAGTCCTTGCGGTTGTTCGTGAGGAATCGGTCCGCCCCTGCGGCGACTGCAGTTGCGAGGTGCGTGGCGTCGGCCGCCCGCAACCCGTACTCAACGGCGAGCGTCAATGCCAAACGCGCAGTCGGCTCATCGAGCGGCCACAGCTCAAGGCGGCTCAGCAGGCTTGCCAACGCGAGCGTTTCGGCGGACTCCGGGTCGTCTCGCATGGGCTTTGCGAGGACTTCGGTGAGCAGAAGGACGGAACCAGTGCCGACAATGCGGGACTCGGGTTCAGCCGTGAAGAGCGCAGTGACGGGCTTACCCAGTGAGTGGCCCTTTTGCGCTGCGTAGATCAGGACGTCTGCGTCAAATGCGATCGTCATCGCGCCGCGCGGCCGCGACGCACCGACTCAACCAGTTCCTGCGCGCGCTTGGCACTGATTGCCGGGGGACGGAGTGGCTCGGACCGCGCCCGCTCGAGCAAAGTGCCGATGCGGTCAGCCTCCGCCCACGCATCCGAAGCGCGCCGGCGGCTGAGGGAGTCGGGGTGCACGAGCACGGCCACAACCCGACCATGCCGAGTTATCGAGACTTCCTCGCCCGCTTCGACCTTGTCCAGCTGCGCCGGGAGGGTCTGGCGCGCGACGCTTGCGCTCACTGTTGCCATGATCGAATTGTACGATCCTGTACGTAACCGCACAATCGAGTGGCTGGTCACGTCCCGCGGTCCTTATGAAGCCCTGAATCTTTTGTAGTGAATCTCGAGCAAATCGGGATCCGGCTGCTCTGAACGCCGTGACGGTACGACCCGAAGCGGCTGGCCGTGCAAGCCCTTGAGCCCGTGCTCGAGAAGCGGCCCGTCGACTTCGTGCAGTATGTCGTCGCGGATCTCGACCAGCAGGCGAGGCGAAACGCCTAGGATCCCTGCGTCATACGCAGCGTGGTGGATCTTGCAGAGTGCCAAGCCATTCCGGACGGCGGCGATGCCGAGGTCATGTTTGTCTTCCACGATATGAGCGGCGTCGAGCAGCACGCTGTGCTTGAGCTCGCAGACCGCGCACCGGGTGTTGTACGCCCGCATGATCATGCTGCGGAAAACGGGCTGGTGCAGCCGGCGGGTTGTCTCGGCGCGCAGGTAGCGGCGGAGGACCTCCTCTACCTGTGAGCCAGTGGTCTCCAGGTGCTGCAGTCCGTCGGTAGCCACGACGAACTGGTGCAGCCCGGGCTCTTCATTGATCAGGTAGATCGGGAAGATCGGCTTGTAGAGCGCGGTCCCGACGCCCCAGAACCAGATCAGCGGCACGCCTTGCCGCATCGCTTCGCGCAGCGCTCTGTTCTCAGGATGCTCCGGATCGGAGCCACGCCACTTGTAGCGGACGAGACCATCGGGTCCGAGGTCATCGGCGTACGGGCGCTCAACGCCCTCCGGCCGGTAGGTGGTCCGGATCGATAACGCCGAGGACATCACTGCCGGCTTGCGAATGCCCCGCTGGGCGTCCATGAGCCTGAACCGTTCACCCCGGAACGAGAACTGACCGATCTCGTCCGACGTCAGCGCATCAAGACCGTCGTTCGTGCGCACCCGCAGCCAATCGAGGGCCGCCGTGCGCAGCGCGAGATCGTCAGCGCGGGACAACATGGGTGAAGCTTGCGATGGCGATGCCGAGGGAAATGGGATCCCTATGTGCGACTGTGACGTTGGTCGAGCGCCAGCCGCCGACGGGACTCTGGTCTCGATATGCTCGCTCGTTCCTCACGAGCTACTCGACCAACGAGCGTGCGCCGACCAGCGAGCGTGCGCCGACCAACGAGCGTGCTCCGACCAACGAGCGCGCACCGTCCAGCGAGCGCGCGATCTGAGACGTCGCATTCTCACGAATTACTCGGCCATTGCGGGAGATCCGCTTCTAGACTTCCGGTTGTGGATGTTGCCTGGCTCGAGACCTTCCTGGCGCTGGTGGAACACCAGAGCTTCACCCGGGCGGCGGACGCGCAGCACATCAGTCAGCCGGCGTTTAGCCGGAGGATCCGCGCTCTCGAGCTGTGGTTCGGCGAGGAGCTTGTCGATCGGTCGACGTTCCCGGTGGCGTTGACGCCGGCGGGTGTGTCGGTGCGGACCAGCGCGATGAAAACGGTGAGCGAGCTGAGCGCCCTGCGGGAGGAGTTGCGGGGACGTCAACGGTCGCCGCGCAACGCCGTGCGTATGGTCGCCACGCACACCTTGGCGACGACCTTCTTCGCGCCGTGGTGGTTGCAGTGCGGTGGGGGACCGGTGGTGCTGCTGCCGACGAACACCTTGAACGGCTACGACGCGCTGCTGCACGGCGGATGTGACCTGTTGCTGGCCTACGCCGACCGGGGCACACCGGTCAGCATGCTCGGTCCGGACATCGAGTGGCTCGTGG
Organism: Flexivirga sp. YIM B11880; assembly: GCF_058148645.1. NCBI lineage: Bacteria > Bacillati > Actinomycetota > Actinomycetes > Micrococcales > Dermacoccaceae > Flexivirga > Flexivirga sp. YIM B11880. The sequence continues at coordinate 301,462 of NZ_JBMAMH010000002.1, forward strand.
TCGGTCGCGACCAGCTGGCGCCATACCGGGCGATTGATGCGGCGTTCGAGCTACCCGGGACCGCCGCCGCACCGGTGCCCACCGTCACGCACGGCGTCGGCTCGTTCCTCGGCCGAGTCACCGAGCGCATCGTGGTGGCTGCGCCCTCGCTGCATCTCCAACCTGTCATGCAGAGCGACATGACCGCCACCCTAGCGGCCATGGTGACCGCCGGGATGGGTGTCGGTTGGTTGCCGGAATCGCTGGCGCTAGAAGGTGTTTCGCAGATCGGCGATGCGTCGCTCACAGCAGAGTTGGAGATCCGGCTCTACCGGTTGCGAGGCGGCGCATCGCCCGCGGTCGATGCCGTATGGCGGACCGCGGGCGAACTCAGCGGCAACCCCTGATCAGCGCGTCTGCCAGCAGGTCGGTCGGATCCAGCAGTTCGCCCGGAGACCCGGTCAGCTGTTCGGCCGCGAGCGGCAGCTCCGTGCACGCCAGCACGGTCAGCGGCACATCCGGAAGCGCCGCGGACAGGTGCTGCGCGGCCGCCAGCGGCGCGCCGCGCTTCACGGCCGCAATGGCCTGATCGACCGATTGCTGCGCCTGCTCGTCGGGGATCACGATGTCGAACTCCTGCACCCGCTCCTGATAGATCCCGCTCGCCAAGGTGCCGCGGGTCCCGAGCAACGCCACCCGGCGTGCGTCGCGCTGCCGCAGCGCATGAGCCGTCTCCGCGACCATGTCGACGAACGGCAGGCCCGTGTCGGCGATCAACCGAGGCAGGAATGCATGCGCCGTGTGGCACGGCATCCCCGCGATCGTCACCCCCAGCGACTGCAGCCGGCGCGCTCCGGCGAGCATCAACGGATAGGGATCGGTGCTGCCGTCGAGCAGCGCGGCCACCCGATCGGGCACCGTCGGGTCCGCCCAGATCGCCACCCGCAGGTGCTCCTGGTCGCGAGTTGCCGGCGTCCGGGCAACCAGCTTGGCGTAGAACGCCGCGGTGGCCGCCGGACCCATGCCGCCGAGGATCCCGACGAGTGGCTCGGTCACTGGAAGGTCGACCGGTAGCCGAACAGCCCTGCACTGCCGCCGGTGTGCAGGAAGACGACGGTGTCGGTGGCCGCGAATTTGCCGTCGGCGATGTTGCCGAGCAGTCCGGCGAAACCCTTTCCGGAGTAGACCGGGTCCAGCAGGATCCCCTCCGTCGACGCCAGGAGCCGTATGGCGGAGACCATCTCGTCGGTCGGCACGCCATACCCCCCGCCGACCCAGCGATCGTCCACCAGCACATCGTCCCGGCGCACGATGCCGCCGACCAGCTCCGCGGTGCGTTCGGCCAGGCCGAACACCGCGTCCGCCTGCTTCTGCTCCGGCTGCCGGACACTGACACCGAGGACCCGCGCCCTGCTGCGCACGGTCGCCAGACCGGCGACGAGGCCCGCCTGCGTGCCGGCGCTGCCGGTGCCGTGCACGACCCAGTCGACGGCGACCGGCGCCGCGTCCAGCTCGAGCGCGCAGTCCACATAGCCAAGTGCGCCGATCGGGTTCGAGCCGCCACCCGGTATGACGTAGGGGTGCTTGCCGTCGGCGCGAAGCTTCTCGGCCAGCTCCTCCATCGCAGCCTGCATGTCGGTGCCGGCCGGTAGCCGGTGCACAATCTCGGCGCCCAGCAACTCGTCCAACAGCACGTTGCCGGAGTGCTCGTACTCCTCGTCACGGACCTGTCGTTGCTCCAGCAGGATCTTGCAGCCCAGGCCGGCGGCTGCGGCCGCGGCCGCGGTCTGCCGCGCATGGTTCGACTGCGTCGCACCCTGGGTGATCAACGTATCGGCGCCCTGTTCCAAGGCGTCGCCGACCAGGAACTCCAGTTTGCGGGTCTTGTTGCCACCGGTCGCCAGACCTGTGCAGTCGTCGCGCTTGATCCAGAGGTCAGGAACCTGAGCGTGCTTCTCGCGCAGGAAGCTGGTCAACCGCGGCAGCGGCTCCAACGGAGTAGGGAAATGTCCGAGTTGGGTGCGAGCGAATCGCGTCATCTGTACCACGAAGCTATCAATAGTCGACGGGTATACCTGCTGTCCAATGCGTCCTGAGCACCGCTCATGCGTGTCGCGCATATCGGCGATTGTCCATCAGGAAACGGTTGACGGCCGGATTTTTGTCATCTTAGAGTTCGACGGGTCGAATAGCTCGGGGCAGAAGACTGCCCCACCTCGCTTTCCCTTTCCACCATTTTCCCTGGTGACATGCATGCGATTTAGAGTGGAGAAAATCAGTGACTACCACAGAAACGCCCACCGCTGAGACCGGGCGAGCGTTCCGGGCAGTGGAACGCGTTGGCAACAGGGTGCCCAGTGCGTTTTGGCTGTTCTGCTACCTCCTGATTGCAACGGGCATCGTGAGCGCGATCCTTGCGGCCACGCATACCACGGTCGCCACACCGGGGACCAACAAAACCGTCGCCATCAACAACATTCTTTCTGTCGGGGGCTTGCAACATCTGCTGAGCACTTTCGTTGCGAACTTCATCGGCTTTCCGCCTCTCGGGGTGGTGCTCACCGTGCTGCTCGGCGTGGGCGTCGCCGAACGCACCGGCTTTCTGAAGGCCGCGGTCGTCGCGTTTCTCGCGCACGTGCCGGCGAAACTGGTGCCCTTCGCGGTCATGTTCGTTGCGGGGCAAGGCCATGTCATGGGAGATGCGTCGGTCATCGTGCTCCCGCCGCTGGCCGCACTCGTGTTCCGCGCCGCGGGTCGGCATCCGCTCGCCGGTCTGCTCGGCAGTTTCGGCGGCACAATGACCGGATATGCGTCCGGCGTGTTGATCGGAGCGCTGGACGCCAACCTGTCCACGTTGACCGCCAGCGCCGTACCGCATGGCGTTCATGCCAATACGTCCGTGCTGATGAACTACTGGTTCCAAGCCGCGTCGGGTCTTGTCATACCGCTCGCCACCACCTTCGTCCTGGTTCGGTGGCTTGAGCCCAGCCTGCCGAAGTTCGATCCGGAGGCCGCGGGGGACTCCGCGGAATTGTCGGCCGGACTTTCGCGGCGTGAGCGGAAGGCGCTCACTGCGGCACTGGTCGCGCTCGCAGCCGTGCTTGCGGTGATCTTTGCGGCATGGCTGATACCGGGCGGCCCGTTGCAGGGCAAGAACGGAAACCTGATCGTCTCACCGTTCTTCAAGGGCATCGTTCCGATCCTCGCACTGGCATTCTTCGCGGTCGGGGCCGTCTACGGCATCGTCGTCGGGACGGTGACGCGCGCTGAGGACCTCCTGACAATGATGGCCGACGCGCTGCGGAGTATGGCGACATACATCCTCATTGCTGTAGCGGCCGGACAGTTCCTCGCGATGTTCGGGTGGAGCAATGTGGGCACCTGGGTCTCACTCCACGCGGTCAACTCACTGAAGTCGATGCACATCGGTGGTTTCGGCGTCATCATCATCACCATCGTCTTCTGCGCCCTATTGGCGCTGTTGATAACCTCGGGCGCATCGCTGTGGGCGGTGCTGTCACCGATCTTGGTGCCGATATATACCGGGCTCGGTCTCGAACCGGCGGTCGCGCAAGCCACCTATCGCGTCGGGGACTGTCTCAGTCACGGAATCTCTCCGGTAAACCCATATGTCTACGTGTTGCATGAGCAGGCAAAACGATGGGATCCGCGGTTCACGTTGGGCATGATATTCAGTCGGATGATGCTCTTCGTACTCCCGGTGGCGGTCATTTGGACGGCGACTCTCGCGGTATTCTATTTCGCACGGATACCGACGGGCCCCGGTACTTCCATCTTCCTGGGCGGATAGCACGGCATGAAAGAATTCAATGGATCGATCACTGAGGAAGAGGAAGAAACGCACACCATGAATGTGGACACCGTTGCGCTCCGTCGGGAATTTCACCAGCACCCTGAGCCGGCGTTCTGTGAGATCCGCACCGCGTCGCGCATCGCGCAAACTCTCGAGGCAATCGGAATCGAGCCGCAGGTCGGGGAGTCGGTCATCGACACATCGCGTGTCATCGACTACCCGAGCGAGCGCGTTCTCGACGCGGCGGCCGAGTTCGCTGTGCAGACCGGAGCGGATGGCGAGTGGGCGGCCCGTGTACGGCAAGCGGGTACTGCGGTGATCGCTGATGTGGCCGGAAACCGGCCAGGGCCGCGGTGGGGCCTGCGGGTGGACATCGATGCTCTGCCGATCCAGGAGTCGACCGCACCGGACCATTTCCCGGCAGGGCACGGGTTCGTGTCGGCCGTCAGTGACGTGATGCACGCCTGTGGGCATGACGGGCACGCCGCAATTGGACTCAAATTGGCGGAGCGCCTGGTGCAAGATGCATCGTTTCCGGGGAGCTTGCGCATCATCTTCCAGCCGGCGGAGGAGGGCGGGCGAGGAGCGCGAAGCATGGTCGGCACGGGCGTGGTGGATGACATCGACCGGATGCTCGCCATACATCTCGGGCTGGATCTGCCCGCCGGTCACGTCGTCGGAGGGTCATCGGGCTCATTCGCCACCACCAAACTGCGTGCCCGGTTTGCGGGCGCTGCGGCACATGCAGCGGCCTCGCCGCAAGAAGGTCGCAATGCGCTGGCGGCGGCCGCGGCCGCCACCCTCGCCGTATTGGCTCAGCCACGCTTCTCGACCGCCGACACTCGCGTGAATGTCGGGACGTTGCACGGTGGCGAGAGTGTCAACATCATTCCGTCATGGGCGGAGCTGACCGCGGAGGGTAGGGCCGTCGACGACGCGGTCATGGAGGACCTTTGCCAGCGCATCGTTCGCTCCATCGAGAACTCCGCCGCAGCATTCGACTGCGGTGCAGATGTTATCGAAACCGGCGGTTGCCCGACGATGTCATCTGACCTGGCTCTCGCCCAGCGAGTTTCGGAGGTTGCCGCGTCGCTCGGGGCAACGACTGATGTGCTCGGAAAGATGTCCGGCACGGATGACGCGAGCCTCTTCATGAGGCGGGTCACCGAGCGCGGGGGCGTCGCAGATTACATCCAGATCGGCGCTGGCAACCGGCACCCACACCACAGCCCACGGTTCGACATCGAGGAGAGCTCGCTCGACTTCGGCGTGACATTGCTCGAAACGCTCCTGCGTCAGTCGCCCGACGAGATGTAGCAGGTTCGCCGGCCGGCCGCCCTTTCGGCAACAACCGAAAGGGCGCCCGTATCCTCAGCGACGTCGACTCAGTACGTCGTCACCTTGTTCCAGAATGAGCAGTTGTGTTGTGAAGCAACGAAATTGCTGGGCGAGGTCATGCTGGTGTCACCGGGCTGCAGGAACATCACCGGGTGCCGACGGGCCGTGTAGCGCGGCCAGGTGGGCGTGTGCGGGGCGACCGGGTTGCCGGTGCGGGCGAGGTGGGTCCACTCCAGCAGGATCTGCTTTTGCAGGGCCGCCTGGTTTGCGTCTAGCTTCGAAGTGTCGAAGTGCTCCAGGGTGTTGGAGCCGCTGTGCTGGGCACCGAGGACGTCGGTGGTGTCTTCGCCTGCGGGGTTGTCCGCGTCGGCGTTCAGGTCGGCATACACCGGCATGTACTTCGACGCCTTCTTGTCCAGCTGCAGCATCGGGCAGACCGACGCCGAGTCCGCCATGATCGTCCGGTAGGCCGTGTAGGGCGAGGCGAATCGGCTGAGCGGATAAAGCCTTTCGACGGTCGACGCGAGTGTCCCGAACTGTTCCTTCACCAGCATGCGGTACTGCGCCGGCGTCTCGGCGACGACGATGTCCTTGGTGAAGTTGTTGTTGTAGACGCCGCCGTTGAACTCGTCGCGGCCGACGTCGGTGATCAGGTTGACCTTGTTGGCGTGGCCGGTCGTGAGCGCGGTGACCGGTGACATCGTCAGCGTGGTGCCGTTGACGATCGGGCCGATGGTGCCGCCGCCGGTCGGGTCGCCGACCTGGCCTTCCTCCTTGATCAGCGTCGCCGCCGGGATCTGCCGCAGGCAGGCCGCGACGTCGGCGACGGCGCCGCAGCCGACCTTCTTGGCGAACGCCGCACCCGCCTGCTGCGCCTGCTGCTCGGTGAAGTAGGTCGACTTGCAGTCGGCGTTCGACCACACGATGTTGTTCTGGTAGTTGTAGAAGCCGCTGACGCTGATGGCGTTCTTGAAGAGGCCCTTCGCCGTCGGCGACGCCACCTGGGCACAGGTGCTTGCGCCACCCGCGGACTCGCCAAACACGGTGACGTTCCTGGGATCTCCGCCGAAGCGGGCGATGTTGTGCTGCACCCACCGCAGCCCGGCCTGCTGGTCCTGCAGCCCGTAGTCACCGGAGTGCGCGCCGAGCGACTTGTCGGCCAGGAAGCCGAGGACGCCCAACCGGTAATTTACATAGACGTAGACGACCCGGCCGGTGCGCACCAGGTTGGAGCCGTTGTCCGTGCGCGCCTCGCCGAGGAAGCCGCCACCGTGGAACTCGAACATCACCGGCAGCTTCTCGCCGGGCTTGGCGTCGGCCGGCATCTGCACCTTGACGTTCAGGCAGTCCTCGCTGGTGTTCGTTGTCGTGAACACGTTGCTGCACTCCACCGGTTCGGTGGTCGCCTGCAGTGTGCCCTGCCATGCTTTCGCCGGCCGTGGCGACTTCCAGCGGAGGTTGCCGACCGGCGGCGCGGCATACGGGATGCTGCCGTAGGTTGTGACGCCGTCCGCCGTCAGGCCGCACACCTTGCCCTTGGTGGTCATGACGGTCGTGCCGGCGGTACACGCTGGTGGAGCGGCATCGTCGTATGACGTTGCGGCATACGCACTGCCCGCCAGGGTCAGTGCCAGTGCCAGACTGCCGGCGGCCACGGTGGCGGTCGTCGGCCGGAGGGTGAAGGAAGATCCAGAGTGCATCGAACTCTCACATTCCGCGGGGGCCCGCGGCAGGCGCGATCGATCACTCACCGGTCGCGAATCCAACTGCGGCAGCAGTCGATTCGGCCGCCCGTCGCAGACCCGCGCATGGGTTGTTCAGATGGGTCAGTGAACGCTGACTGCGTCGCCGGCCCGGGGTGTTCTTCCATAGAACACCTACGCGGCTGGCTACCGGGTGGTAGAGGCTCCTGAATCTGGAATTTTGTCGGAGGTCGTCGCGTGCGGCCGTGCAAGTGCGTCGAACTTGCACTTCGTTGCCACCTTCGACGCGGTCTTCCGGAACTGATCGATGTGTCGAGTTAGGCAGATTTCCCGCACTGCTCAGTCCTCGATGTGCGGGTTGCCGGTGGACCAGGTCACCAAGTCATCCAGGTCGTCGTCGGCGCCTCGCCGCGTCAGGATGTCGATATCCGTCAGTGCCGCCCGACGCCGCATCTCGCGCTCAAGAGCCTCGGTGACCAGTGCGGCACGACTGGGTGAGTGCCCGGATGCGACGCTGCGGTCGAGGAACGCCACGACCTCGTCGGGGAGGCGGACGGCAATTTGCCTGCTCATGGATTGATTCTCGCCCGATGCATGCCGAAATGGGATGCACGCGGACGGCTCGGCCCTGGGCGCGCGGTGCGCGACCAGGGCCGGGTGGCGTGCTGGTGCTGGGTCAGGGACCGAGGACGAAGCCGCACTGACCGATCACTCGGTGGCCGACAGTGCTGTAGGGGTAGCTCGGGTCCGGTATGCCTTCGTCCGCGTCGCCGATCTGCGGCGCCGGAGACATGTTGGTGCAGATGAGATTCTTGCCGATCATGTCGTGCACGATCTCGTTGCCGTCCGGATCGCCAAGGGTGATGTCGGACAGCGCCACATTGCCGCCGACCGACGTGCGGATGACGCCGAACCACGTCGTCGACAACCCGCTCACAGTCAGGTTGCCGCCGATGGTGTCGTCCTTCACCGAGAACGGAATGAACCCGGGGAAGTCGGTGCCCGCGCCACCGCCGACCGACGAGACGTTGCCGTTGACGGTGATCCCGTCGAGGGCGGCGTTGAAGACGTGGTCGAACGAGACATTTCCCTTGATGAGGATGTTGGATTGTTGCCCGGCATACGGGCCGTTGCCGTCCGGGCCTCCGCCGGTGCAGCCGCCGTGCGCGGACGTGCAGCCGAGGCCGGTCGACGAGCCGGGATAGCCGACCACGTTGTGGCCGACGGTGATGGTCGAGGGTGCGCTGTCCGCGTCGAGCATGGCACCGCTCAACACATTCAGGTTTCCGGTGATCGTGACGGTCGCGCCCGCAGGCACGGTGCACTCACCGGCAACAGTGACGGATGAGTAAGTGCCCGAGGCGATCTGGCCACCGGTGCAGGTAAGGGCCGATCCGGATGACGGGGCGGCGGAGGCCATACCAACAGGGAACAGTAACGTCCCCGCGGCGGCCAAAGACACCATTGTCCCCAGCCGCGTGCTTGTTCTCATGGGTGGTTTCCTTTCTCAGGTCGGTCAGGGGGTTGTGGCCGACCGATCCGGTATACACCTGTCCAGGAGCGGCTAGCTGGCGAACTTCGATATATTGCGCGGTGTCAAATTGCCAAAGTCGGGAGTATGGCGGAAGCCCGTTTGCGGCGGCTCGAGGCGTGGTCTCGATACGCGGATTTCCCCGCTCGGCACCCACGAAGTTCCCGACTCGTTCCCCCATCCGCTGCTCGCCTGTGACTACTAGATCGGCGTGGACAGCCAGAGCGCGTTCGGCGTCATCCGGTCGCAGCAGCATTCCCTTCACCGGCAAGTTCGGCACTCACCACCGCGGCGCAGCGCGGGACCTCGATAGGCCGATTCGCTCGACTCGCTCCTCCACCCGCTGCTCGGCCAACGCGCGAAGCTACTCGGACACCGCGGTGCGGCAGGCGAGTTGGAGGGCCAGCCGGGTCTCGGGGTTGCCCAGGTCCGCGCCGAGCTGCTGCTCGATGCGCTGGATCCGACCGGTGACCGTATTGCGATGCAGCCCAAGGGACTCCGCCGTGCGGGTCACCGACGACTCCTGGTCGAGGTATGCCTCGAGCAGCTCGCGGTCCGCGGTGCCGAGCGGTTCGAGCAGCGACGCGGCCGCCTGGGTGAAGCTGTCGCCGACGGTCCAGGCGAGCATCAGCTGCTCCAGGCCGAGACTGTCGACCGGCAGGAACCAGCCGGCCCGCTCGCGGTCGGCGGCGAGCCGCGCCGCGTCAGCGGCTTGCGTCAGTGTGTCTCGCAAACCCTGCGGCCCGACACCGAGTGCGCCGACGCCGGTCGCGATGTCGAAGTCGCGTGAGACGCGCCGGTGCAGATCGTGCAACACCCGGATCTGCCGGGTGACCGTTGCATGGTCGGGCGCATCGGTGAACGTCAGCCAGCCACTGACGCCGGCGCCGCGGGCGCTCGCGTGGGTGTCCAGGTCGAGCTTCGCGAGCTCACCGCTGACGAGGCGCAACAACTCCAGCTGGTCGAGCCGGCCGCGCCCGATCGTCTGGAAGCCCAGGTGGTAGCCGCTGGTCGTCCAGCTGCGCGCTCGCAGCCGCCGATCCAGTGCCGGGTCAGCACCTTTCGACTCCAGGAAGTCGGCCAGCAAGCCCGCGGAGCGGGAGGTGTCCGCCACCTCGTCGACGTGGTCGATCAGCAGCCGGGCGGCCACCATCGGCATCAGCATCTCGACCGCAGTGCCGAACGCCCGCTCCTGCGCGCCGCTGATGTCCCGCCCGTGCAGCAACACCCGCAGGCCGCGCCGGTTCGGGCTGGCCACCGGCACCGAAACGCCGAACTCGTCACCGACCCGCACGACGTCGAGCCAGCGAGCCTCGCGCGACACCGCTGCGAGCACCACCGGCGAGGGCGGCTGACCGGCACTCTGCAGCACGCCTTCGGGACCAATCACTGCGACCGCCTGCCCCAGGCTGCCGCTGACATGTCGCAGCAGGTCACCCAGATCGGCCGCCCGGTATTCGATCGAGCGGACCACGCGCTGCACCGCCCACAGCGTCAGGGCATCCCTTGCCTCGATCAACTGCCAACAAGCAGTGGCTAATTGGGTCGGATGGTTACTACGGAGCACACATAGGCCGATGCGCTGCCCGAGCACCGCCACGCGGTCGTCGACTCCATCGCCCGTCAGAGCGACCCCGGTGAAACCACGGTCGCGCACCCGTCGCAACAACGGGTCGAGTCGCCATGACTCGCGCGGCGCGGGGGAGATGAGGATCGCCAACGCCCGCTCGACGTGGTCGGGCAGGTCGCCCTCGTGCACCTCGATCACCACCTGCTCCCAGACGGCATCGACATTGCTGAGCACGGTCACGTCGCCGTTGTCCGGGTGCGCGAGCAGCGAGCGGAGGCTGAGCTCGACGGTCACGGTGTGTCCAACCCTTCGAATCCCCAACGTGAGGGCAGCGATTCGCGCAGTCGGTGCGGCTCTGCCGTCCACCACGACGGTGCGGGTATGGCGAGCAGGGTCAGGTCCATCGCGTGCGTGACGTCGGGCACCTGCAGGATTCGGTGACTCACCCGATCCAGCACCGCGATGATCACCGGCGATGACGCAAGCAACTCGCCGTCCCGGAGCACGGCCAGGAACTCCGACCCGGCCACCAGTCGCAGCACCGCACCGTCCGCGCCGGCCAGCTGGAAGGTCGTCAGGTCACGTGGGCCGGCCTCCTGACGAATGTCGACGACCCGCCCGAAGCCGAGCAGCCGGGCGCGGAGCTGATCGGCGATCAGCTGCGCGTCGGAGGTCTGCGCGCACTCCAGGTGGGCGCGACCGAGGCGCAAAGCCCGCGCCGTGCCGCCGGTCACGGCGTGCGTGCGTAGGTCACCGACGGTGAAGCCACCCACCGCGAACGTCGACCAGCCGCCGCTACAGGTCGTCGCCGTCCGGAGCACCCGCTCGACGTCGAGCGGACGCGCGTCGGCGATCAACGTGACACCCGCCGGTCCGGTGCCGCACGCGACGACCACACCGGGGAGCCGGTCCACCATGAGGGTCAACTGGTCGAGGTCCGGGAACGCGCGACCCACCAGGTCCGCATCGACCACGATCCGTCCGTCGGCCGGCAACAACGCGGAGAAGCCATTGATGCCAGCGCCTTCCGCGTTGCACACCGCCTTCGTCGGCGTGCCGAGCCAACGCTCGATCGCGGTGATCACCCCGGTGTATTGCCGCAGCGCGGGCAGTTTCTCGGCGACCATGATCGTGGAGCCCATGATCGCCAGTGCGATGCAGGCCGTGTCGGGGTCGACCTCGTCGACGCCGTGCACGGTCACCGGCCAGTCCGCGGTGTGCTGCGCGATCAGCGCGGTGATCGTCGGTTCCCCGGCGCCACCCGAACCGAGCAGCGCGTAGCCACGGCTCAGCGCGTCGACGTCCGCGCGGTCCAGGGAGAGCGGCACACCGCCAAGGTTACGGACAGTTGGTCTCGATACGGGCTCGGCTAGCGCCTCGCCCTACTCGACCGGCGGAGGGGGCTCGGCCAGCGCCTCGCCCTACTCGGCCGATGTAGTGCACTCGACCGGTATGCGTGCCAGCGTCTCCACCGGTTCGAACTCCTCGCTCAGACCGAACGCCCCGGGCCCGAACGCCGCGATCGCCTCCGCGGTCCGCATCATCTCCGGCGTCGAGATGCCCAGAACCCGGACCCGTTGGCCGTAGCGCAGGCCCTCGGTGGTGATCGGCTCTGCCGAGTCGCGTTCCACCACGCAGATCAGGTCCGGCACGATCGCGACCAGGGCACCGTCCCGCAGGGCGACCAGGTTCTCGTTCTGGAAGCGGATCTCCAGCTCACCGCCGGACGCGTCGTCCGCCGTGATCTTGGCGACACCGCGGGCAAAGCCTTCGGTCGTGCGGCGCTCCACGTCGGTGACCTTGCCCTCGAAGAGCGTCACCACCTTGTTGTAAAGCGTTGCTGCCAGGGCAGATTCGATCGCCTTGAACGGCGAGCGTTTCTCTTCTCGGGCCAGCCGGATCGACCGGCCGAGCGAAAGCGCCATCGACAGGGTGCGAGGGACCGCGGTGCGTCGCACCTCGGCGCCACTCATGACGTATTCGGCGATGTGTGCAACGCCGCCGAGCCGGATCGTCACCCCACGTGCCAGCCATTCCATCTGCCGGTCGTCGTCGCCGGTGTCGATAACCACCCGCTCGCCGCGCTCGCCGGCGAGGGCGAGCGGCGAGCCGTGCACGCCATACACCGCGAACGTCTCCATCGACAGTTCGGGGAACGCCCGGCCCATCCCGTCGGCGTCGACCACGGGCAAGCCGCGCTCGGCGGCGACGAGCAGTGGAATCATCGAGTTGATGCCGCCGCACTCGATCGGCATCGTCGCGTCGGCCTTGATGCCGAGGTGCTGCTCCAGGGTCTGCAGCGCCAGGCTCGGCTCTGTGCCGGCCGGCATCTTCTCGACGACGACGGTCGGCGCGCCCATCTGGGCGGTCGGTATGACGACCAGGTCGTCCGCCAGATCGTCCGGGTCGAGCACCGTGATCGACCGGCTGCCGAGGGCGTTCGCCACCATGAGTTGCCCGACGTAGGGGTCGCCGCCACCGCCGGTGCCGAGCAACGTCGCACCGCGCGCCAGGTCCGGCAGATCCGCGGCGGTCAGTTGCCAACTCATCGCGGACCCTCGACGGAGCCGTCGAAACGGGTGGCGTCGACGTCATACCCGAAGTACCGCGGACCGACCATCGCCAGCGCCTCTGGAGCATGCCAGCGCGGGTCACTCGGTGCCGCGACCACCCGCACCCGCTGGCCATAGCGCAGTCCCTCGGTCGTGATCGGCTCACCCGAGTCGTGCTCCAGCAGCAGGATCAGATCGGGCGTGGTGACCAGCACCTCGCCGTTGCGGCGGGCGATGAGGTGCTCGTTCTGGAAGTTCAGCTCCAGTTCATCGCCGTCAGCGGTGACCTGCGCGCGCCCGCGGGCGAATCCCGTCGAGGTCTTGCGTTCGACGTCGGTCACCTTGCCGGCGAAGATTTCCCGGCCGCCGAGCACGTCTACCGCTGCGGTCACCGGATCGGTATTGCACGCACGGGCGTTCGCGATCGCGGCACCGATCCGCAGACAGAGCGCGAGCGTGTTCGGGACCATGCAGGCAGGGACCTGGTCACCCTTCATCGGGAAGAGCGAGATCATCACCGAGCAGCCCATCTCGATGCACGCTGTGCGCGCGATGCGCTCGGCCCAGCTGTTCGTGACCGTGGACAGGACGGCCGTGTTGCCCTTGTCGTCGCCGATCGCCAGCGGCGTCGCCCCGACCCCGGACAAGGTCGGCAGCACCATTTGCAGCTCCGGGAACGCGCGCCCCATCCCGTCGGCGTCGACGAGCGGCAGGTCCAGCGCGGCCGCGGCCGCGACCGGGATCGTCGAGTTCACCCCGCCCGCTTCGGCGCACACCACGTGGGTGACCGGCCGGCCGAGCACCTCCTCCATCGCCCGGAGGGGCGCGATGACCTCGGCGAGACTGGGCACTTTCTCCACCATCACCGTCGGGGCACCCATCATCGCGACCATCGCGACCTGCGCGTCGGCAGGCACCTCGTCGACGGTCAAGACGGTGACCGGGCCGCGCTCGCGCAGCGCCTGCTTGGCCAGCAGCGCGCCGATGTAGGGGTCACCACCTCCGCCGGTGCCGAGAACCGCTGCGCCGCGCGCCAATTCGTCGATCTGGTTGAGGTCCAGCTTCCAGCTCACAGCTCACGCCTCCATGTCGAGGTCGCCGACGGCCTTCGCCCGGATCCGGGTCGCGTTGCCCGGCAGGTACGGGATGGGCACCTCGTCGAAGTCCACGATCGAGACCGTCGACGGACGAGCGCCGGCGGCGATGGCCTTGTCGACCGCTTCCTGGCGCACCTCGTCCAGGACGGCATCCCGCCGGCCCGGCTCGACGGTGAAGACCTTGTCGATCTCGCCGCCCACCTGGGCGATCGAGGCGCCGATCGCGTTGGCGACCGCGTAGTTCTCCGGACGGTGTATGGCGCCGAAAATGGGCAGTTCCTCGTCCAGCAGCACCGAGCCACCACCCACGGCCACGACCGGGACCGGCTCCGGCGAGGTGCGCATCCGATCCACCGTCTCGGCGATCCGGTCGGCGATGCCGTCCAGAGCCGCCCGGACGAACGCGGCATCCAGATGCGCGATTCGGCTCTTGTCGCCGATGTCCGCGCGTCCGGCGGCAACCGCCAGATCTGTTGCGGTCAGAGTGCTTCCGCCGAAGACCAGCGCTTCGGTGGTGAGCTGGTAACCGACGGACTCCGGCCCGACATACGCCGTCTGCGGATCGACGTGACTCCCGCCCCCGATGCCGATCGACAGGACGTCGGGCATCCGGAAGTTGGTGCGAATGCCGGCGACCTTCACCTCGGTGGTGGTCTCCCGTGGGAAGCCGTTGATCAGCAGCCCGACGTCGGAGGTGGTGCCGCCGATGTCGACCACCGCACACGTCGCGAGCCCGCTGGTCGCGGCCGCGCCGCGCATCGAGTTGGTCGGCCCGGAGGCGAATGTGGCGACCGGGTAGCGTCGGACGTAGTCCTCATCCATCAGGGTGCCGTCGTTCTGGCTCAGGAAGATCGGCGCCTGGATGCCGTGCTTGCGGACGGCGGCGGTCAGGCCGTCGACGATGGAGACGGCCATCTCGCGGAGCGCGGCATTGATGATCGTGGCGTTCTCGCGCTCGAGCAGGCCGATCCGGCCGATCTCGTGCGACAGCGAGATCGCCACGTCCGGGCCGAGCACACCGGTCAGCACCTCGGCCGCCTCGACCTCCAGATCGTGGTTGACCGGGGAGAAGACCGACGAGATCGCCACGGAGCGAACGCCGTTGGCCGCCATGTCCGCGGCATGCCGCTTGAGCTCGTCGTGGTCGATGGGCGAGATCGGCCGGCCGTCGAATTCGTAACCGCCGTGTGCGAGGTAGGCGCGGCCGCCGATCGCGTTCTTCAGCCGCTCGGGCCAGTCGACCAGCGGCGGCAGCGCCTGGGTGGCGGGCAGGCCCAGCCGCAGGGCCGCGGTCGGTGCGAGCCGCTTGGCCTCCACCAGGCCATTGATGAAGTGGGTGGTGCCGATCATCACGGCCTGCACTGCCCCGGCGTCGAAGGCGTGCTCGGCCTGCAACTGGTCGACGGCCTGCACGATGCCGGTAGTGACGTCGTCCGTGGTGGAGTTCTTGACGCCGGCCAGGACCTTCGTCCCCTCCATCAACACGGCGTCGGTGTTGGTCCCGCCGACATCGATCCCGATGTGCATGGTTCTCCTTGACGATTGAAAGTTCGTTGGTGGTGGTGCGGATTCGGATCAGGCGACGCGTTCGGGCACCGGTACGTCCGCCGCCACCGGTGTCCGGGACAAGCCGACGCCCTTGATCAGCCCGGCCTGGCCGGCGACGACATACAAGACGACCGCCACCACGAGAGAGGTGATGCTCGGGATGCCCCAGGTCACGTATTTGCCGATCAGCGAGGCGACCGCCCAGATCACGATCGTCGCGGGGACCACCCGCGGCGCGGTCGCCGGCAGGGCGGCCTTGGCGCGGCTCGCGTCGAGGTCACCGCGCCATACCTTGACGACGAAGTACTCGGCGATCATGATCCCCGCGATCGGCGGGAAGACGACGCCCAGGGTGATGAGGAACTCGGTGAAGTGGCCGAGTATGCCGGCGGCCGCGAGCACGGTGCCGATGATGCCGACGACGACCGTCGTCGCGGCACGGGGCAAGTTGGTGCGGAACGTCGTCGAGACGAAGTTCACCAGGCCGAGGGTCGAGGAGTAGAGGTTCCAGTCGTTGATCTTCAGCGTCCCAGTGAGCACGATGATCAGGCCCACGACACCGACGGAAGACGTAATGATGGCAACGATGTTGCCGCTGCCGGCGGCGTGGGCCAGCAGCACGCCGGCCAGCCCGATCCCGAACTCGCCCAAGGTGACTCCGACGACCGTCTGCTTCACGACGTCGAGCGTCGATCGGTTGTAGCGGGTCATGTCCGCGGTGATGATCGCGCCGACGATGAGCCCGCCGGCGACGATGCCGGTTCCGGTCGCGACGGTCATGTGCGGTCCCGGGGCGGGTGAGGTGAGCAGTGAGTGGAACGAGTGCTTGGTGAGCTCGGAGATCACCGACCAGCCGACCAGCACCAGGAAGAGCGGCACGGTGATGTTGGCAAGCCACTGCATGCCGCCGAAGCCGACGGCGACGATGGCGGTCACGACCACGCCGCAGATGAGCGACCAGCCCCAGGTCGGCATGCCGCCGCCGAGCAGGGCCTTGAGCGATTCGGCGGAGATTTGTGACTGAATGCCGAACCAGCCGATCAGGCTGATGCCGATCGCCAGCCCGACCAGGGAAGCGCCGACCTCTCCGAAGCCGGTCCACCGCGCGAGCAGGGCCGTGTTGAGTCCCTCGCGCTGGCCGATGACGCCGACGATGCACATCAGCACCTCGAGAATCACCGAACCGAAAAGGAATGCCAGCACGGCATGTCCGAAGGTCATGCCATAACCGAGGGTCGCGCCGAGCAGGAATTGCGACAAGGCACTGACCTGGCCGAAGCGCTGGACGGCGATGCCGAACCAGTGCCTGCGGTCGTCCATCGTGACGCGGGACAGTGCGCTGTCGTCGCCGTGTGCCATGACTGGTCCTTCCGTGAAATGGTTCTGCCGGTCGAAAAACTACGAGCAGGCCGAGCCCCGCGCCATGGGCGCTTTGCACTGTTTGCACCTCCTCGTGTGCAGACCGCACATGCGGGCGGCGCGGCGCTGGTCTCGATACGCGGATTCCCCCGCTTCGCTCCTCCATCCGCTACTCGACCGACGTCGGTGCTTCTCGGCTCAACTCCGGTCTCTACTCGGCGTCCCGGATGTTCGCCTCGCTCATGACCTCGACGGGACGGACCCAGGTGTGGACGAGTCTGGTTGCTGGTCGTCTTCTGGCCGGCCGTGCGGCGCAAGCTGCAGCGGATGCGGGTGACGGAGCAGCGCGCCCTGGTGCTGGCCACGGAGTAGAGCCGCCTCAAGGTACTGGGTAGCGAACGGTCGGTTCTTCACTCCCGCACTTGCCGGCAGGGCAGCAGCACCCACAGGGCGATGAAGGCGGCAGCGGTGACCGCCGCGACGGTGATCCCCGCGGCCTGCCCCGCAACGACACCGAAAACGAAGCTGATGGTGAGCACGATGGTCACCGCCAGCATCGCGAGCCCGGCCTTCGCGAGGCGATCACCGAAGGTCACCACCACGTCCTTCTCGTGCTTGCGGAACAGCCAACGGTGGGCGCTCACGGGCGCGACGAGCAGGATGACGGCGGTCACCGCACAGGAGACCGTGGTGAGATATTGGCCGACTTGCCAGGAGCTCAGCCGCGAGAAGCGTTGCTGGAAGGGCAAAGTGAGCAGGAAACCGGCAAGGACCTGGATGCCGGTCTGAGTGACACGCAACTCCTGGAGGAGCTCGCTCCAGTTGCGGTCGGCGCGTTCGGCCGGAGTCTCGTCGCGGTCAGAGGTGCGCATGCGTCACGGTATCGCCCAGCGGGCAGATTGCGGCGCACGTCGGCGGCCGAGGCGTGACCCGGGACTGGTGTCGGCGGCGGGCTGCGGTAGGACTGTCCGGTGGGTAGGCGCGGGGGAGCAGTGGGGGCAGCAAGCGTGGTCCTGCTCGGTATGGCGCTGGCCGGATGTATGCCGGCACCCGCCACCTCGGCACCCGGCACGCTGACGTCCCCTCCGAGCAGCGGCCCGGCATACCCGAGGAAGACGGCTGTCGCGCTCACGCTTGCCCAACTGAACGCGCTGCCGGTGAAGGGGCGGGCGCCGAAAACCGGATACGAGCGCAGCGAATTCGGCGCGCGGTGGAGCGACGACGTGACGGTGCAGCTGGGCCACAACGGCTGCGACACCCGCAACGACATCCTGCGACGTGACCTGACGGACGTCACGCTCAAACCACGCACGCACGAATGCGTCGTGCTGACAGGCGTGCTCGTCGATCCGTACACCGGGAAGCGGATCAGCTTCCACCGGGGGAGCGGAACGAGCAACGCCGTCCAGATCGATCATGTCGTCGCACTCTCGGACGCCTGGCAGAAAGGCGCCCAACAGCTGACTGCCGAGCAACGGCAGGACTTCGCCAACGACCCGCGCAACCTGCTCGCGGTCAGTGGCAGCGCCAACGCCGCGAAGCGGGACGGTGACGCGGCGACCTGGCTGCCGAAGAACACGGCGTACCGGTGCACCTATGTCGCCACCCAGGTCACGGTGAAGACCGCCTATCACCTGTGGGTCACCAAGGCGGAGAAGGAAGCCATCGCCAGAGTGCTCTCGAAATGCGCGTGACGTGGCGTAGCGTCGGCTGCATGCCAGGTTCAATTCTCGGGACCAGAGTCCGTCGAGTCGAGGACGCCGCACTGGTGACCGGTGACTCATCCTTCGTGGGCAACGTCCAGCTGGACGGTCTGCTCTATGCCGCTTTCGTCCGATCTCCGGTGGCGCACGGGCAGATCGGTCAGATCGACACGACCGAAGCGGCTGCCGCACCGGGTGTGGTGGCCGTCTTCACCGCCGCCGATCTGCCGTTGCGGCCGCACTTCGGGTTGATGGTGGTCAACCCCAAGGTGCCCCGGCCGCCGCTCGCGGTCGACCGGGTGCGGTTCGTCGGGGAGCCGGTGGCGCTCGTGGTGGCGGAGTCGCCCGCGCTGGCCGCCGACGCGGTCGAGTTGGTCGACGTCGACTACGACCCGCTGCCCGCCGTGACGGACCTGGAGGAGGCGCTCGCGCCGGACGCCGAACTGCAGTTCCCCGAGCTCGGCACCAACCTGGTGATCGGCAATCGCTCTGCGGTGCAAGGCGATCCGCTCGACGGCGCCGACGTGGTGGTGCGAGCCCGGATGGTCAATCAGCGGGTCGCGGTCGTGCCGATGGAGGGCAACGCCATCGCCGCCGATCCCACGGGCGACGGCCAGCACGATCTCGTCATACATGTCTCGACGCAGATGCCGCACGGGTTCCACGAGATGGTGTGCGAGGAGTTCGACCTACCCAAGGAACAGGTCCGCGTCATCGCCCCGCACGTCGGTGGCGGCTTCGGCGGCAAGGCCGGCCTGATCGCGGAGCACACCGCCGTGATCGGCGCCGCGCGGCAGCTTGGCCGCCCAATCGTCTGGGTGGAGACCCGGGCGGAGAACCTGCAGGGCATGCACGGCCGCGGGCAGGTCGGCTACTACGAGCTCGGCCTCACCCGCGACGGCACGATCACCGGTCTGCGCGCGCGGGTGATCGGCGACGCCGGTGCCTGGGCCGGCTTCGGTGGAGCACTGCCGATCCACATGACCGCGCTCATGGTGCCGGGCGTGTATGACGTCCCCGTCGTCGCGTATGACGCCGCCTCCGTGGTCACCAACACCGCGCCGATGGGCGCGTTCCGCGGTGCCGGACGACCCGAGGCTGCCGCGCACATCGAGCGCCTGATGGACATCGCCGCCGACCAGCTCGACATCGACCCCGTCGAGCTGCGCCGGCGAAACTTCATCGATCCGAGCGCTTTTCCGGTCACGACACAGGTCGGCGCCACCTACGACTCCGGTGACTACGACCTGCCGTTGCGCGAGGCGTTGCGGATCGCCGACTACCAGAAGCTGCGCGAGGAGCAGGCACGCCGCCGGGAGAGCGGCGACCCGATCCAGTTGGGCATCGGCGTCAGCGTCTACGTCGAGGTGACCGCACCCGGTGGCGGCTCGGAATACGGCTCAGTGACCGTGCACGACGACGGCACCGCGACGGTGTCCTCCGGCACCTCGGCTCATGGCCAGGGGCACGCAACGGCGTTCTCCATGCTGGTGTCCGACGCACTCGGCATCCCGATGGACAAGATCAGCTACGTGCAGTCCGACACGGCTGCCGTACCGCGCGGCGGCGGCACCGGCGGCTCCCGGTCCCTGCAGCTGGGCGGCAGCGCGGTGGTGTCCGCGGCGGAGACGGTCCGCGACCAGGCCCGTCGGCACGCGGCGACGCTGCTCGAAGCCGCCGTCGACGACATCGTGCTCACCGAGGACGGCACCTTCGGCGTCACCGGGGTGCCCGGCGGTGCCACCGTGACCTGGACCGAGATCGCAGCCGCAGCCCATGACGCCGGAGAGCAGCTGTCGGCCGGGCTGGACGTCAACCAGTCCGGCTCCACCTTCCCCTTCGGCGCGCACGTGTCGGTGGTCGAGGTCGACACCGAGACCGGTCACGTCCGGCCGCTGCGACACGTCGCGGTCGACGACTGCGGCCGGGTGCTCAACCCGCTGCTCGTGGAAGGACAGCAGCACGGCGGCCTCGCCCAGGGCATCGCCCAGGCGCTCTACGAACAAGTGGTCTTCGACGCCGACGGCCAGCCGTTGACCGGCACGCTGGCGGACTACGCCATGCCGAGCGCGATGGATCTGGTCGACTTCGAGACGGAGTCGACCGAGACTCCCACACCGTTGAATGCCTTGGGGGCGAAGGGAATCGGTGAGTCGGCGACGATCGGTTCGACACCGGCCGTGCAGAACGCCGTGGTCGACGCCGTCAGTCACCTCGGGGTGCGGCACATCCAGTTGCCGTGCACCCCGCAGCGAGTATGGCGGGCGATCCAGGACGCGCGCGCCGGCACGCTGCCGGACTTGTGGCAAGACCCACCGGACGTCTTCGCAGACCTGCCGGTCAGCGGTGGCGTGGACAACGCGGCAGGGGTGTGAGCCGGATGAGCGAGCGCATCGACATACAGACCGACGATGGCGCCATGCCGGCGTTCCGTTTCCTGCCGGAGTCCGGGTCGGGACCGGGCATCGTGCTCTTCCAGGAGATCTTCGGCGTCACCGACTACATCAAGGCCCGGGCCGCGGACCTCGCCGCGCTCGGATATGTCGTGGTCGTGCCCGAGATCTATTGGCGTCTCGACGATTCCGAGATCGACTATGAGCGCGCCGACGTGCTGCAGCAGGCCATGGGATTGGTGGGGCGGCTCGACTGGGAGACGGCGGTTGGCGATGGTGTCGCCGCGGTCGCCGCGGCGCGCGCCGACGAACACGTCGACGGGGGAGTGGGCGTCTTCGGCTTCTGCTTCGGCGGCGGTCTCGCCTTCAACGTGGCGGCGTCGACCGACGTCGACGTCGTGGTGAGCTACTACGGCTCGGCACTGCCTGACCTGCTCCACCTGGCGCCGAGGGTGACCGCGCCGAGCCTGCACCACTTCGGGACGGCCGATGACTACATCCCGCTCGACGTGGTGCACCGGATCCGAGCGGCCGTCACACGGGACGGCGTCCGCTTCGAGACGTACGACGGCGCCGGGCACGCCTTCGACAACCCGGACCCGATGTTCCATCACCCGGCCGCTTCGGCTGCGGCGTGGCGCACCACGGTCGAGTTCCTCGAGAGCGCCTTGCCGACGCCCGAGGTATGACGTCCGGCCGGGTCCTCTCCGGCGACGTCCGTCCGCCGGTCATCGGCTACGCAGAAACGACCAGCGTGAGCCGGTCAATGACACATGCCGGCCGGTCGGTGCCCTTGAGTTCGACTGTGACGCGAGTGTCGACCAGATGCCCGCCGGCTGTCGGCCGGACAGACCGCAGTTCGACACCGGCGCGCAGTGCGGAGTTCACGGGCACCGGCGCCGGAAAGCGCACGCGGTCGGCGCCGTAGTTCACGACCATCTGCATCCCGTCGAGGCGATAGATCTCCGCCGCCAGCATCGAGGTGAGCGAGAGGGTCAGGTAGCCGTGCGCGATGGGCGTCCTGAACGGGCCGTTCGCGGCGCGCTCCACGTCGACGTGGATCCATTGATGGTCCCCGGTGATGTCGGCGAAGCCGTCGATCATTTGCTGAGTCACTGGATGCCAGTCCGAGTGACCGAGGTGGCTGCCCACCGCGTCCTCCAGTTCGGTCATCGTGGCGAAGACCCTCACGGAGCGCTCCTCGGCAGAGTCCGGCTGAGCCAGCCGATTTCGACGCGGCCCATCAGATGTGCCTCCCACCGGTGACCTCCAGGACGGTGCCGGTCAGGTATGACGACAGGTCGCTGGCCAGGAAGAGCACCGCGGACGCCACCTCGGAGGGCTCGCCGGCGCGTCCCATCGGGATGTCCGCCAGCTTGTCGTCCCAGATCCGTTGCGGCATCGCCTCGGTCATTGCCGTCCGGATCAGACCTGGTTGCACGGCGTTCACCCGGACGTTCTTGAATGCGATCTCCTTGGCCGCTGCCTTGGTCAGCCCGACGATCCCGGCCTTGGCCGCGGAGTAGTTGGTCTGGCCCACGAAGCCGACCTTGCCGGAGATCGAGGACAGGTTCACGATCGTGCCGTGACCTTGCTCGCGCATGATGGCGGCGGCAGTGCGCACACCGTTCCACGTGCCGCGGAGGTTGACCTGCAGGACCAGGTCGAAATCCTCAGCCGTCATCTTCCGCATCGTCGCGTCGCGCGTCAGTCCGGCGTTGTTCACCAGGACGTCGAGAGCGCCGTGCTCTGCCTGCACAGCTGACAAGGTCGCCTCGACCTGGTCCAGTTGGGCCACATCGCAACTGACCCCGGTTCCCGGCCCCGGCAGGCTCGCGGCCGCCTTCTCGGCTGCGTCGAGGTGCAGGTCGGCGATGACGACGGTGGCTCCGTGCTCGCTGAACAGTTTCGCGATCGCCAGTCCGATGCCCTGTGCGCCGCCGGTGACGACGGCGACCTTGCCCTCCAGAAGTCCGTTCATGACTGTGCTCGCTTTCAGAAGGCAGAGATGCCGGTTTCGCTGCGGCCGATGATCAGTTTCTGGATCTGGCTGGTGCCTTCGTAGAGCGTCATCACGCGGGCGTCCCGCATGAATTTCTGCACCGGATACTCGTCGATGAAGCCGTATCCGCCGTGCACCTGGATCGCCAGATTCGACGCTTCCACGGCTGCCTCGGAGGCGAAGAGCTTCGCCTTGGACGCGGCAACCGCGAAGGGTTCGCCGCGCTGGACCAGATCGGCGGCCCGCCAGGTGAGCAACCTGGCCGCGTCCGCCTGCACCGACATCTCGGCGATCATCTCCTGCACCAATTGGTATGCCGCGATCGGTTTGCCGAACTGCCTGCGCGCCCGGGCGTATTCGACCGATGCTTCCAACGAGGCCTGGATGATGCCGACACACGCTGCAGCGATCGAGATCCGGCCCTTGTCGAGCGCGGCCATGGCGTATTTGAATCCCTTGCCCTCCTCGCCGAGCAGCGCCTCCGCCGGGATCCGGACGTTGTCGAAGGAGAGTTCAGCGGTGGCCTGCCCGCGCAGCCCCAGCTTGCCGTGAATGAGCGTGCGCTCGAATCCGGTGGTGTCGGTCGGCACCAGGAAGGCCGAGATGCCGCGGGCACCGTCCTCACCGGTTCGCGCGAAGACGAGGGCGACGTCGGCGATGGTGGCGTTGGTGATGAAGATCTTCGATCCGTTGATCACCCAGTCGTCGCGGTCGCGCCTGGCACGGGTCCGGAGGTGGGCCGGGTCGGAGCCGTTGTCGGGCTCGGTCAGGCCGAAGCAGCCGATGGCCGTGCCGGCTGCGATCGCGGGCAGCCATTGCTGCTTCTGCTGTTCACTGCCGAACGCGAGGATCGTCTTACCGACCAGGCCCGCGGACACCGAGACCACACCACGCACCGAGGAGTCGGCCCGGCCGAGTTCCTCCATCCCGATGCAGTAGGTGATGTAGTCGCCGCCGAGACCGCCGTACTCCTCGGGGATGGTGAGCCCGAGGAAGCCGATCTCGCCGATCTTCGGGAGGATGTCCGGGTCGATCGACTCGGCGCGGTCCCATGCCTGCCGGTGCGGGACGACCTCGGCATCGAGGAATTCGCGTGCCAGCTTGCGGAATTCCACTTGCTCCTGGGTCAATCCCAGATCCATCGGACGTCTCCAATCGGGTTGGTGATACGCGCTGTTCGATCAGTGCTTGCGCTGCACCAGGCGCCATACCGCAGGCAGGCAGGCGGAGGCGAGGGCGATCTTCACCAGGTCACCGAGGACATAGTTGCGCATGCCGAGGTCGAACGCTGTCGGCAGGCCGACATGCAGCGAGTGTGCGAGGTAGGGGAGCGCGATCGCGTAGATGACCAGGTTGCCCAGCAGCATGGCGCCCGCCGTCTTCAGGGGTGACCGGTCGGCGCCGCGGCTCGCGAGGTGTCCCACCAGCGCGGCGGCGGCCACGAACCCGATGACGTAGCCCAGCGTCGGCATGGAGAACCCGGACGACCCCTCGGCGAACCACGGCATGCCGATCATGCCGGCGATCAGGTAGAGCAGCATGGAGGCGATGCCGCGCCGCATGCCGAGCCCGGCGCCGACGACCAGGGCCGCGAAGGTCTGTCCGGTGACCGGCACCGGCGAGCCCGGGACGGGGAACGCAAGCTGCGCGGCGACACCGGTCAGTGCGGCGCCGCCGATGATGAGCAGCGCATTGCGTACCCGGGTGCCGGCTATCAGGTCCGCGAGCACGAGCGGGGGTCGTGAGCTGAGCACCGAGCTGTGAGACATGTGGCACCTCCGGGGATTTCGGGCCATGGACCGTTGCGCGCCGGCCATCGGACAGCGCCCGTTCATTACAGCAGCAACGAAATAGCGACGCAGCGGATGTCGGGCTATCGCGCCGATAGTCGGCCAGGTTTGCCAATGTCCTTGAGGAAGCACATGATCGCCGTCATGGAAGCACCCGTCGGCCGGCTCGCCTCGGTGTCCCTCGACTGCTCGGACGCCGAAACGCTCGCCGCCTTCTACGCCGCGCTGCTCGGTCTGCCGGAGGCGGCTGCGCGGACGGACCGTTCGCTCATCGTGCTGGCCGACGGCTCGCTGGCACTGACGCTGATCCAAGTCGCCGACCATTCGCCGCCGCGGTGGCCGGATGGCCCCCAGCGGCAGCAGATTCATCTCGACGTCTGGGTCCCCGACCTCGATCGTGCGGTGGACGCGGCACTCGCACTCGGCGCCGAACTCGCACGGACACAACCGGAGCCAGAGGTATGGCGGGTGCTCAGCGATCCGGCCGGCCACCCGTTCTGCCTCACCACACATGCGTTCTGTCTCACTCGAGCAGACCGGCTACCCTCCGGCCGATGAGCGTTGTCTTCCTGGTGCGACACGGCCAAGCATCCTTCGGCACCCATGACTATGACCGACTGTCGGAGCGTGGTAGGGCACAGAGCCGGGTGCTGGGTGCGACGCTGAGCCGGAGCGGGCTGAAACCCGAGCGGATCATCACCGGGACACTGACGCGTCAGCGGGACACCGCGCGGGAGGCGATCGCCGCAGCGGGCTGGGACACCGCCGTCGTCGCTGACCCTGGGTGGGACGAATTCGACGCGGAAAACCTGATGCGGGCCGATCCGCAGCGACTCCCGGTCTCCGATGCCGGACCGGATCCACGCACGTTCCAAAAGCACCTCGAACGTGCATCGGCTCGCTGGGCATCGAGTGAGCACGATGGCGACTACCTCGAGACCTTCGCCGGTTTCACTCACAGGATCGACGCCGCACTCGGACGCGCCCTCGACGGCGTGGAATCCGGTGCAACCATCTTCGTCTTCTCCAGTGCCGGTGCGATCGCATGGGTGGCGGCCCGGCTGATCGACGGCGGCTTTCCGCAGTGGCTCGCGCTCAATCGGGTCGCTGTCAACACCGGAGTCACCAAGGTCGTGCGGGGTCGTTCGGGGATGTCGCTCGTCGGGTTCAACGACCACTGCCACCTGACCGGTGATGCGATCACCTATCGCTGAACGCCCTTTGTTCGCAGGGCCTATCGGGGCGATAGGCGTCCGGGCGGCATTGTCTATTGACCGCCCGCTCCATGCTGCGGAAGGGTTTGCGAGAACCACTCGATGGACGCCAACGATCCCTTTTTCACCGGTGCGGCGACCATCGTCCCGGACTCCGTCGGTCGCGACGTTCCGGTGTGAAATTCGCCCATCGCCAAGGAGTAGCTCATGTCGGATCTCGGAAAGTTGACCAGCCCTCGGGCAACGCGTCGCGACGTCTTGCGTTGGGCAGGAACGGGACTCGTCACCGCAGGCCTCGGCAGCGCATTGACTGCGTGCGGTGGCGGCTCCGGGTCCACCGGCAACGTGAAGAAGGCGGCAGGCGCGTTGACGAAGCCGACAACCTTCCACGTCGCCTCGGCCCCGATCGACAACTACTTCCTGGACTGGGTCAACCAGGACCAGAAGGACTACGCGAAATACAACCTGAACGTCCCGAAGTTCATCCTGCCCAAGAGCGGTGTGCAGGGCGAGCAGCTGATGAGCGCCGGCAGCATCGACGGCCAGGTGCAAGACGTGCTGCTGACACTGGCGACCTACGCACACTCGGACCCTGGCAAGCGCCCGGTCTTCGTGGGCTTGCGGGTGCCGGAGACGACCTACTCGATCGTCGTCGGGAAAGGCACCTGGCCGGACGCGAAGGCATCCTTCGCCGAGAAGATGCATGCCCTGAAGGGAAAGACGATCGGAGTCACGGCGATCGGCGCCGGCGCCGACCAACAGCTGACGCTTGCGCTGAAGCAGGCCGGGATGAGCCGCAGTGACATCACCGCCCTGTCCGTCGGGCAGGTGGCTGCCGGTGGCGCCGCTCAGCTGAAGGCGGGCCACATCCATGCGTATGTCGGGATCACCTGGGCCACGAGCAGGGTGCTCGCCGCCGAGACCGGCGGCCACATCCTCGTCGAGTTCTCGGACCCGACCGTGCCCGCCCTGCTGAGCAAGCAGCGGGTGGACGTCAGCATCGTGCGTGAGGATTTCGCGAAGAACCACGAGGACGTCGTCAAGGCCTGGCTCGCTGCACAGACCGCCGGCAAGGAGTGGATGGGCGCCAACCCGGACAAGGCCGCCGCGTTGCTCAACAAGACGTGCCTCGGCGGGAAGTTCCCGGACATCGCGAAGGGCTACATCGCGCACTTCAACAACGATCTGGTGCCCAAGCTGCATCCCGAATGGAAAATCGCGAAGGCGGACGTGGAGCTGATGATCAACGTTGCTCAGCAGATGGGCCTGATCAAGTCGGGCCAGGTCACGTTTGAACAGATCGTGCCGGCATACGCCCGCGCCTGAGCCGACGAAGCCGCTGACGGCGGCGCACAGGACAAGGACCCCGCAGCCCTCCCGGAGCTGCGGGGTCCTTCTGGTGAGGTCGGTGAGTCGCTTCAGCGGCGAATGGAGCCGCCGTCCACCACGAGGGTCTGGCCCGTGACGAACGACGCGCCGGGAGAGAGGAAGAATCGGACCGGCTCGACGAAATCCGCTGTGGTGGCTGCTCTTTTGATCGCACGGCTGTTGATGTTCGCCTCTTCGCCCGCCGCGATCGACTCGGACAGCGGGGTCAGGACCAGGCCGGGCGCGATGACGTTGACGGTGATGTCGCGCGCACCGAGTTCAGCGGCCAGACTGCGGGCGAAGCCGATGATGCCGGCCTTGGAGGCTGCGTATGCCGCTGCGCCGGCCGGCGCCTTGAAGACGGTGCCGGACGAGAACAGGACGATGCGTCCCCCGTCGGCCACCCGGTCGGCAACGCCCTGAACGAAATTCAGGGTGCCGTGCAGGTTGACCGTGAGCAGGCGCTCCCACTCCGATCGGGGCATTGCCAGGAAGGGTCCGAACGCGCCGATGCCGGCACAGTGGACGACAGCGTCGACCCGCTGGTCGGGACCGGTGTCGAGAACGCCGGCCAGCCGGTCCGTGGCGTCCGCGGTCGTGATGTCCCCGCTCACGTAGGTGACGCCCGCTGCCGGCTGACTCGGGGGCGCCAGGTCGACGGAGATGACATTCCACTCGCCCGCGAGCGCGCGGACCAGCTCGGCGCCGATGCCGGACGATCCGCCGGTGACGACGAGGGTGCGTGTGGCGGACGAGCGTGTTGCTGGCATCAGTTGGTGCCTCCGAGGAGAGTTGGCCGCAGCCCCGCCGACTCGCGTCGGCGGGGCCGAGGACATAAATGGTTGGTGTCAGGCGACTTTCAGACGCAGCGGCATGGCTCCCCAGCCGCGTAGCGCATTGTTGTGGTGACGGGTCACGGGCGCCGCTGCCTCGATGCTCTGCACCCGCTCCACGAGCACCCGCAGCAGACACTCGGACTGCAATCGGGCAGCGTGCTGCCCCACGCACTGATGGATTCCCATGCCGAAGGCGAGATGCCCCGACGGATCACGGGTGAGATCGAATCGGTCCGGATCGGTCCATCGGCGCGGGTCGCGGTTTGCGGCTCCGTAACAGATGAGTACACGGGTGCCCTCCGGAACAGTGGTCCCCGAGATCGTGACGTCGGTGACGCTCTTGCGGAAGAGCATCTGCACCGGTGACTCCCAACGCAACGCCTCGTCGAATGCGGCGCGCGCCAGGTCGGGGTTGTCGCGCAACGCCGCCCACTGGTCCGGATGGGTGGCGAAAGCGTAAAGCAGCGCTGCGATGCCGTAGACCGTCGTGTCGACTCCGGCGTTGAGCAAGGACTGGACCAGGATCGGTGCTTGCTCCGGCAAGAGGTCCCCACGATCGACCGCCGCCCAGATGTCGGCGCCGAAACCGTGTGGCTTCAGCGAGTCCCGCTGACAGCGCGCGGTCACCCACTCGGTGAACTCCTCCGTGCGGCTCTCACCCTGGATGAGCAACTCGTTCCGCGGGCCGACGTGATTGAAGATGTGGTCGGCGTAGGGCAGCATCTTGTCGCGGCCCTCGTCGCTGATCCCCGAGGCGTTGGGAAAGAAGTTCACCGGGAACTCCGCCGCGATCTTCTCGTGTGCGTCCAGCTCCACCACGTCGCCACGACTGCTGCCCTCGAGCAACGAGGAGATCAGCGCCTCCGCCTGCCGGCTGCACTCGTCCTTCATCGCCCGCAGCACACGGGCGGACAGGATTTCGGCCAGCACCTCACGCGGCGCGTCGTGCTCGGGCGGATCCGTCTGCAGCAACCCCCTGGCACGCCACGGCTCCCGGATGCCGACACCCGCACCCGAAATCAACTCCTGCCAATTGGCGAGAACCTGGCGGACCTCTTCGTATCTTCCCACTGCATGCACGCCGTATTTCGGCAGAAAAGCGATCGGCCCTATTTCACGCAGCCGGGTGTGGAACGGGAACGGATTTTCCAGGGTCTCCGATGCGAATGGGTCCTCATCCAGGATGGGTGCAGTCGATCCGGTTCTCGAGATCGTGTCATTGGTCGACATCGACGATTCCTTCTGTGCGGGTCAGCGGCCTGGTGCTTTTGAGAAAGGTCATAGATCGAGGACGATCTGCTCCGTCGCGGACCGGGACACACAGACGAACATGCGATCGTTGCGTGCTCGCTCGTCGTCGGTCAACAGTGAGTCGCGGTGATCCGGAGTGCCACACAGCACGCCTACTTCACAGGTCCCGCACAAGCCTTCCCGGCACGAGGACAGCACCGGCTTGCCCACCTTCTCGAGGGCTTCGAGAACGGTCTCGTGCGGGTGCACCGTCACCGAAAGATGTGAACGCGCCAACTCGACCTCGAAAGGCTCCGATCGGACCGGCGGCGGCTGGACCGCTGCGACGAAACGTTCGAACCGGACGGCGCCCTTCGGCCAGCTCGCCGTCGCAGCTTCTACAGCGGCGAGCAACGGCTCCGGGCCGCAGGTGTAGACCTTGACCCCCTCCCGTGCTTCGCGCAGATAGGAGAGGTCGAGCAAACCCGACTCGTCCTGAGGGCAGACCGTCACGCGATCGCCATAGCGCTCGAGTTCGTCGAGAAACGCCATCGAACGGCGAGACCGTCCGCCATACAACAGATGCCAATCGATGCCGAGACGCTCGGCGCTGACGATCATTGCCAGGATGGGGGTGATCCCGATGCCTCCGGCGATGAACTCGTAACGGCGCGCAGGCCAGAGGTGGAAGTTGTTGCGCGGTGTCCCGACGCTGAGCTGGTCGCCGACGGCCAGCTCGTCATGCACATACTTCGAGCCGCCTCGAGACTGCGGCTCCCGTAGGATCGCGACCTCGTAGGCACTGGGGTCCCACCGGTCGCCGCACATCGAGTATTGGCGAGTGACCGGTCCCGAGCCGGTGTCGGGCAGGACCAGGTCGATGTGCGCACCCGGGGTCCAGAAGGGCAGGCGGCCGCCCGACGGCTCTTCCAGGCGGAGACGGACCACACCGTCGGCGACGATGTCCTTGCGGGTCACGCGAACCGAATGGTTGCCCGAGACTCCTGCGGTCGGTTCACGAGTCGGTGCGGTCACGGTGGAGTGATGTGCCGAGCTGGTCGTCATACCCGGACCTCACCGCGAGCGCTTCTGAACGAACTTGTCGATGCCGGAGACCGCGAAGTCCAGGATCATGGTCATCAGACCCATCGCGAACAGCACAGCGAACGAGCCCGCCACGTCGAAGTTGGCGGTCATCGCGGTCAACCGCTGGCCGAGGCCGGAGTAGGCACCGACCATCTCCGACAATACGGCGCCGAGGATCGAATAGACGACGCCCAGCCGGAGGCCACCCACCACGCTCGGAAGGGCACTGGGCAACTCGATCTTCAGGAACCGCTGACGCGCCGACATGGTCAGGGACTGGGCGAGCAGCTCGACATCGTGGTCGATGCCACGTAGTCCCGACAGTGTCGAGGTCAGCAGCACGAAGTAGACCACGCTGGCCGCGACCATCGCCTTCGGGGCGAAGCCCAGACCGAACCAGAGGATGAAGATCGGTGCCAGTGCCGGCCGGGGCAGACTGTTGGCGAAGGTCAGGAACGGGGCCATGGCGCGTTCCAGCAGGGCGGAACGGGAGAAGGCCACACCGGTCAGAATGCCGAGCACGGCTCCGGCGATGAGGCCGGTGATCGCTCCGCCGAAGGTCGACTCGGCGTCGGTCCAGAACGACCCTTCTCCGAGCTGTTTGACGAACGCCTTCGCGACCTCGCCCGGGCCCGACACCATGAGCGAGGACACCCAGCCCTTGCTCGAGGCGAGCCACCAGGCGCCGATCACCACGATTGCGACGACGAGACGCATCAGCCAGACGAGCAGGGTGTTGCGGCGTCGCTCGGCCTGGCGCTCGGCCAGGATCTCCTCGCCCATGCGCCGCCCGATGGCGTCGCTGTCCGGGGCCGCGACGGCGTCGGGACCTGGTGCGTTCGGTGTCATGGTGTCCATTGTCTGTTGCTTCCCGGATAGATGACGGAACCGCCGGCGGAGGGTGCGTGCGTCACGCCCGGCGCCGAATTCAGTGGCCGCGGATCAGGTCCACGTCGGCAGGGGTCGAAGTGTGTGGACCACCCGCGACCCGGATCGTCTCGCCGGTGAGATAGCCGGCGCCGGCCGAGCACAAGAAGACACACACGCGGGCGATGTCCTCGGGCCGTCCGATGCGCCCCATGGCGATGAACCGGGACACCGAGGTCGCGGTCTCCTCCTGGAGGGCGAAGCGTGACGCCGGCGTCAGAGTGGCACCGGGTTCGACGCAATTGACTCGGATGTTGTCGGCAGCCCATTCCCAGGCCATGGTGCGCGTGAGCGAGGCGAGACCCGCCTTGGCTGCCGCATAAGCACCGCGCAGCGGGTGTGCATAGCCCGCCGATGACGAACCGACGTTGACGATGGCGCCGCCACCGGCAGCCCGAAGAGCAGGCAGGCAAGCAGTCGCCAGGTGGAAGGGCCCGGACAGGTTGGATCCGATGGTGGCGTTCCACGCATTGACCGACAGGTCCTCCAGCCGCGCACCGAAGTTGCCGCCCGCGTTGTTGATCAGGATGTCGATCCGGCCGAACTGGTCCAGCGCGGTGCCGACGATCTGCTCGGCTGTCTCGGGCAGTTTGATGTTGCCGGTCACCCCGACCGCCTCATGCCCACCGGCGATCACGGACTCGACCCGCTCGGCCAGCACTTCGGTCTTGCGGCCGTGCAGCACGAGCTTCGCTCCGGACGCGGCGAAGAGGTCCGCCACCGCGGACCCGATGCCCCCCGTCGCGCCGGTGACGATCACGACGCGGTCGGTGAAGTCGAAGGTGAGCGAGCCGTCGCCGGACGGCTCCGTTACCTGATCGGGCCGTAGTGAGCGGTCCAGTTCGGTAGGCATGACGTTCCTCTCGCCAAATGCTGCGGAGTGATCAGAATCACCTTGCGCGAGCCGCCCGGGCAACCGGGCCGCACCTATCAGGGCGATAGGTGCGGCAGGCGCCGGATTCCGTTGACGCGGTGCCTGAGCCGCCCTACGTTCGATGCGGGTCGGTGGACCGGCGATTTCACGGTGGTGATCTCGGATTCGGGTCCTCGGCATTCCGGCAACAATTCCGCTGCGAACCATTGCTCTATCCGGGAAGAGTGGGCAGGCACTATGAGGACGAGTCTGAAGATGAAGTCGACAGAAACTTCTACCGACGTTCCATCGGCCGATGACCCTCGCCCCGGTGGCGATCGTGGCAAATCCATCGAATTCACCGCTGTCAATCAGAGCTTCATACACGCCGGCAAACCGGTGCGCGTGCTCGATGACTTCAACCTGAGCATCGGCGCGTCGGAGTTCGTCAGCATTGTCGGACCCTCCGGGTGCGGTAAGACCACCGCTTTGTCGATGGCCGGCGGCTTGTTGGCGCCGCGCAGCGGTTCGGTCCGGCTGGACGGCGAAGAGGTCAGGGGAACGAGCAAGGACACGGCCTTCCTCTTCGCGCGTGACGCTCTGCTGCCCTGGCGTAGCGCTCGGCGCAATGTCGAGATCGGCCTGGAGGTTCGTGGCGTGCCCCGCGAGGAACGCCACCGCCGCGCCGAGGACTGGCTGCGCCGGGTCCGCCTGGAGGAATTCGTCAACTCGGACATTCTGCGCCTGTCCCAGGGCATGCGGCAGCGGGTTGCGATCGCCCGGACGCTGGTGCAGAACCCGCGCCTCATCCTCATGGACGAGCCCTTCGCTGCCTTGGACGCCCAGACCCGTGCGCAGCAGCAGGAGGAGTTCATCTGGCTGTGGGAGGAAGAGCGACCGACCGTCATCTTCGTCACCCACGATCTGGAAGAA
Organism: Flexivirga sp. YIM B11880; assembly: GCF_058148645.1. Classification (NCBI taxonomy): domain Bacteria; kingdom Bacillati; phylum Actinomycetota; class Actinomycetes; order Micrococcales; family Dermacoccaceae; genus Flexivirga; species Flexivirga sp. YIM B11880. Next base: position 334,288 of record NZ_JBMAMH010000002.1, read on the forward strand.
GCCATTCTGCTCAGCGACCGGGTCATTCTGATGGCCAGCCGTCCGGGGCGGATCGTCGCCGACATCACCGTGAAGCTGCCGCGCCCGCGGACCCAGGAGATGCGCACCGACCCCGTGTTCGCTGCTCACCTGGAAGACTTGTCCGCCCGGCTGCGGCACGAAGTGGACCTGGCCGATCAGCGTCGCCGGCCGTCCGACGATGAGTGACGTGAGCGTCGGGGCCGACCTGTCCGTCCGCTCGGCCACCGTGACCAGTGATGATGACGTGGAGCTGGCCTACAGCGTCTACGGCGACGGGCCGCGCGACGTGACGTTGCTGCACTCCCTGGGGCTGGACGGCTCGTGGTTCGAGCCGCTCGTCGCCGCCATGGGCCCCGGTTATCGTTTCATCGTGCCGGACCTGCGTGGTCACGGCCGCAGTGGCGTCGGGCCAGTTTCCTTGCGGCGCAACGCAACCGATGTCACCGCCGTGTTGGACGCGTGCGGCATCGCCACCACCGCCGCCTTCGGCATCTCACTGGGTGGCATGGTGGCGCAGGCAGTTGCCGCCATACACCCGGAGCGCGTCGAGGCGCTCTGCCTTGCGGCCACGACCTACTCGTATGACGACGCCGCGATCGCCGGCACCCGGGCTCGCGCAGCGCAGGCACGCAGTGGCTACCAGGAGCTGATCGTGCCCACGGTCGCGCGATGGTTCGGCCCGGCAGAGGACGTACCCGAGCGGTTGGCGCCGATGGCCCGGAGAGCTGCAGCGCAGCTGCGATCCGGGAGTGCCGAGGTGCACGCCGACTACCTCGAGGCGATGACCGCCGTCGGTGACTTCGCGGTCCCGGACGGGATGCCGACGCTGGTGCTCGGCGGCCAGGACGACCTGTCCACCGGCCGGGCGGTCATCGAACGCTTGGCGGCGGCCATCCCCGGGGTCGGCCTCGAATTCCTGCCCGGTGGCCACCTGATGGCGTTCACCGACCCCGATCCGGTCGCCCACCAGCTCCGAGCCTTCCTGGCCCGCGTTGCGCAGGCGTCCGGCTGACCACACCTCTGCAGCGAAGAGAGTAAGACGATGACATCGCACCAGGCCGATCCGCCGACCATCGAGGAGTTGCGCCGCCGCATCGGCGCGGCGGAGACCCCCGCGCTGCTCATGCTCACCGCTCATGTGACGGACGACGCGAGTGTGCTGCGCGACGAATGGCGACCGGACCCGGCGCTCTTGCCCGAAGGCACCGGTGACGCCGAGCAGGCCGCCGCCATCCGCGAGTTCTGTCTCGACCGGCTCGAGCCGTTCCTGCCCCGGATCCACGAATGGCCGGAGCGTGCGAGCGAACCCGTCATGTCGGCCATCGGACGCTGGGTGCTCGGCGACGGCGCCGGCGAGGTTCGTGAGCTACTCCACGAGGCGTTCGTGCCCGCTGGCACCGACCCGCGCGCACCCACGTGGTCGGCCGACGAGATCGCTCCCGGGCGTGAGTTCAGGGTCGCCATCGTCGGGGCCGGCATCTCCGGCCTGCTGGCCGGTCTGCGGATGAAGCAGGCCGGACTGGACTTCGTCATTCTCGAGAAGGACGACGGCGTCGGCGGGACCTGGACCGAGAACACCTACCCGGACTGCCGCACCGATGTGCACAGCCACGTCTACTCCTACTCGTTCCTGGACTACGAGTGGCCGTCGTATTTCAGCCGGCAGGAGGCGATCCTCGATTCCTTGCAGCGGTTCGCCGCCGACAACGGATTGCTCGAGCACATCCGGTTCGGCACCGAGGTGACCGGTGCTGCCTGGAACGACGATCGGGCGACCTGGACCGTCAGCACGGTCGCACGGGACGGGTCGGAGCAGGCACGCGACTACAACGTGCTGGTGTCGGCGGTCGGGCAGCTCAACCGCCCCGCCATACCGAACATCGAGGGTCTCGACCGCTTCCGCGGCCCGGCCTTCCACTCCGCGCGCTGGGACCACTCGGTCGATTTCGCCGGCAAGCGGGTCGCGGTGATCGGCACCGGTGCGAGTGCCCTGCAGTTCGGACCGGCGGTCGCCCGCGACGCAGAACAGGTCACCATCTTCCAGCGCAGCGCCCCGTGGCTGAAGCCGACCCCCGAGCTGCGGCGGGACATCCCGGCGGACGAGCGGTGGCTCTTCGCCAACGTCCCGGCATACCACGCCTACTACCGCTTCTCGATCTTCCTGCCGCGCGCGATCGGCCAACTCGACGCGGTCACGGTGGACCCGTCGTATCCGCCGACCGAGCGCGCCGTCTCCGCGGCGAACGAGCAGTTGCGCCAGCTGCTCACTGCATACCTGGAGGACCAGGTCACCGATCGGCCGGACCTGGCCGAACAGGTGATTCCCGACTACCCACCGGGCGCGAAGCGGATCATCCGCGACGACGGCACGTGGATCGCCACGCTGAAGCGCGACAACGTGCGACTCGTCAGCGACGCGGTCGCGGCGGTCGATGAAACCGGGGTGATCACCCGCGGCGGCGAACACATCGACGCCGACGTGATCTGTTTCGGCACCGGTTTCAAAGCGTCCGACTTCCTCACGCCGATGAAGGTGACCGGTGCCGGGGGAGTGGACCTGCACGAGACCTGGGGCATCGACGCCTGCGCCTACATGGGTATGACGCTGCCGCACTTCCCGAACCTGTTCTGCCTCTACGGACCGAACACCAACCTGGTGGTGCACGGCAACCTGGTGTTCTTCATGGAGTGCCAGTCGGTCTACCTGCTGAGCGCGATCAGGACCCTGCTGGAGGGTCAGCACCGGTCCATGTCGCTGCGGCGGGAGGTGTTCGCCGAATATCGCGACGAGGTCACCGAGGCCAGCGCGCTGCGTGCCTGGGGGTGGTCCAAGACGCACAGCTGGTATCAGAACGCCGAGGGACGCTCGACCATCATGTGGCCGCTGTCCGCGCAGCGTTACCTGGAGGGCACGCAGACTGTCGACCCGAACCACTACGACTTCGGCTGACCGGCCGGCAGGCGCGAGCTGCCACGCGACATCGCATACTCCCGAAGGGAATTCGCATGATCGAAGAGAACACCGTGGTCATCAACGACCTCGAGACCCGCTTCCTGTCCGGAGGCCCGGACGACGCGCCGGTGGTGGTCTTCCTGCACGACGGGGCATGGGGCGCGAGCAGTGACGTCACCTGGGGGGAGGTGGCCGCGCTCGCCGCTCGGGACCATCGCGTCATCGCGCCCGACCTGCTCGGCTTCGGTGGTTCGGCGAAGGCGATCCGGCTCGATCGGTCGCCGTTCGCCTTCCGCACCACGCACGTGTTCGCGCTGCTGGACCACCTGGGCATCGAGCGCCCCGTGCACCTGGTGGGCAACTCGTTCGGCGGGTCGATCGCCCTGCGCGCGTTGACCGACCCGGCCGTGCAGGACCGCATCGCATCGGTCACCACGATCAGCGGAACCGGAGGTCCCTGGCGCTCCGCCGCAAGTGCCCAGCTGGGCTCCTTCGACGGGACCGAGGGCGATCTGCGCCGCATCGTGGAACTGCTGTGCGACCCCTACCCGGGGCTGGCCGATCAGGTCACCGCTCGACACCGCTGGGCCGGTATGCCGGGCACCTATGCGGCGACCGTCGCGCCGCACGCTGCGGTGCCGGAGCCGTTGCGCATCGAACGTCCCGCCGACCCCTATCCGGCCAACCTGGCGACGACACAGACCCCGGTGCTGCTCTTCGAATGCACGGGTGACCCGTTGGTCGAGGCCGGCTGGACCAAACATCTGCAGGACGTCCTCCAGAACGCAACGGTGGTCACCGTTCCATACCGGCATGCGCCGAACATCACCCACCCGGCGCAGACGTGGGAGATCATCGCGGAGTTCTTGCAGAGCACCGATGCAGCCGGCTGATCCGCACCGTCCGGAGTCCCCGCACGATGTCGACTTCCCGGCCCTGTTCGGTCTGACCGGCGAGCGGTACGTCGTGCTCGGCGGCGGTGCGGGCATCGGCGAACACGTCGCCCGGGGAATCCGCTCGCTCGGCGCGGACGTCCTGTGCGTCGACGTCGCCGAGGACGCGGTGCGCGACCTGGCCGACGAGTTGGGCTGCCCGTATGTCGTCGCCGACGCCACCACCGAAGCCGGCTTCGAGCAGACCGTCGCCCAGATCGGGCAATGGTGCGCGCACGGTGAGCAGCTGAGCGGATACGTTGACGTCATCGGGCAGATGCAGCGAAAACCGTTGCCTGCCTTCAGGCTTCAGGATTGGCTGCGCGACTTCGACGTCAACCTGACCCATGCCTTCCTCGCCGGCCAGCGGCTTGCTCCGCTGGTCCGTGACGGCGGGTCCATCGTGCACGTGTCGAGCGTCATGGCGCTGCACTCGGGGCGGACCGCTGCCGGTTATGGGCCGGCCAAGGCCGCTCTGAACGTCTGGACCAAACAGCTGGCCGCCCAGCACGGTCCCCGCGGCGTTCGGGTCAATGCCGTTGCACCGGGCCTGTTCCTGTCGCCGCGGGTCGCGGAAAATGGCCCGATGGCAGCAGCCGAGCTCGGCCGCCGTGCCATGCTCGGCCGGCTCGGTCAGCCCTACGAGATCGCCGCGGCCGTGGTGTTCCTGCTCACCCCGGCGGCCGGCTACATCACCGGCGCTACGATTCCGGTGGAAGGCGGCGCGACCAGTGCCGATTCGACCGGGCTGGACCAGCTGACCTGAGCGCGCCTTCGCATCGACGAGGGCGTTGAGAGGAAACGGTGAGGTTCGAGCAGCTCCGGTATCTCGAGGCAGCGTTGCGCACCGGGTCGTTCCGGCAGGCAGCCAAGGAACTCGGAGTGTCCCAGCCGACGATCACGACGCAGGTGCAGCGGCTCGAGGAGGACCTCGGCGTCGTCCTCGTGGTGCGTGGCGCACAGGGTGTGCTGCCTACGGATGCCGCTGCCCAGATCCTGCCCCATGCCAAGGCAGCCATCCGCGCCGAGGACCTGCTACGGCAGGAGGCCAGCGCGATCGAGGGGCTGAAGGTGGGCAGTGTCCGCATCGGCACGGTCGCCACCGGCAACATGCTGATCCTGCCCGGCGTCGTCAAGCGGCTGCGCGACGAGCACCCGAACATCCGGTTCGAGGTCGCGGCAGGTGGTTCGACGATGGTGCGTCGCGGCGTTGTCGGGGGCAACTTCGACCTCGGCCTGCTGATCCGACTCGGCCTGGTGGAGAGCGAGGAGGACGACGAGCGGCTCACCTACTCCGACCTGATGAGCGGCCGACTGGTGCTGTGCGTGCCCGAGGGCCACCGGCTGGCGCAGGTCGAGACCCTGGACGTCGCCGAGCTGAGCGGTGAGCCGCTGATCTTCTTCACCAAGGGCAGCATCCTGCGGACCGCGTTCGAGAAGCTGATCGCCGGCATCGAGGCAAATGTCGTCTTCGAGGCGGACGGCGCCGAAACCGCGCAGCGAATGGTGCAGGCCGGTGTCGGCATCTCGATCGCAAACTCACTGGCGCCGTCGACCGTCAGCGGCAACGGCGTCGTCCTGATCCCGCTCAACGAACCCTGGGCACGCGCGACGCTGTCGGTCGCCGTACGCCGCGGCGAAGCGCGCAGTGTCGTGGTCCAGACGCTGCTGCGCCTCATCCGCGAGAACCCCGGTCGCTGACCGATACGCGCGAGGCGCTCCGATAGCGGATTCGAATCGGGGCGCCACCCCTTTTGCCCTTTCCGATGGCGGTGTGACCCAGGCAGGCTCGGAGCAGTTCAGTTCGCCGTATGGCGAACCCGGCCGTCATCAGATTGAGGTCCGCTCTTGTCCCACGATGCTGCATCTCGCACTGCCTCGATCCTCGCGGCAGCCGTCCGGGACTGTCTCGCCTCTCGGAACCAGGTCCTGCCCGAGCCGGTTGCCAAGGCGGTCCTTGCGAGCGCCGGCATTGCCGTGCCGGTCGGCCACTCCGGCAAAGACGTGGTGGCGTCGGCCGCCGGCCTCAGCGAGCCGCTGGTCCTGAAGGCGATATCCCCGACGCTCGTCCACAAGTCCGACGCTGGTGGCGTCCGGGTCGGGCTGTCCGCGGGCGAACTGCCGTTGGCTGCCGCGCAGATGACGAGTCAGTTGACCGAGCACGGCCACCAGGTCGAGGGTTTTCTGGTCGAGGAGATGGCACCAGCGGGCCAGGAAGTCGCCTTGGGCGCCGTCCGCGCCGACGGCGTCGGCTGGACAATCATGCTCGGGCTCGGCGGCATCTTCATCGAAGTGCTGGCCGACGTGGCCTTCGGAGTCGCTCCGGTGAACGCCCAGCAGGTTCGCGCAATGCTCGACGAACTGCGGGGACTGCCGCTGCTGCACGGAGCGCGTGGCACCGAACCTCGCGACGTCACCGCCCTGGTCGATCTCGTGGTGCGCCTGGCGGGTCAGGACGGACTGCTGGCGGCCCTGCCTGCCGAGGTGCGGGAGATCGACCTCAATCCGGTGATCGTGTCGGGCACCGGTGCGGTGGCGGTCGACGCACGCTTCGTCGTGGGCCGGGCGGACGAGGCGGCGCAGGTCCACCGTCCGGCACCCGTTGCGGGCACCGACTTCGCTCCGCTCTTCGCACCCCGCACGATTGCGGTCCTCGGCGCCAGCACCAAGAAGCCCAACGTCGCCAATCTCTTCGTCAAGAACCTGGTCGAAGGCGGTTATGGCGGCCGGATCGTGCCGATCCATCCGACCGCCGAGTCGATCGAGGGCATCCCGGCGGTCGCGTCGCTGGCCGCGGTCGACGAGGTCGTCGACTACGCGTATGTCGCCCTCCCCGCCGCACGAGTCACGCCGGCACTCTCGACGGAGGGCGCGAGGGTGCGTTTCGCGCAGGTCATCGCCAGCGGATTCGCCGAGACCGAGGACGGTGTGCAGCTGGAGGCGGACCTGGTGACCACGATGCGGGCGCAGGGCACGCGACTGCTCGGGCCCAACTGTCTGGGCACCCATTCCTCCCGCGCGCGGCTCGGTTTCATCCCCGACGCGCCGTTCCAGCCGGGCGGTGTCGCGGTGATCTCGCAGAGCGGCGGGCTGTCCGTGGACATCCTGCGGCTCGGCTCCGCACGCGGAGTCGCGTTCCACAGTGTGACGTCGATCGGCAACGGCGCCGACGTCACGGCGGCCGAGCTGACCCGGAGCTTTCTGGAGGACCCGCAGGTGCAGGTCATCGGCCTCTACCTCGAGTCGCTGGCCAACGCACGGGCGGTACTGGACCAACTCCAGGCCGGGCCGCAGCCGAAGCCGGTCGTGCTGCTGGCCGGCGGCCGCACCCAGGACGGCTCTCGTGCCGCCACGACGCACACCGGGGCACTGTCCGGCAACCATCGACTGTGGCCGGCGATCGCGCGGCAGGCGGGGATGCTGCTGGCCGATTCAATCGAGGACTTCCTCAACATGCTGCTGGCCATCGAGACGTTCCCACTCGACCACGGCCCCTGGAACCACGACGTCGTCCTGTTCGGCAACGGCGGCGGGGCAAGCGTTCTGGCGGCCGACGCACTCGCCCGACACGGCTTGGCCACTCCGCGGCTGCCGGACGAAACGGTGACGGCGCTGGACGCGCTCGGGCTGCCGCCCGGATGCGGTCTGCTCAACCCGATCGACACCCCGGCAGGCACCCTCGCGGTCCGCGGCGGTGCGGTGACCGAGGACATCCTGTCCGCCGTGCTGGCCTCGTCCGACCCGGCATTCGTCATCACCCACCTCAACGTGGGCATCATCCAGCGCAACCTCGCCCATATCTACGGCGACGTCACCGGCACCATCATCGACAGCATCGCCAGGGCGAGGGACAAGTCCGACGGGGGCAGCCGGCATCTGCTGGTCCTCAAGGGCGATGGCAAGCCGGACATCGACGAGCAGATCCGCGCCTACACCCGCCGCGCGAACGAGGGAGGCATTCCCGCCTTCCTCGACTTCGAGGACGCGGCGGTGGCCGCGTGGGCGGTCCTGCAGTCCCACGAGCGAGTCGCACGAAAGGCGGATCACTGATGTCCGATGCCAGCTACGCCGAGATCCACGAGGAGCGCCGCGACGCCGCCCTTGCGATGGGCGGCGAACGCAAGCTGAAGGAACGCGCAGCTCGCGGTGAGCTGAACGCGCGCGAGCGGGTCGACCTGCTCTTCGACGCGGGAACCTTCACCGAGGCCGGCCTCTTCGCCACGTCCGCCCGCGACGCCGACAAGGACACGACACCCGCAGACGGCAAGGTGACCGGGACCGGCGACATCGACTCGCGGCGCGCTGCCGTGATCGCCTATGACTTCACCGTGAAGGGCGCCTCGAGCAGCGCCACGAGCAACAAGAAGATGAGTCACATGAAGGACCTGGCGGCCCGGGGTATGCCGCTGGTCTACCTCGCGGAGTCCACCGGAGTCCGCATGCCCGATGTCATGGGCGGCACCGGGCTCGGCTCGGCCAACGACAAGGCGCGATTCCTTCGACGTCGCGAAAGCCCTTGGGCCTCAGCGGTTTTCGGTTACTCATTCGGCTCCGCCGCCTGGCACACGGTCAGCTCGGACTTCGCGGTCTTCCGCAAGGGCGCGATGATGGCGGTCTCCAGCCCGGGCCTGGTCGCCCGGGCCACCGGACAGAGCGTCGACCGGGAGGAACTCGGCGGCTGGAAGCTGCACTCCGAGGTCACCGGATTCGCCGACGCCGTGGCGAGCTCGGACGAGGAGGCCATCGGCCTCGTCCGGCAGTTCCTGAGTTATCTGCCTTCGCACAACGGTGAGGCGCCGCCCGTGGCGGCCGTCCCCCCGGGCTCGGGGGAGCGCGCGGCGGAACTGCACACCATCGTGCCTGCCTCGCGGACGCAGGTGTATGACGCACGCAAGGTCATCGAGATCATCGCCGACACCGGCTCCGTCTTCCCGATCAAGGCCCGGTTCGGTAAGTCGCTGGTGACTTCGCTGGCGCGAATCAACGGGCAGAGCGTCGGTTTCATCGCCAACAACCCGATGTTCAAGGGTGGCGCGCTGGACGTCGCGGCGACCGAGAAGGCGACCAGCTTCATCGTGCTGTGCGATTCCTACAACATTCCGATCGTCTTCCTCGTGGATCAGCCCGGCTTCCTCATCGGGCTGGAAGCGGAACGCAACAAGATCGTCGGCAAGGTCATCAACTGGATGAACGCGCTGTCCCTCGCGACGGTCCCCAAGGTCACCTTGATGATGCGTAAGAACTACGGCCAGGCCTACGTCAACATGGGCGGGGCGTTCACCGCCGACGCGACGGCCGCCTGGTGGTCCGCCGAGGTCAGCTTCATGGACCCGCGGTCCGCGGTCAGTGTCGTGCACGGGATCGAGCCGGACTCCGACCCCGAGGAGTACGAACGACGCCTCGCGGAGATGTCGAAGGAGTCCACGGCATACGACGTCGCCCGGGTGTACGGCGTGCAGGACGTCATCGACCCGGCCGACAGCCGGCAGTTCATCATCACGGCGCTGCGCGACAACGCGCTGACCCGCACGCACGGGGTCGGCGAGCACCTGCTCAGCAACTGGCCGACAAGCTTCTGAGAGCGGAGAACAGCATGGAGCAGTTTCCGGCAAGCGTTCTGGTCGCCAACCGCGGCGAGATCGCGCGACGCGTGATCCGGACGGCCCGGCGGCTCGGTGTGGAGACCATCGCCGTCCACCATGCCATCGACGGCGCCCTGCCGTTCGTTGCCGAGGCCGACCGAGCGGTGGAGCTCACCGGCGACGTCCCCGTGAAGGCCTACCTGGACGCCGACCAGATCATTGCTGCCGCGTTGTCGACAGGTGCGCGCGCCATCCACCCCGGCTACGGGTTCCTCTCGGAGAACAGCGAATTCGCCAAGGCGGTGACCGATGCCGGACTGCTGTGGGTCGGGCCGTCGCCGACAGCGATCGAGCAGATGGGCGACAAGGTGACCTCCCGCGCGGTCGTCGCCGCCGCGGGGGTGCCGGTCAGTGGTGGCGCCGGCGAGGCACTGGCAAGCGCCGACGAGGCGGTCCGTGAGGCGGAGCGGATCGGCTTCCCGGTGATGGTCAAGGCATCCGGCGGCGGTGGCGGCATCGGTATGGCGGTGGCGCGCGACGAGCCCGGCCTGCGCAAGGCGTTCGAGAGTACCCAGTCGATGGCGGTGCGCAGCTTCGGGTCCGACAGGGTCTTCGTCGAGCGCTTCGTGGCCAATGCCCGCCACGTCGAGGTGCAGGTGCTCGGCCTGGCCGACGGCACGATCGTGACCCTCGGCGAGCGAGACTGTTCGACGCAGCGCCGGCACCAGAAGCTGGTCGAGGAGTCGCCCGCTCCTGGACTGGATCCGCAGGTCGCCGATCGGATGCGCGAAGCGGCGATCCACGCGGCGAGCGCTGTCGGCTATCGCAATGCCGGGACCGTCGAGTTCCTGCTGGACACCCTCACCGGCGACTTCGTCTTCCTGGAGATGAACACCCGCATCCAGGTCGAGCACCCGGTGACCGAGCTGGTCCAGGGTGTGGACCTTGTCGAGCAACAGCTGAGCATCGCTCAAACCGGCGGTGTGACAGCCGATTTCGCTCCGGAGCCGCAAGGCCACGCGATCGAGATCCGGGTCTGTGCGGAGGACCCGGTGCGGTTCTTCCCGAGCCCCGGCCCGATCGACGAGTGGGTCGAGCCGTCCGGTCCGGGCGTCCGAGTCGACTCGGGCTACTGCGCCGGGTCGGAGGTCACGCCGTACTTCGATCCGATGATCGCGAAGATCTGTGCACACGGCGCGGACCGGCCGGAGGCGCTCGGTCGGGCGCGCAGCGCCCTCGGCGAGTTCGTCGCCGGTCCGGTGAAGACCAACGTTCCGTTCCTGATCCAGCTCCTGGAGTCACCGGAGTTCACTTGCGGCAGCTACGACACCAACATCGTGGCGAACGTCAAATCCCGTTAGCCGGCAGCACAACTTCGAAGGGAAGAGCGAGATGGCCGAGACAATTCAGGCCGAGATGGCGGCCACCGTCTGGAAGATCCTCGTGTCGCAGGGTGACCGCGTCGAGGAGGACGAACCGATGATGATCCTCGAGTCGATGAAGATGGAGATCCCGGTGCTGGCCGAGTCCACCTGCACCGTGATCGCGGTGCGGGTGGCCGAGGGCGACAGCATCGCGTCGGGTCAGCCGCTCTTCGACGTGGAGTCGGAATGAGTGCCAAAGCGTGGTCGGTGACCCGGCTCGGCGAACCGATCGACGTCCTCGAGCTGGCCGACCAGGACGTGCCGGAGCCGGGGGAGGAGCAGGTGACCGTGCGGATCCGCGCCGGTGCCGCGAACTTCCCGGACGTCCTGATGTGCCGCGGCGAATACCAGGTGAAGCCGGACCTGCCCTTCACGCCGGGGCGTGAAGTCTGCGCCGAGGTGGTCGCCGCCGGATCGTCGGTCACCCGGGCGCGGGTCGGCGACCGGGTGCTCGGCCTGACGACGCTGCCCACCGGGGGCTTCGGCGAATACGCCGTGATGGATCAGAACATGGTGCACCAGGCACCCGCCTCGCTCGACGACGCCCAGGCATCGTGCCTGTTCATCGGCTACCAGACCGGCTGGTTCGGCTTGCACCGACTCGCCCGGATCCAGCCCGGCGAGACCTTGCTGGTCCACGCCGCTGCGGGTGGAGTCGGCAGCGCCGCGATCCAGCTCGGCAAAGCCGCCGGCGCACGCGTCATCGGCGTCGTCGGCAACGAGGCCAAGGCGGCATACGCTCACCAGCTGGGTGCCGACGTCGTCGTCAACCGTCGCGACGACGACTTCGTCGCGGTGGTCAAGGACGTGACGGGCGGCCGTGGTGCCGACGTGATCTTCGACCCGGTCGGCGGCGAGGTCTACCAGCGGTCCACCAAGTGCATCGCGTTCGAGGGGCGCATCCTCGTCGTCGGTTTCGCCGGAGGAGAGATCCAGTCCGCCAAGCTCAACCACGCACTGGTCAAGAACTACGCGATCCTCGGGATCCATTGGGGCCTCTACAACACCAAGGACCCGGCAGCGGTCGACCACTGCCACGAGGAGCTGTGCAAGCTGGCGGATTCCGGCGCGATCGACCCGTTCGTGAGCGAGCGCTTCTCGATCGACGGCGTACCCGCAGGCCTGCAGAGCCTGGCCGACGGCAAGACTGTCGGTCGCGTGGTGATGGTGCCTGATGCCCCCTGAGTCCCCGCCCGGCCTCGACGTGGCGGCGTTCGCCACCTGGTTCGACCAGGAGCGGCCCGGTGCGCTCGGCGGCGACCTGCGAGCGGAGATCATCGCCGGCGGCAAGTCGAACCTGACCTACGACGTCAGCGACGGTGTTCGGCACTGGATCGTGCGCCGGCCGCCGCTCGGGCACGTTCTCGCCACGGCGCACGACATGCGCCGCGAATACCGGGTGGCGCGAGCGCTGCGGTCCAGCGAGGTGCCGGTGCCGGAGATGATCGCCTTCTGCGAGGACGACGCGATCCTGGGCGCGCCGTTCTACGTCATGGAGCGTGTCGATGGCGTGCCCTACCGCCACGCCGACGAGTTGCGCGCGCTCGGCGCCGATCGCACGCGCCGTCTGTGTGTTGCGTTGGTGCGCACTCTCGCCACGCTGCACCGGGTCGATCCGGCGCGGGTCGGATTGGCTGACTTCGGCCGTCCGGACGGCTTCCTCGGCCGGCAGGTCAGCCGCTGGAAGGCCCAGCTCGACAAATCACGCACCCGAGAGCTGCCCCAGGCCGACACCCTGTACGACGCCCTGACCGCCTCCGTCCCGGATACCGCACCGGCCGGGATCGTGCACGGCGACTTCCGGTTGGACAACGTGCTGATGGATGCCCAGGACCGGCCGGCGGCTGTCATCGACTGGGAGATGGCCACCGTGGGCGACCCGCGACTCGACCTGGCGCTGATGCTGATCTATCAGCGTCGAGCCGCGGCGGTCGCCGAGGATCGGGCGACCGACCCGGCGACGTATGACGTCACCCTCGCGCCCGGCTACCTCAGCGAGGCGGAGATCGTGCAGGAGTACACGCGCTCCAGCGGGGCCGACCTCACCGGCTTCGGCTTCCACCTCGGTCTGGCGTGCTTCAAGCTCGCGGCCATCGGGGAGGGGATCCGCTTTCGTCATACCCACGGACAAACGGTCGGCGCCGGCTTCGCAGATGCCGGCAGCACGGTGCCGATGCTGTTGAACCTCGGCCTGGACTCACTCAAGGAGTACACCTGATGGACTTCACCCTCGACGAGCAGACCGCGAGGCTGCAGGAGAATCTGCTCGACTTCATGACCACGCACGTCTATCCGGCCGAGGCAGTCTTCGAGCGCGAATCGGCAAGCGCTACAGACCTCTTCGCATCTTCCGACCTGCCGGTGATGCGCGAGCTGAAGGCCGAGGCCCGCCGACGCGGACTGTGGAACCTCTTCCTCCCCGGTGCGGACGGCGCGGGGCTGACCAACCTGCAGTACGCGCCGCTGGCGGAGATATCCGGTCGCAGCGGACTCGCGCCCCAGGCGATGAACTGCTCCGCGCCGGACACCGGCAACATGGAGCTGCTGTCCGAGTTCGGCACCGACCAGCAGAAGAACGACTGGCTGAAACCGTTGCTGGACGGGCAGATTCGCTCGTCGTTCGCCATGACAGAGCCCGACGTCGCATCCTCGGACGCCACCAACATCGCCACGTCGATCGTCCGTGACGGCGACGACTACGTGGTCAACGGGCGCAAGTGGTTCATCACCGGCGCGATGAACCCGCATGCCAAGATCTTCATCGTGATGGGCAAGACCGACCCGTCGGCGGACCGGCACCGCCAGCAGAGCATGATCCTGGTGCCGCGGGAGACGCCTGGAGTGAACGTCAAGCGGGACCTGACGGTGCTCGGCTACGACGACCATCTGGGTGGCGGCCACGCCGAGGTCGAGTTCACCGATGTCCGCGTGCCGGTGAGCAATCTGATCGGCGGGGAAGGCGACGGCTTCGCGATTGCGCAGGCGCGGCTCGGCCCGGGCCGGATCCACCACTGCATGCGGTCGATCGGTATGGCGGAGCGAGCCATCTCCGCCATGTGCGCCCGCGCGGACCAGCGGGTCGCGTTCGGCAAGCCGTTGTCGGAGCAGGGCGTGATCCGGGACTGGATCGCCGAGGCGCGAGTGCGGGTCGAGCAGTTGCGCCTGCTCGTGCTGAAGACGGCATGGCTGATGGACACCGTCGGCAACAAGGGTGCGCACACCGAGATCCAGGCGATCAAGATCGCCACCCCGGCGACCGTCGAGTGGATCCTGGACAAGGCGATCCAGGTGCACGGGGCGGGCGGTCTGTCCCAGGACTTCTTCCTGGCCTCCGCGTTCGCCCACACGCGGACCCTGCGCTTCGCCGACGGCCCGGACGAGGTGCACAAGAACTCGCTGGCCCGCCGGGAGCTGAAGCGGCAGGCAGCAGCGCGTGCCGCGCGATCATGAGCATCCTCGACAGGTTTCGGCTCGATGACCGCGTGGCCGTCGTCACCGGGTCGTCGTCCGGCCTCGGTGTGGCCTTCGCGCGTGCTTTCGCCGAAGCCGGCGCGGACGTCGTCCTCGCGGCGCGACGAGTGGAGCAACTCGAGCAGACGGCGGAGCTGGTGCATGCGGCCGGACGGCGTGCCCTGTGTGTCGCCACCGACGTCGCCGTGCCGGAGGACTGCCAACGGCTCGCCGCGGCCGCAGTGGAGCGCTTCGGGCGGCTCGACATACTCGTCAACAATGCCGGGGTGGCGTCGGCCGTGCCGGCGTCCCGTGAGACGCCTGAGGAGTTCCGGCGAGTCCTGGACGTCAACTTGCAGGGCTCCTACTGGGCGGCGCAGGCGTGCGGTGCCCGTATGACGCCGGGTAGCTCGATCGTCAACATCTCCAGCATCCTCGGGCTGACCACGGCCGGACTGCCCCAGGCGGCATACAGCGCCAGCAAAGCCGGAATCATCGGCCTGACAAGGGATCTGGCACAGCAGTGGGGCGGACGCAAGGGCATCCGGGTGAATGCGATCGCGCCCGGCTTCTTTGCGTCGGAGATGACCGACGCCTACCTGCCCGGATACCTGGACAAGATGAGCGAGCGGATCGTGCTCGGCCGGGTGGGGGATCCCGAGGAACTGGCGGCGACCGCAGTGTGGCTGGCGTCGGACGCCGCTGGTTATGTCGTGGGCCAGACCATCGCCGTCGACGGCGGCGTGACCCTCACCTGACGGCCGGCGCCGCCGGGCGAGATCTCGATTGAAGGAGAAACAAGCATGACCGAAGCAGTGATCGTCGCCACCGCCCGCTCCCCGATCGGACGCGCGTTCAAGGGCTCGCTTGCCGACGTCCGCCCGGATGACCTTGCTACACAGGTGATTTCGGCGGCGCTGGCGTCCGTCCCGGCACTTGACCCGACGACCGTCGAGGACCTCTATCTCGGTGCCTGGGAGCACAGCGGAGAGCAGTCGGAGAACATCGCCCGTCGGGTCGCGGTTCAGCTCGGTTTGGACACCGTCCCCGGGTCGACGGTCAACCGCGCGTGCGCGTCCAGCGTCCAGACCACCCGGATGGCGGCCAACGCGATCAAGGCAGGCGACGGCGAGGTCTTCATCTCCGCGGGCGTGGAATGCGTGTCCCGCTACCCGAGGAACGACGGCGGTGTCGGATCGGGCGACCGCAATTTCCACAATCCGCTGTTCGCGACCGCGGAGCAGCGGACCGCCCGGCTTGCCGAAACCAACGGGACGTGGGCCGACCCGCGGGTCGACGGGTCGCTGCCGGACGTCTACATCTCGATGGGCCAGACCGCGGAGAATGTCGCGACCCATCGAGGGATCAGCCGCGCCGAACAGGATGAATTCGCCGCTCGCTCGCAGCAATTGGCTGAGAAGGCGATTGCCGACGGTTTCTTCGAACGCGAGATCGTGCCGTTCACCAAGGCCGACGGCACAGTGGTGTCGACCGACGACGGGCCCCGGGCCGGGACGACGGTGCAGACCCTCTCGGGTCTGCGCACGGTGTTCCGCGAGAACGGCACGGTCACCGCCGGCAACGCGTGCCCCCTCAACGACGGTGCCGCTGCGCTCATCGTCATGAGCGACCGCAAGGCCGCCGAGCTCGGTCTGCGGCCGATCGCGCGGGTGGTGGCGACGGCCGCGAGCGCGCTCTCGCCGGAGATCATGGGACTCGGTCCGGTGGAGGCGAGCCGGCGTGCCCTGGTCAAGGCCGGTCTGACGATCGGGGACATCGACCTGGTGGAGATCAATGAGGCGTTCGCGGCTCAGGTCATCCCGTCATACCGTGACCTCGGCATCGACCTCGACCGGCTGAATGTCCACGGTGGCGCGATCGCGCTGGGTCACCCGTTCGGTTCTACGGGCGCCCGCATCGCCACGACGTTGCTGCACGGTCTGGAGGAGCGGGACGGCCGGTTCGGGCTCGAGGCGATGTGCGTCGGCGGCGGGCAGGGTATGGCGATCATCTTCGAGCGGCTGAGCTGATCGCCACCGGTGCTCAGATCGACAGGCCACCGTCCACGGGGAGCACGACGCCGGTGACGTAACCGGCCTCCTCGCTGGCCAGGAAGCAGACGGCGGCAACCATCTCCGACGGCTCACCGAACCGGCCGGCGGGTATGCCGGCGATGAGTTCCTGGCGTTTCGCGTCCGGGATCGACGCGACCATCGCCGTTTCCGCGTTCGGCGCGATCGCGTTGACGGTGATGGAGAACCTGGCCAGTTCCTTGGCGGCGGTCCGGGTGAATCCGATGATGCCGGCCTTCGCCGTTGCGTAGTTCGCCTGCCCGACGTTGCCGTGCAGGCCGGTGTATGACGTGACGTTGACGATGCGCCCGTAACCCTGGGCGCGCATGATCGGCACCGCGGCCCGGGTCATCCGGAACGTGCCACCGGCGTGCACGGCGAGCACCGCCTCCCACTGCTCGTCGGTCATCTTCCACAGCACGGTGTCGCGCAGGATGCCGGCGTTGTTCACGACCACGTCGAGCCGACCGGTCCGCTCGACGACCTGCTCGACCGCAGCTTCGACCTCCTCCGTCGACGACACATCGGCCGCAATCGCCTGTGCGCCGATCACGGCGGCGGCCTCCTGAGCCGCGCTGCCGTCGTAGTCGATGACGAACGTGTCCGCACCTGCCGCCGCGAAGCCGCCGGCGACCTCGCGGCCGATCCCGTTCGCGGCACCGGTGATCACCACGGTCCGCCCCGTGAAGTCGAAACTGACGTTGCCGGTCACAGCCCCAGATCCCGTCCGATGAGTTCTTTCATGATTTCGTTCGAGCCGGCCCAGATCTTGGTGACCCGTGCGTCTCGCCAGGCCCGGGCGACCCGGTATTCGTTCATGTAGCCGGAGCCGCCGTGCAGCTGCAGGCAGTGATCCAGCATGCTGTTCTGCACCTCGGCCGTCCACCACTTCGCCTTGGCGGCGTCGGTCGGCGTCAGCTCGCCTTCGCTGTGCGCGCCAACGCATTGGTCGACGAACGCCTGAGTGACCTCCACGCGGGTCATGAGTTCGGCGAGCAGGAATTTGTTGGCCTGGAACGAGCCGATCGGCTGCCCGAACGCGGTGCGGTCCCTGGCGTATTCGATGGTCTCGGTGAGGATCTGGCGGGCGTGGCCCAGGTTGGTGACGGCCGCCGAGATCCGTTCCTGCGGCAGCCAGGTCATCATGTGCCCGAATCCCTTGTCCCGCTCGCCGATGAGGTGCGAGGCGGGGACGCGCACATTGTCGAAGAACAGCTCGGCGGTGTCGGATTCCGGCTGGCCCACCTTGTCCAGCTTGCGGCCGCGACTGAAACCGGGAGCATCTCCGGGGACGGCGAACAGTGAGATCCCCTTTGCCCGGGAGTTCGGCGTCGTGCGGGCGGCGACGACGACCAGGTCAGCGCCATACCCGTTGGTGATGAAGGTTTTCGAGCCGTTGATGACATAGCCGTCGCCGTCCTGCGTGGCCGTCGTCCGCAGCGCCGCCAGATCGGACCCGGCGCTCGGCTCGGTCATCGCGATCGCTGCCACCGCCTCACCGGAGGCGATACGGGGGAGCCAGGTCTCCCGCACCTCGGGCGTCGCCAACTCGGTCAGGTATGGCGGGACGATGTCGGCGTGGATGCCGACCGACGACGGCAACGCCATGTTGACCGCGGCGAGCTCTTCCATCAGGACCGCGTTGAAGCGAAAGTCCTCCGCGCCCGCGCCGCCGTACTCGGCCGGTATCTCGAGTCCGAGGAGTCCCTGCTTGCCGGCGGCCAGCCAGAACTCGCGGGGAATCGCGTGTGCATCCGCCCAGCCCTCGACATACGGCAGGACTTCCCGGCGGATGAATTCCCGGACCGACGACCGGAACTCCTCGTGGTCGTCCGAATAGATCGTTCTGCGCATTGCTACTCCCTGGTCGTTCGCAGGTATCGGCAGTCGACGCTCGGTGCAGGTCGATGTATCGACATGAGAAACTCAGCAGATCGTATTGCCGGCACGCCACCTGCCCGGCCGGCGAAACCCTATTGCCCCGATAGGCGACCGGCTGGGCGTCGCCGGGCGGGGGACGGACACAGCACCACCGGCACCGGCTGGTGCCGGTGGTGCCGGTGGTGTCAGCCGGCGGACTTCGTCATCAGGGTGATCAGGTCGAAGGCAACTGTCGCGGCCGCCACGCAGGTTATCTCGGCGTGGTCGTATGCCGGGGCCGTCTCGACGACATCCGCGCCGATGATGTTCACCCCGTCCAGCGCACGCAGCACCCGCAGGAGTTCCCGGCTGTTCATACCGCCCATCTCCGGTGTCCCGGTGCCGGGCGCGAACGCCGGGTCGAGGACGTCGATGTCGATCGACACATAGACCGGAGCGTCGCCGACGCGGTCTCGGATCGCGGCGACGGCCGCCTCGATCCCGATGAGGTCGAGATCGCTCGCACGGATCACCCGGAAGCCGAAGGACGCGTCGTCGCGCAGGTCGACCCGGTCGTAGATCGGTCCGCGAATGCCGACGTGGATCGACTTGTCCTCGGCGAGCAGACCCTCCTCGAACGCCCGCCGGAAGATGGTGCCGTGGGTGATGGGCGCGTTGAAGTACGTGTCCCAGGTGTCGAGATGCGCGTCGAAGTGCACGAGGGCGATCCTCCCGTGCTTCTTGTGGGCCGCCCTCAGCAACGGCAACGCCACCGTGTGGTCGCCACCTAACGTCACGAGGCGGCGATCACGTTGGCCGACAACGTCGCTCGCGAAGTCCTCGATCTGCGTCACTGCGTCCGCGATGGAGTACGGCGTGCACGGCACATCCCCGGCATCCACCACCTGCAGCTGCTCCAGCGGCGGGGTGTCCAGCTCGACGTGGAACTTCGGGCGCAGGTGCCGTGACGCCTGCCGGATGCCCATCGGTCCGAACCGCGCACCCGGCCGGTAGGACGTGCCGCCGTCGAACGGCACGCCCAGCACGGCGATGTCGTAGTCGGTGACCGCGTCGAGCAGCGGGATCCGGGCGAAGGTGCCCAGCCCGGCGAAGCGCGGGACGACGGTCGCGTCCAGTGCACCGACCGGCTGCGGGACATCGGTCATGAGTGGATCTCCGTTTCATCGAGGGGGCTCGGGCCGCCGAGCGCGACGGCCGGCGGCACTGCTGGGTCGGTGGACCGCTGACGCCACAGCTTGAGCAGGGCGACGTAGATGAAGCCGGTCGCAATGCTGCCGACGATCCAGGACGTGTCCACACCGCCCGTCGCCTTGGCGACCGGCCCGGTGTAGAGCGTGGTCGCCATGAAGGGGACCTGCACCAGGCAGCCGAGGACATAACCCAACAGGGCGGGAACGTTGAAGTGCCCGTAGCCGCTCTTCGGGTCGCTGAACGAGTCTGGGTCGTAGTCGCCCTTGTGCACTAAGTAGAAGTCGACCAGGTTGATGATGCTCCACGGCACCAGCAGGTAGGCAAGGACCAGGATGAAGTTGGTGTAGTCGTTGATGAAGCTGCTCGTGACGCTGGTCGACACGACGAAGACGATGATCGCGATCACGGCAGCGGTGATCCGACGGGCCCACGCGCTCGGCGCCCAGGTCAGGGTGAACGTCTGGATCGCCGTCAGCGTGCACAGCGACGAGCCGTACATATTGATCACACCTGCGTCGATCGAGCCCAGGAAGAACATCAGCATGACGAACACGAACACCGGGTGGGGCATGATCCCGTCCAGGCCCGCCATGGTGGCGTTGCGGCCCAGGCCGGCGACCAGGAAGGCACCCACCGTCATCGCTCCGATGACCCCGAGCACGGTGCCGGCGTAGGTGTACCAGAACGCGGCGCGGGTCGAGGTGGCCGTCGGGAGGTACCGCGAGTAGTCGGAGACGTATGGCGAGTAGGACAACTGCCAGACGCCGACCACGGAGGCCATGCCGAGGAAGCCGGCCCAGGTGAACGAGCCACCGCCGTGGAAGAGGTGCGACGCGCCGCCTTTGCTCCCTTCGATGCCGGCGTACACCAGCGTGAGGAGGAGCGCGATGCCCGAGAGACCGACCATCACCCGGTTGAACCGCAAGATGAGCTGATAGCCGACCACCACCGCGAGCAGCGTCAGGGCCGTGCTGATCAGCAGACCGATCGTGGTGTCCAACGCCGGCCAGATCGCGCTCAGCATCTGCTGGGCCAGCACCATCAGGGAGACGATCCAGCCGATGTAGATCACCACCACGATGACGGTGACGGGCACGGAGCCATACATGCCGAACTGCGCGCGTGCCTGGATCATCTGCGGCACACCCAGTTTGGAACCCTGGGCGGAGTGCAGCGCCATGAACACCGCGCCGCCGAAGCTGCCCACCACGATCGCGAGGACCGTCGAGGTGACGTCGAGGCCGAACACGGTCGGGCCGAGCAGACCGGTGACGACCGCGAGCGGGATGATCTGCACGGTGAACCAGAACGAGAAGAGGTGGTGCACCTTCCCGGTCCGTTGCGACTCCGGCACCGGCTGGATCGTCAGGCCCTCGACGAGGGTCGTCTCTTGTGGCATGGGGGTGTGCCCTTCTTCATGGACCTAGCGGGTCCGGTTGACCATGACGTGCTTGGTGCGTGAGTAGTCGTCGAGCGCGTATGCCGACAGATCCCGCCCGTACCCGGAGGATTTGTAGCCACCCCAAGGCATTTCGGTGGCGAACGCCAAGTGTTCGTTGACCCAGACGGTGCCGAAGTCGAGCCGGCCCGGCAGGTCCGCGGCACGGCGCGCGTTCTCGGTCCAGACCGAGGCGGCCAGCCCGTACGGCGTGCCGTTGGCCGCCTCGAGTGCGCGCTCCTCGTCGGTGAACCGCTCGACGGTGACGACGGGCCCGAAGATCTCTTCGGTCGTGCACTCTGCGCCCTCCGGGACGTCGACCAGGACCGTCGGCTGCACGAAGAAGCCCGGTCGATCGGGCGCCGCGCCGCCGGTCGCGGCGTGCGCGCCATCATCGAATGCCCTGTGCACTGCGGCCAATACACGCTCGCGGTGCTCTGCGGAGACCAGCGGTCCCATCTCGACGGCTTCGCCGGCGGCGGGATCGTCGACGACCATGGCCTGAACCCTGGCGGTCAGCTTCTCGACGAACGCATCGTGCACGGAGTCCTCGACCAGCACCCGGCAGGCGGCGCCGCAGTCCTGGCCGGAGTTGCCGAAGCCGGCGAAGATCACCCCGTCTGCAGCTGCGTCCAGGTCCGCGTCGGCGAAGATCAGGACCGGAGCCTTCCCGCCGAGTTCGAGATGGACCCGCTTCAGCGATTCGGCAGCCGCGGCCGCGACCGCCTTCCCACTGCGGACGCTGCCGGTCACCGAGACCATCGCGACGTCCGGATGCCGGGAGATCGCTTCGCCGACCACCACGCCCTCGCCGGTGACGACGTTGAGCACGCCCGCGGGCAACACGTCGGCGAGCAGCTCGGCAAGTCGCAGCGTGGTCAGCGGGGTCTGCTCCGACGGCTTCAGCACACAGGTGTTGCCGGCGGCCAGGATGGGGCCGAGTTTCCAGGCGGCCATCAGCAACGGGTAGTTCCACGGCGTGATCGCTCCGACCACCCCCACCGGCTCGCGGACGACCATCGAGATGCGCCCCTCGACATACTCACCGGCGCTGAGACTCAGTCCGGCCCGTGCGGCACCGGCCATGAACCGGAAGGTGTCGACCGTGCCGGCGACGTCCTCGCGGGCAAGGCCGATCGGCTTGCCCGCGTTGCGCGACTCGAGTGCGGCGAGTTCGTCGGCGTGTTCCTCGATCGTCGCGGCGACCCTGAGCAGCGTCTCGGCGCGCGCCGCCGGCGTGCGTCGTCCCCAGTCGGCGAAGGCGCGGGTGGCCGCTGCGACGGCCCGGTCCACGTCGCTCGCGGTGCCGCAGCGAGTGATCGCGAGGACTTGCTCGGTCGCCGNGCGCGCGCCGCCGGCGTGCGTCGTCCCCAGTCGGCGAAGGCGCGGGTGGCCGCTGCGACGGCCCGGTCCACGTCGCTCGCGGTGCCGCAGCGAGTGATCGCGAGGACTTGCTCGGTCGCCGGATTGACGACCTGCAGCTTCGCCTCACCGTCGCCGGACCAGTTGGCACCGTCGATGAAGTGATCCAGCACGGGAGCGTCGGTCATGGTGTGTTCCTTGGGGTTTCGGGAGAGAGTGGTCACTGATGTATGTCGAAGCCGCGCTCGACGACGTGCTCGAGCAGATCGACATGCGAGTCGACGTCGTCAGTCGCGGGACGCGGCGCCGGGTGGTAGTTCATCGCCGTCTGCACCACCGGGCTCTGGAAGTACGCACCGGCGACAAGGGTGCTGAATGCGTCGAACTGCTCCGGATGAACCGCAGCAAGCTCGTCGAACGCCGGGCCCGGTTCCTGCCCCGCGCAGCTCGCAAGGGCAGCGTGGAAATCCGCGGCGAGGTCGGGCCGGAAACCGAGGACGCGATCGATCAGACCCCCGGCGACTCCGGCCTCGGATGCGGAGGGAAAGCTGTCGGTGCCCGGAATGAGGGCATCGGCCAACACCGCCAGGTTCTCGCGTGCCGTGCCGTCGAGCGGTGAAATGTCCATGGTGAGAACGCCGTTCAGGATGCGGAGGTCTGGTTGCGCCGGTTGTCGGCGAGGTGGCGTGCAGCGCGCAGAGCGATCGCCATGATCGTGGCGGTCGGGTTGACGCCGGTCGAGGTGACCCAGTTGCTGCCGTCGACGATGTAGAGGTTGGGGATGTCGTGCGAGCGGCCCCACTGGTCGACGACCGAGCTTGTGGGGTCCTCGCCCATCCGGGCGCTGCCGAGCAGGTGCCAGCCGCTGTCCCGCACCACCGGCACCACCTGGATGTCCACCGCGCCGGCGGCCTCGTGTGCCTCGACCGCCCGGGCGATGTGGAAGTCGAGCAGCTTCTGGTTGTTCTCGCCGATCGAGTAGTTGAGCTTGGCCGCCGGGATGCCGTCCGAGTCGGTGAGCTCGGGGTCGAGCACGACCTCGTTCTTCTCGTCCGGCAGGTCCTCGGTGGTGATGCCCCACTCCAGATAACGGCCGAAGTTGCCCAGCCGGGTGGCGAAGTTGGCACCGAAACCCGCGCGCCAGTCGGTGCCGGGCTCCCAGAGCACCCGATTCAGCGGGCCCGGCGTCGGCATGAGGTTCCACTTGCCGCCGCGCACGAAGCCGCGCGACTCGTCGGTCTCGTAGAACTGCAACGACTGCAACGCCTGGCCGGCCGGCCCGAGGTGGCTCTCGAGGTCTTCGTCATACGCGCCGTAGACGGACGCATAGGGATGGATCATCAGCCGCTTGCCGACGAGTCCTGACGAATTCGCGATTCCATCAGGGTGATTCGCGTCGGCGGAGTTGAGCAGGATGCGCGGGGTGCCGACACCGTTCGCTGCCATGATCGTGACTCCGGCGGGCTGGTGGTGCCACACGCCGTCCTTGTCGACATACTCCGCGCCGGAGACCAGGCCTTGTTCGTTCAGCGTCAGGCGACTCACCCGGGCGCGGGTGATCAGCACGGCTCCTGCGGCGACTGCGTCCTGCCAGTGGGTGAAGTCGGCACTGG
This sequence comes from Flexivirga sp. YIM B11880, assembly GCF_058148645.1. NCBI lineage: Bacteria > Bacillati > Actinomycetota > Actinomycetes > Micrococcales > Dermacoccaceae > Flexivirga > Flexivirga sp. YIM B11880. Next base: position 358,207 of record NZ_JBMAMH010000002.1, read on the forward strand.
CCTTGGCACCGGCCGGGCAACCCGACTCGCAGGCTCCATAACGCTGACACCCGGGGCGGTTGCGGAACGGCCGCGACGCGATCGCGTTGGGCGCCGGCCACCAGTGCCAGCCGAGTTTGTCCATGCCCTGGGCGGCGCGCAGACCGTATTTGCCGATCGGCAGCGGTGGCAGTGGGAAGGTGTGCTCGTCCGGATAGGCCGGGTCGCCCTGAAGTCCCGACGCGCCGATGTGATTGGTGACCTCGTCGTAGAAGGGGCGCAGCTCCTCATAGCCGAACGGCCAGTCGTCGGCGACGCCGTCGAGGGTGCGCACCTTGAAGTCCGACGGCATCGCGCGGACCCAGTGCCCGGAGAACAGGATCGTGCTGCCACCGACTCCGTTGAACAGCAACGGTTCCATCGGGCTGTTGTCCGCGTTGATCGGGTAGTCGGTGTCACGCCCTCGGCGATTCGGGCTGGGATGCCATTGCTTGAGCCGGGCAAGTTCCCACTCGGCCTTGTTGCCGGTGAAGTCGTCGGGCAGGTTCCAGTCGCCCTGCTCCAGGCAGACGACCGTGAATCCGCGACTCGCCAGCTCCAGCGCGGTGACGCCGCCGGCTGGGCCGGCACCGATGATCAGGACATCGGGGCTCGAAATGTCTTGAGCAGCCATCGGATCGGATCCTTCTCGGTTGGTGCGAGCGTTCCCGCGGACTGGATTCAGCCTCCCGCCGGAGGTGCGTTGCGCGCAGCGTCCGGGGTGCAACATTCCGTGGGGTGTGCCTTGTGCGATCGCACAACGCAGGAAGGCTGTCAGCCGTTGTGCGAGACGAGCAGGCGATGCGCTTGGACAGCGAGCCACAGCTGGGCGAGATGGCCGGTGTCGTTGATGTCGAGGCCGGTGATCTCCTCCGCCTTGTGCACGCGGTAGAGCACCGTCTGGCGGTGCACGCGCAGCGCCTCGGCGGTCCGCGACCAGGACCGCTGGTTGTCCAGGTAGGTCGAGAGCGTCTCCAGCAGCGGGGTCGACTGCTGTTGCTCGTAGTCCAGCAAGGGGCCCAATACCCGTGCGACCAGAGCAGTCGCCTGGTCGATGTCGCCCAGTCCGCTGAACGGCGTGGGATCGCCATACGTGAACTGTTTGATCTGTTCGCGCGCGGCGATGCGTGCGGACCAGGTCGCTTCGCGCATCGCTTCGGGGACGCGATCGGTGCTTCGGACAGGTGCGCTCACCCCGATCGCGGCGTCGGTCCCGAGGTCGGCACGCAACACCTCGACCGCTCCGTCCGGGTCGTTGACCAGCAGGTGCAGTGCATCGGAGCGATAGACCGATGCATTGCGGATGCCGTGGCGCCACAGGGAAATGTGCGTGTCGTGGAGCCGGAGTCGGTCGTCGGCGACCACGGACAGCAAGCGGGCCTCATCGATCTCCACGCCGATCTTGTGCAACTGGCTGCGGCCAGCGCGTGCACTGATCCGTCCGTCCATCGAGTGGACGAGGACTTCGGCGCCGAGCCGCCGTGCGTTCTCCAGCGCCACCAGCGATTGCGACAGCTCCAGTGCGATGACCGTGACCGCGTGCTGCATCAGGATCGCGTCGATCGCACCGGGCCTCGAGGAGACCAGCGCCAGCCGCGCCGCCGGCATCGTCGGTATGTCGACCAGCCGCAGTTCCCGGCCGTCGTCGAGCAGCTGCACGAGGGCTCCGGCGCGGACCGACGCGGCGCCGGAAGCAAGGTCTCGCAGCGCCGCCCGCAGGATCTGGTCGAACCGGGGCGCCTGGGGATACCACGGCTCGCCGGTCTCCCAGTGGCAGATGTGCAGGTCGCAGCCGAGCAGCTGGGAAAGGGGAGCGCTGAGTAGCGAACGTTCCGCGTCCCCGACGACCAGGTGTTGCACGGTGCGGTAGATCCGCTCGGTCCGCACCAGCCGATCGGACTCTTCCAACAGATTCGCGGCCGCGACCGCCCGGGAGATGGCCACGAACGGCGTCGGATACTCCACGAGCAGCACGCTCAGGCCGAGCCGCTCACTGGCGGCGACCAAGTCGTCGGTCAGCTCCGGGCAGTACATCTGCTCCCCGACGGCGAGTGCGCTCGCCCCGGCTTCGACCAGATGCTCGATCAGCGCTTGCTGGCCCGGGCCGTCGGTGGGGAAGGACATGCCGTTGGTCAGCAGCAGTTCGCCGCCGGTGAGCCAGCGCCAGGGCTCCGGGAGGTCGGAGACGTGTGTCCAGGAGACCGCGCGCGTCATGCCGCCGGAGCCGCAGAACAGTCGCATGCGCAGGTGCGGCAGCTCCAGCAGATCCGCGACAGTGATGGCCACGTCGACAGCGTAGATCTGGACCAGGGGCGTCCATGCGCCTCATCGCGGTGGCATCTATCGCGGTGATGTGTACCTGGCATCCTGCAGCCCTGCTCCCGGCTGAAATGCTGTGCACGAGTTTCGGCGTGACCACGTCGTGGTCCGAGCCGGCGGTGTCGCAAGTCAGCCTGAGGAGAGATCGCCTGATGAATATCGTGGTCTGTGTGAAGTATGTGCCGGATGCCCAGGCGGATCGCACGTTCAGTGCGGATAACACGACGGATCGTTCGAGTGTGGATGGTTTGTTGTCGGAGCTGGATGAGTATGCGGTGGAGGCGGCGTTGAAGATCGTGGAGGCCACCGAGGGTGAGGTGACGGTGGTGACGGTCGGCCCG